>NZ_NMUO01000122.1 GCF_002237365.1 Zobellella denitrificans
TAAAAAGGACGGGGCCGAGGTTGCCCGCCAGCAGTATGCCGGCGCTCCACCACGGAGAGATGCGGGCCTCGGCCTCATTGCGCAGCACCCGCAGGGGCGGCACCCGCAACAGCCGCAGCAGGGGCACCACCGACAGCATCAGGGTGGTGAGCAGCGCCAGCCCCGCCGCCACCGCGAAGGGCATGATGGACGGCGGCGGCAGCGGGATGTCGAGCACCTCCCCCAGGCTCAGCAGGATAAGCTTGTGCAGGCCGTAGCCCGCCAGGGCACCCAGGCCGGCCCCCAGCAGCAGCAGACCGGCCAGCAGCCGGCCGAGCCAGGCCAGCAGTTGCCGGCGCCCCGCGCCCAGGGTCTTGAGCAGGGCGATGCGATCCTGCTCCCGGCGGGAGAAATAGCCGAGGGCGATGGCCATGGCCAGGATGCCGAGCAGCACCCCGGTGGGCGACGCCAGCCGGAAGAACTGTTCGGCCCGGCTGATGGAGCGGGCCACCGGGGTATCGGCGTCGTCCGGGCCGCGCCAGCGCTGGCCCTGCTGCAGCTGCGGCCGCAGCCAGTCGGCATAGGCCTGCAGCCCGGCCTCATCGCCCCGGAACAGGTAGCGGTAACGGGCCCGGCTGCCCTCCATAAAGATGCCGGTGGCGGCCACGTCGTCCAGGTGGATCAGCGCGCGCGGCGCCAGCAGGAAGGGCGAGAAGCCCTCGTCCGGCTCCTTCACCAGTTCTCCCGCCACCTCGAGTTCGATATTGCCGAGTTCGACCTTGTCGCCTGGTTGCAGTTGTAGCAGCGCCAGGAGGCGGGCGGACAGCCAGATGGTGCCCGGCCGTACCCGGCCGGCGGGGCTCAACTGGAGTTCACCGTAAAACGGAAAAGCGTCGTCCACCGCCCGGACGCTGGCCAGCTGCAGCTCGTCGTTGGCAAACAGCACGCTCTGGAACGACTGGGTACGGGACACTCCCAGTCCCCGCCCTTCCGCCTCCCGCAGCCATTCCTCCCGGGCCGCCCGGCTGCCGGTAAGGATACGATCGGCGGCGATATAGTCCCGCCCCGACACCTTGAGCGCGCTGTTGAGGCGGTCCGCCACCAGGCTCACGCTGAGAATGCTGGCCACGCACAGGGCCAGGGCCAGCACAAACAGCCGGAGCGGCCCCCGCCCCGCCTCGCGCCAGATCAGGCGCCAGCTAAGACTCTGCATGCTGCTCCTCCAGGCGACCGGCACTCATCAGCAGGCGCCGCTCGCAACGGCCGGCCAGGGCCTCGTCGTGGGTGACGATCACCAGGGTGGTGCCGTGCTCCCGGTTCAGGCGGAACAGCAGCTCGATGATCTGGGCACCGGTATGGTGATCCAGGTTGCCGGTGGGCTCGTCCGCCAGCAGTATGTCCGGCTCGGTCATAAAGGCGCGGGCGATGGCCACCCGCTGCTGCTCGCCGCCGGACAGCTGGCTGGGAAAGTGGCGCACCCGCTCGGCCAGTCCGACCTGTGCCAGCAGCTGCAACGCCCGTTCCCGGCACTGGCTGCGGCCCTGCAGCTCGGCGGGCAGCATGACGTTTTCCAGGGCGGTGAGGGTGGGCAGCAGCAGGAAGGACTGAAACACGAAACCGATATGCCGTGCCCTGAGCAAGGCCCGCTGCTCTTCGTCCAGGGCGGCCAGGGACTGGCCGCGGATCTCGATGTCGCCCTCGCTGGCGATGTCCAGGCCGGCCAGCAGCCCGAGCAGGGTGGACTTGCCGGAGCCGGACGCCCCCACCAGGGCCAGGCTCTGCCCGGGCTTGACTTCCAGCCCTATCCCCTGAAGGATGGTCAGTGATGTGTCGCCCAGACCGACCCTGTGGGTCAGGCCGGCCACCCTGATGATCGGAGAAGTTGTCATGCCTCGTATCCTTTTGACGATACTGCTGTTGGTGTCATCCGTCGCCCATGCTAACACCGTTCTGATCCTCGGCGACAGCCTGAGCGCCGGTTACCGGATGAATGCCGACCAGGCCTGGCCCCGGCTGCTGGCCGAGCAATGGCGCCGGGAGGGGCGCAATGTGGAAGTGGTAAACGCCAGCGTCAGCGGCGATACCACCCAGGGCGGCCTGCAACGGCTGCCGCCCCTGCTGGAACGCCACCAGCCCAGCCTGGTGGTGCTGGAGCTGGGCGGCAACGACGGCCTGCGCGGGCTGCCGCCCCCGCTTATCGAGCGCAACCTCGACACCATGATAGCGCTCGCCGACCGGGCCGGCGCCCGGGTGGTGCTGACCGAAATTCGCCTGCCCCCCAACTACGGCCGCCGCTACCTGGAGCAGTTCGAGGGCATCTTCGACAAGCTGGCCAAACGGCACGAACTGCCGCTGCTGCCCTTCTTCGTGGCCCCGCTGCTCAATGAGCACGGCATGATGATGGACGACGGCATCCACCCCACCGCCGAGGCCCAGCCGCTGATCGCCCGCCAGGTGCACGCCTTCCTGACCCCCTACCTGGAGCCCTAACCGAGGGAGCAGGCCAGGGTCTTGCTGATCTCGCCGAAGCCGAACCCGCTCTGGCGGCGCCACTCGTTGAAGGCCGCCTGGGCCTGCTGCATGCCCTTGCGACTGCCTAACCCTGCGTCGACCACCCGGTGGTTGATCAGGTAGGCGGTGACGTCGGGGGTAAAGATAAAGGTGTCCACCCCCAGACGGCGCAGGCCATAGGCGGCGATATTGCCGCCCAGCAAGCGACCATGGCGTTTGATCTCCTGCCAGAGTCCCACCCGGTCCGCCTCGGGCCAGTTGGCCACGAAGGCGCCGAAGCCGCCGTGGGGCTTCCCCAGTTCCAGCACCATGCGGGCATTGACCGGCACGGCGGCAATTTTCTTCGCATGGCGCACTATGGCGGCGTCGTTGTTGAGCCGTTCCAGGTGATGCTCGTCGAGCAGCAGCATCTTCTCCGGCGCGAAGCCGAAAAAGGCCCGCTCGAAATCGGGCCACTTCTGGCGGATCACCTCCCAGACGAAGCCGGACTGGAACAGGCTCATGGTGAAGGAAGACAGCCAGCGGTCGTCGGGAATGGCCGCCAGTTGGTCGGGGGTGCAGCGCGGGGTGGCGATACGCTGCCGGAGCGCGACCTCGCCGCCGTGGCGGGCGCAGGCCCGGGCAAAGATATCGGCGAACGCCTCCATAAAACCAGCCTCGTTTGAGTTTTTTCCATTGTGCGTGGCGGCGGCAAAAAAGGCCAGAGGCGGAGGAACCACGGAAAAGCAAAAAGCCGCTGCATCTCTGCAGCGGCTTTCTGTTTGGTGGAGCTAGGCGGGATCTAACGGGGCAACCTTTGTCGCCGACCTCGTTCAATGCACTCTAACCACCGACTAAATATGGTGGAGCTAGGCGGGATCGAACCGCCGACCTCTTGCATGCCATGCAAGCGCTCTCCCAGCTGAGCTATAGCCCCGAATTCGGGTCAGATTGTTTTGGTGGAGCTAGGCGGGATCGAACCGCCGACCTCTTGCATGCCATGCAAGCGCTCTCCCAGCTGAGCTATAGCCCCAAAACAATGCTGTTTTACTGGTGTTTTTCTGCCGCCTGGTGGAGCTAGGCGGAATCGAACGGGGCAACCTTTGTCGCCGACCTCATTCATTTCCACTGTAACCACCGACCAAATTTGGTGGAGCTAGGCGGGATCGAACCGCCGACCTCTTGCATGCCATGCAAGCGCTCTCCCAGCTGAGCTATAGCCCCATTTGGCAGAAATGACTTAAGGGGTTACCAAGAAATCTTGGTGGAGCTAGGCGGGATCGAACCGCCGACCTCTTGCATGCCATGCAAGCGCTCTCCCAGCTGAGCTATAGCCCCGCTTAAGTCTCTCGGGGACCTTGTCCCTGCGAGCGAGGCGCATAATAGGCAGGGGGCACTTTAGTGTCAACCACAAAATAAAAAAAGCCGTTCAACCAGTCATTTTTTAAGCGATGGAAGCCGGAAGCCGGAAGCCGGAAGCCGGAAGCCGGAAGCCGGAAGCGTAATAAAAAACGGCGCCGTCTCAAGACGCCGTTTGTTTTTCTTCTGGCTTCCAGCTTCAAGCCTATCGCTTAAGGTGGTGGTTAGCCCTGGGCCCGTTCGGCGATAAAGGCCAGGGCCATGTCGATACGCGCCAGTACCCTGTCCTTGCCGAGCAGCGCCATAACGCCGTCGATGGCCGGCGACTGGCCCACGCCGGTGACCGCCACCCGCAGCGGCATGCCCACCTTGCCCATGCCCAGCTCCAGCTCGGCGGCGGTGGCGTTGATCACCTCGTGGATGGCGCCGGCCTGCCAGTCGGCCAGCTCCGCCAGCCTGGTGCGGGCCAGGGCCAGGGGCTCGGCCGCCACCGGGCGCAGGTGCTTCTTGGCCGCGCCCTCCTCGAAGGCGGAAAAATCCTCGAACAGGTAGCGGCTCTGGGCCGCCAGCTCCTTCAGGGTCTGGCAGCGTTCGGCGTACAGGCTCACCACCTCGGCCAGGGCCGGGCCCCGACCGAAGTCGATGCCCTGATCGCGCATATGCCATTCCAGGTGGCCTGCCACTTCCTCGGCCGGCAGGGTCTTGATGTAATGCTGGTTCAGCCACAACAGCTTGTCGGTATTGAAGGCAGAAGCCGACTTGCTGATGGCGTCGAGGGAGAACAGGGACACCATCTCCGCCAGGGAGAAAATCTCCTGGTCGCCGTTGGACCAGCCCAGCCGCACCAGATAGTTGAGCAGGGCCTGGGGCAGGTAGCCGTCGTCCCGGTACTGCATCACGCTGACGGCGCCGTGGCGCTTGGACAGCTTGGCACCGTCGTCGCCCAGGATCATGGACACATGGGCGAACTCGGGCACGGGCGCGCCCAGGGCATGGTAGATATTGATCTGGCGGGGGGTGTTGTTGATGTGATCCTCGCCACGCACCACATGGGTGATGGCCATGTCCCAGTCGTCCACCACCACACAGAAGTTGTAGGTGGGCGCACCGTCGGTGCGGCGGATGATCAGGTCGTCCATCTCCCGGTTGGCGATCTCGATATGGCCGCGCACGTGGTCCTCGAACACCACGGCGCCGTCGGTCGGGTTCTTGAAACGGATCACATGGGGCGTGCCGGCGGGATGCTCATGCCCACCATGGCGACAGGTGCCGTCGTAGCGGGGCTTTTCACCGTTGGCCATCTGCTGCTCGCGCAGGGCTTCCAGCCGCTCCCTGGAGCAGTAGCACTTGTAGGCCTTGCCCTCGGCCAGCAGCCGGTCGATCAGCTCGTTGTAACGGTCAAAACGCCGGGTCTGATAGTAGGGGCCCTCGTCCCAGCCCAGGCCCAGCCAGTTCATGCCCTCGAGAATGGCGTCGATGGCCTCCTGGGTGGAGCGCTCCAGATCGGTATCTTCGATGCGCAGGACGAACTCGCCCTGGTGATGACGGGCGTAAAGCCAGGAGTACAAAGCCGTGCGCGCGCCACCGACATGGAGGAAACCGGTGGGGCTGGGAGCAAACCGCGTTTTAACTGTCATTTTTCTGCCTTAAGCTGGTGAAAAGCCCAAACGAGCCTGAAACGTTAGAAGTGGCGACCATTTTAGCACCCGGCCGGGGCGGGTTAAACGCTTTGTCGAAGCGGGCCGGGATGGCGGCCGGAGACGGGCAGAACAAAAGCGGACATGGCGGAAAAAGGGCCTTATCCGCCGCTTGTCGGGCGACCGGCCCACGGATACACTTGTGCCCGCGAGGGCCTATACATGACCAGACGAAGACCAGTCACCAAACGTAATACGCCGGAGTCCTTCGGCACCAAATTGAACCAGTTGACCCTGCCTGCCCGGCAAGGGGTGGGCAGGGCCTTGTCGGCACTGCGCCAGCTGCCCAGGACACACCGCACCGGCCTGATGGTGCTGGTGCCGCTGTGGCTGTTGTTGCTGGCCTGGCAACCGGCGCCGCCGGCCCCGCAGGGGCCCGTTACCGGCAGCCTCACTATTGCTCTGGAGCCGTCCCTGACCCGGGAAATACCGGTGCCCGAGGGCGGCCGGCGCATCGACCATACCCTGGGCCAGGGGGATACCCTGGCGGCCCTGTTCCGCCAGTGGCAGCTGCCGGGCCAGGATCTGATCGCCCTGGTGCGGGCCGAGCCGTCCTACAAGCCACTCAGCAACCTGCGCGCCGGTCAGGACATGACCCTGGTGATCAGTGCCGACGGCAGGCTGCACTACCTGGAAATCCGGGACAAGGGCCTGACTCTGAACGCCTTCCGCCGCATGGGCCAGGACTTTACCGCCGTCACCACCCCCTGAGGTAACCAAAGGGGCTGGCAGCCCCTCTCCGTCAGGGCTGCCAGCCGTGTCCGGCCAGCAGCGCCAGCAGCCCGTCCTCATCCATCACCGGCACGCCCAGTTCCTGGGCCTTGACCAGCTTGGAGCCGGCGGCCTCGCCCGCCACCACCTGGCTGGTCTTGGCCGAGACCGAGCCGGCCACCTTGGCGCCCAGGGCCTGGAGCGCCGCCTTGGCGTCGTTGCGCGACAACCGGTTCAGGGTGCCGGTAAGCACGAAGGTCTGCCCCGCCAGCGGCTGGGCAGCGACCGGCACGGCCTCGATCGCCGGCCAGTGCAGGCCGCAACCGCCCTGCACCCGCGGGCTCACCAGCGCCCGCACCACCTCCTGGTTATGGGGTTGGCGGAAGAAGTAGTAGATATGCTTGGCCACCACCTCGCCCACGTCCGGCACCGCCAGCAGGGTCTCTACCTCGGCCTGCATCACCGCCTCCAGGGTCAGGAAGTGGCGGGCCAGGTTGAGCGCCGTGGCCTCCCCCACTTCGCGGATCCCCAAGGCATAGAGAAAGCGCGGCAGCGTGGTGGTACGCGCCTTGTCCAGGGCGGCCAGCAGCTTGGCGGCGGACTTCTCGCCCATCCGCTCCAGTCCGGCCAGGGTCTCCTGGCTCAGGTGGAACAGATCCGCCGGCGTCTTCACCTGCTCCTGATCCACCAGTTGTTCCACCAGCTTGGTGCCCAGGCCCTCGATGTCCAGGGCCTTGCGGGAGGCGAAGTGGCGGATGGCTTCCTTGCGCTGGGCGGCGCAGAACAGGCCGCCGGTACAGCGGGCCACCGCCTCGCCCTCGATCCGTTCTATCTCGGCGTCACAGACCGGGCAATGATCGGGGAACACGATGGGCTGTGCGTCTGCCGGACGCCGCTCCAGCACCACGCCCACCACCTGGGGAATGACATCCCCCGCCCGGCGCACGATCACGGTGTCGCCCACCATGACCCCCAGCCGGGCGATTTCGTCGGCATTGTGCAGGGTGGCGTTGGACACCGTCACCCCGGCCACCGGCACCGGCTCCAGCTTGGCCACCGGGGTGATGGCCCCGGTGCGCCCCACCTGGAACTCCACCTTCAGCAGCCGGGTCAGCTCTTCCTGGGCCGGAAACTTGTGGGCGGTGGCCCAGCGCGGCGCCCGGGCCACAAAGCCCAATTGCTGCTGCAGGGCCAGTTCGTCCACCTTGTAGACCACGCCGTCGATCTCGTAGGGCAACCGGTCGCGTCGCGCCAGGATGTCGTCATGGTAGGCCTGACAGCCGGCCCGGCCCTGCACCCGCTTGATCTCGGGACACACCGGCAGTCCCCAGCCCTTCAACTGTTGCAGGATGTCGAAGTGGCGCTCGGCCAGGGCGTCGCCCTCCACCAGGCCGACCCCGTAGCAATAGAACGCCAGCGGTCGCCGGGCGGTGACGCGGGAGTCGAGCTGGCGCAGGCTGCCGGCGGCGGCATTGCGCGGGTTGGCGAACACCTTGCCGCCCTCGGCCCGGGCATCTTCGTTCATTTTCTCAAAACCGGCCCGGGGCATGTACACCTCGCCGCGCACCTCGAGCCGGGCCGGCCAGCCCTCCCCTTTCAGCTTCAGCGGCACGGCACGAATGGTGCGCACGTTCTCGGTGATGCCCTCGCCGGTGCTGCCATCGCCCCGGGTGGCCGCCTGCACCAGGCGGCCCTGCTCGTACACCAGGCTGACCGCCAGGCCATCGAGCTTGGGCTCGCAGCAGAACTCGAGCGGCTCGGCCCGGTCCAGCCGGTCCATCACCCGCTTTTCGAAAGCGGCCAGCTCCTCGTCGCTGAACACGTTGTCGAGGGACAGCATGGGCAGGGCATGCTGCACCTCGGGAAAGGCGGACACCGGTGCCCCGCCCACCTTCTGGCTGGGAGAGTCCGGGTCCAGCAGCTCGGGGTGGACCTGCTCCAGCGCCACCAGCTCCCGCATCAGCCGGTCGTACTCGGCGTCGGGCACGCTGGGCGCGTCTTCCACGTAATACTGGTAGTTGTAGCTATCGAGTTGCTCGCGCAGGGCAAGGATTCGGGCTTTGACGTCGCTCATGGGATCTTCGCTCAAACAAAAAGTGCGGCACCCGGCCGCACTTTGACAACAGAATGGGGATTAGCGGGCCTGGCTGTCGTAGTCCCGCAACTGCTCGCGGCAGTGGGCCAGGTAGTCCGGACTCAGGGGCGAGCGCTCGGCGTCGAACAGCAGGGCATCCAAATCCTCGGCCAGGTTTTCGGCGGTCTGCACCATCAGGTTGAAATGGTTCTTGGCCATGCCGGGTTTGGGCAACTGCATGAAGATCGATACCCCGGGCGTGCTGAAGCCGGCCATGGCGTTGGGATTGAAGGTGCCCGGCTTGACCATGTTGATCAGGCTGAACAGCACCTCGCCCTGGCCGGTCGGGGTCTGGTGACGGTGGAAAATGTCCATGTCGCCGAAGCAGAAACCGGAATCGGTCAGGGCCCGCATCAGGGCGTGGCCTTCCAGTTTCTGGTTGGGTCGGGCCATCAGGTTGATCACATAGACATCCTGCCAGGTCTTGGGTACCTCGCGCAGCACCGGAGCCGGCTCGGGTTCGGCCAGGGGCTCGGGCTCGGGCGTGAACGCCGGCTGTGGCTCGGGTTCGGCCACGGGCTCGGCTTTCGGCTGGGGCGCAACAACCACGGGCTCGCCCCTCGGGGCCGGTGCCGGCGGCTCGTCGAACAGGGGATCGATTTCCCCGTCCTGATACTGGCGCTCACGCTGCCGCTGCTCGGCCTGAGTGTGCTGTTCAACGGGGTGGAGGTGCTTGAGATCACCTACCGGCAGTGGAACGCCGAGGCCTGGCTCTCGGTGCTGTTCCAGGCCTACCCCACCACCCTGTTCGGCTACTGGGTGTG
>NZ_NMUO01000121.1 GCF_002237365.1 Zobellella denitrificans
GGGGCCAGGGGCAGCCTGCCCTGGCCCCTGCAGGGCCAGTTGCTGCACCGCTTCGGCACGCGTCGCACCGGCGAGTTGACCTGGAAGGGGCTGCTGATCGGCGGCCGGCCGGGACAGGAAGTGAAGGCGGTGGCCAACGGCCAGGTGGTGTACGCCGACTGGCTCAACGGTTTCGGCATGGTGATGGTGATCGATCACGGCAAGGGCTACCTGAGCCTCTATGGCCACAACCAGTCCCTGCTCAAGGGCCCGGGCGACAAGGTCAGTGCCGGCCAGGCCATCGCCCTCAGTGGTGAAAGCGGCGGCCAGAGCCAGCCCGGGCTCTATTTCGAGATCCGTTACCAGGGCCAGGCCATCGACCCTCAGCCCTGGCTAGCGCGTCGCTGATTCCAGCTCGGTCAGCAGCCAGAGCGCCTGCTCGCGGCTGGTGCCGCACACGTCCTCGGCGGCCTGGAAGCGATCGCACACCGGCGGCCGCTCCGGCTTGCCGAACAGGCCGCAGCGCCTGTCTCCCAGCAGATGGATACAGGCCTCGCCGGCGGCCTTGCCCTTCGGCATGCCCGGTATGGGCCCACTGATACTGGGGGCGATGCAACAGGCACCGCAACCGCTTCGACATTCCATACAACACCTCGCCACTTGGGCCGGCAGTATAACCCGTTCCCGGCGCCGGTTCAGGCCAATTCGGGCAGCGCCGCCGCCAGCGCGTCGATATGGGGATCGGCCACCCCCTGCTCCGCCAGGGCCCGGGCCAGGTTGAGCAGGTAGTCCCGGTTGCTGCCGCTCGGCCCGCTGGCCCTGGCGATCTGGTCGGCCATCACCGCGAGCGGCGCCTCGCCCAGGAAGGCGGCGTTGTCGGCGGTGGCCAGGTAGATGAGCCCCTCCTCCACACCGCCCCCGTCCAGGTGCAGCTCGACCTTCTCCCGCAGGTAGCCGTTCTTCTCGCGCAGATCCAGGGCGCTCAGGGTGTCGGGCCGGATGCGGTAGGCCATGCCATGGCAGCGCGCGCCCGGCTCCCGTACCAGGGTCACCACCCGCCCGGGCGCCTCGGGCGTGCCCCGGTGATCGTGAGAGCCCTGCCAGAAGCGGCGGGACCAGCCGCGGATCCAGGCCGGGCGCCGCTCCAAAAAGGGAAAATCCGCCTTCCAGATAAGGGAGCCGTAGCCGAACAGCCAGAAGCTGTGGTGCCGGTCGAAATGGGTCATGTGCCGGTTTATCGCTGTGGTGTCTGCACTCATGGCGGACTGGAACCTCTCCTGCGCGGGATGCCGGACTTCATGATGCAATGGCGGGGCCGCCTTGTCGATCCCGAGCCCGCGGGTCGTGGTAAACTTCCGTTTTTATGGCCAAGGACAAGACTATGCGCCTGACTGTACATTGCCTCTCCCGACTGCCCGAACAACACCGCCACCACGCCGAGCTGATCCTGCAGGGCCGGACACCGCCCGACCAGGCGATGCTCTACCTCGCCACCTTCAACGACCGGGCGGTGGCCCTGGCCTGGCGCCGGGAAGACACTCTCGAGTTTATCGCGGTGCGCGACCTGACCCGCCGCCGGGGCATAGGCCAGGAGCTGCTGCGCCAGGTAAAACAGGAGGCGAAGGCGGCGGGCCTGACCCGGCTCGACTGCGATCCGGCCCAGGCGCCGGACGGGGAGCGGGAGGGCCTTGCCGCCTTTTTGCAGGGCCAGGGCTTCCGGCCCCGGGAGGCGGTGCTAAGCTGTTGTCTGTATGAATAAAGGCTGGGACATGCTGCCAAAAAGCCGTCAGCCAATATTGAGCAGGCGACTCCCGAGCAAAACAGGCGGACAAAGGGAACGGCTCCGTCGACCGTCACATGCCAGGAAGGCATGTGCCGAGCGTCACAGGGATGTGCTTGAAGCGTGTCGACGGCGTTGGCCCTTTGGCCGACGGATAAGATGATAACAGACGGCGTTGCCAACAAACCGGGGGAGGCACCTGTCCCACTTCAGCCAGACCGAAAAAGGAAACTCCCCAGCCCAAAGGGAAATCAAAGAATAGCAGCACCTTGTTTTCGCAGCCCCAGGCCAACAACAGAAGGAAAGGGTAATGAAGATGAGAACCGAACGGGACTCCATGGGCGACATCCAGGTGCCCGCCGATGCCCTCTACGGCGCCCAGACCCAACGCGCCATCAACAACTTCCCCATTTCCGGCCAGCACCTGCCCGGCGCCTTTATCCGGGCCCTGGCCAAGATCAAGGCCGCCTGCGCCCACGCCAACGGTGAACTCAAGCGGCTGGAGCAGGACAAGGCCGACGCCATCATCAAGGCCGCCGAAGAGGTCATCGCCGGCCGCCATGCCGACGCCTTTCCCATCGACGTCTACCAGACCGGCTCCGGCACCAGCACCAACATGAACCTGAACGAGGTACTGGCCCACCTGGCCACCGCCAGCCTGGGCCGTCCCGTGGGTGCCAACGACGACGTCAACATGGGGCAAAGCTCCAACGACGTCATCCCCTCCGCCATCCACGTCAGCGCCGCCCTCGCCCTCAGCCGCGAGCTGCTGCCCGCCCTGCACCGGCTGGAGCAGGCCATTCTCACCAAGGCCGAGCAGCTCGGCGGCCTGGTCAAGACCGGCCGCACCCACCTGATGGACGCCATGCCCCTGCGCTTCGACCAGGAGCTGGGCGGCTGGGCCACCCAGGTGCGCCATGGCCGGGAGCGGCTGGAAGGGCTGCAGAGCCGGCTGCAGCAGCTGGCCCTGGGCGGCACCGCCATCGGCACCGGCATCAACGCCGATCCGCGCCAGGCCGAACTGGCCTGCGACTACCTCAACCGCCACACCGGCCTCGACTTCTGTCCGGCGGACGACTACTTCTACAGCCTGAGCAGCCAGGACACGGCGGTGGAGCTGTCCGGCCAGCTCAAGACCCTGGCGGTGGCGCTGATGAAAATCGCCAACGACCTGCGCTGGATGAACTCGGGCCCGCTCACCGGCCTGGCCGAGATCCAGCTGCCGGCGCTGCAACCCGGCTCCTCCATCATGCCCGGCAAGGTCAACCCGGTGATCCCCGAGGCGGTGGCCATGGTCGCGGCCCAGGTGATCGGGCTGGACTGCGCCATCACGGTGGCCGGCCAGTCCGGCAACTTCCAGCTCAACGTCATGCTGCCGCTGGTGGCCAACAACCTGCTCACCATGACCCGGCTGCTGGCCAACAGCACCCCGCTGCTGGCCGATACCATCGCCGGCTTTACCGTCAACCAGGCCCATATCGACCAGAGCCTGGCCAGGAACCCCATACTGGTGACCGCCCTCAACCCGGTGATCGGCTACGCCAAAGCCGCCGAGATCGCGAAAAAGGCCTATGCCGAGGGCAGGCCCATACTGGAGGTGGCGCTGGAGCACAGCGGCCTGACGGAGGAGCAGCTACGCAAGCTGCTGGATCCGGTGGCGCTGACCAAGGGCGGCCAGGGAAGCTGAGACACAGGCCTGGCGCGGAGAGCGGCGCACTAAATAGAAAGGGATGCCGAAGCATCCCCCTGTTCCGCCGCCAACCGCCGGCAAATTACAGGATGATTTCCTGCAGCCTCTTGTCCTTGCGCGACAGGATATGGGTCGAGCGGATACGGCGGATGGTGCGGGACTTGCCGCGGATCACCAGGGTTTCGGTGTGGGCGTAATGGCCGTCGCTGCTGATGCCTTCCAGCAGGTCGCCCTTGGTGATGCCGGTGGCGGCGAAGATGACGTTGTCGGTGCGGGCCATCTCTTCCAGCTTCAATATCTTGCCGACCTCGATGCCCATCTGCTTGCAGCGCTCGATCTCCTGCCGGCCCAGCTCCAGGCTCTCTTCGCTCGGACCCTTCACTTCATAGCGCGGCACCAGCCGGGCCTGCATGTCGCCGTCCAGGGCGCGCACCACGGCAGCGGAAATCACCCCCTCGGGCGCCCCGCCCACGCCGTAGAGCATGTCCACCTCGCTTTCCGGAATGCAGGCCAGGATGGACGCGGCCACGTCGCCGTCGGGAATGGCGAACACCCGCACGCCCAGGCCCTGCATGGTCTTGATCGCCTTGTCGTGGCGCGGCTTGGCCAGGGTGATCACGGTAACGCGGGACAGGGGCTTGTTGAGGGCTTTCGCCACCGCCTTGATGTTCTGCTCGAGGGATTTGTCCAGATCGATGGCGCCCTTGGCGCCGGCGCCGACGATCAGCTTTTCCATATACATGTCGGGGGCGCGCAGGAAGGCGCCCTTCTCGCCCACCGCCATCACCGCCAGGGCGTTGGACTGGCCCATGGCGGTCATGCGGGTGCCCTCGATGGGGTCCACCGCGATATCCACCTCGTCGCCGCCCAGGCCGACCTGCTCGCCGATATAGAGCATGGGCGCCTCGTCAATCTCGCCCTCGCCGATCACCACCTCGCCGCTGATCTCAATTTCGTTCAGCACATGACGCATGGCCGCCACCGCGGCCGCATCGGCGATGTTCTTGTCGCCCCGGCCCAACCACTTGTAGCCCGCCAGGGCGGCCGCTTCGGTCACCCGGGAAAATTCAATGGCCAATTCACGTCTCATGGAGTTTTCCTAAATAATTCAGATAGTCGCTATTTACCCAGTATCCGCTGGCGGAAGATGCGGTAGACGTCGGGGATCTGCTCCACCCCGGTCACGCATACGTCCAGATCGTGCAGCTTGCCATCCTTAATGCCGTACACCCAGCCGTGCACCGACAGCGGCTGGCCGCGCTTCCAGGCGTTCTGCACTATGGTGGTGTGGCACAGGTTGGCCACCTGCTCCACCACGTTCAGCTCGCACATGTAGTCTTCCCGCACCTGCTGGTCTTCTATCGCTTCCAGCGCTTCCTGGTGTTTGTAGTAGATGTCCTTGATATTGCGCAGCCAGTTGTCGATGAGCCCCAGTTCCTTGTTCTGCATGGCGGCCAGAACGCCGCCGCAGCCGTAGTGGCCGCAGACGATGATGTGTTTCACCTTGAGCGCTTCGACGGCGTATTGTACCACCGACAGGCAGTTGAAGTCCGTATGCACCACCAGGTTGGCCACATTACGGTGCACGAACACGTCGCCGGGCAGCAGGCCGGTCAGCTGGTTGGCGGGCACCCGGCTGTCGGAGCAGCCGATCCACAGGTATTCGGGCGCCTGCTGCAAGGACAACTGCTCGAAGAAGGTGGGATCCTCGGCCTTGATCTTTTCGGCCCATTCCCGGTTGTTGTCGAACAGATGCTTCAGAATTTTCATGGGGGCTATCCTGCTTTCCAATGGTTGATATGCGTACGGAAAAAAGGCCCCGTCCGGGGCCTTTGATCACTGATTTCTTGTCGCTCAGGCATCCATGGCGGCCTTGAGTTTCTTCAAGGCGGTTTTTTCCAGTTGGCGGATACGCTCGGCGGAGACCCCGTACTCGTCGGCCAGGCTCTGCAACGTGGTCTTGTCGTCTTCCTCCAGCCAGCGGGCCTGGATGATGCGGCGGCTGCGTTCGTCCAGGCTGTCCAGGGCGGCGCGCAGGCGGCGGTTGGCGGTCTGCTCCCAGTTGGCCTCTTCCACCTGCCAGGCCACGTCGGAACTCTTGTCCTCCAGGTAGTGTACCGGTGCAAAGCTGGAATCCTTGTCGTCATCGTCCGAGGCCAGGTCGAAGGCCTGATCCTGGGCGCTCATGCGGGATTCCATCTCCAGCACCTCGGCGGGGGACACCCCCAGATCCTGGGCGACGGTGTCCACTTCCTGCTGGTTGAACCAGCCCAGCCGCTTTTTGGACTTGCGCAGGTTGAAGAACAGCTTGCGCTGGGCCTTGGTGGTGGCCACCTTGACTACCCGCCAGTTACGCAGCACGTATTCGTGGATCTCGGCCTTGATCCAGTGCACGGCGAAGGACACCAGCCGCACGCCCACGGTAGGATCGAAGCGCTTCACCGCCTTCATCAGGCCGATGTTGCCTTCCTGGATCAGGTCGGCCTGGGGCAGGCCGTAACCGGAATAGCTCTTGGCGATGTGCACCACGAAGCGCAGATGAGACATGATCAACTGCCGGGCTGCGCTCAGATCGCCGTCGTTCTGCAGCCGTTCGGCCAGGGATTTTTCTTCTTCCGCGCTGAGCACGGGAATGGTGTTTACCGCCTGGATATAGGCCTCCAGGCTGCCCTGGGGGACCAGGGCAAAGTGGCGCTGAAAATCTGTCGTCATCAAACTCGTGTTCATTACATGACTCCGTATCAAACGGCTGCGGTTCGCACCCTGCAATGACCTTGATTGTCTGGTTCCGTACCCACCGGGCTGCGGAAAATTTATTTATCTTATACCAAATGTCAAGCCGGATCGCCCCTCGCTGCGCAAATGAGACCGCAATCGGGGACAAAAGTTCAACCCGGCTCGATGGCCCTGATATGGCGGCGCACCGAAAAGCCCGAGGCCAGCAGGCTGAGCAGGGTCGCCGTAAGCAGCAGCCACAGGCTTTCCTGCACGCCCAGGCCCAGCAGGTGAAAATCGCTCTGGTAGAGCGCCGCCAGGGCGCTGACCTTGTGACTGAGCCAGAACACCATCACCAGGGTCAGCCACCAGGCCAGCAAACCGCCGATAATGCCGTACCACAGGCCGACATACAGGAAGGGCCGCTGGATAAAACCGTCGGTGGCGCCCACCAGCTTCATCACCTGGATCTCGTGGCGGCAGTTGAGGATGTTGAGCCGCAGGGTGTTGCTCACCACCAGCAGCACCCCGGCCAGCAGCAGCACCGCCATGCCCACCACCGCCTGGCGCAGCAGATCCACGATGCCCGACAGCCGGGCCAGCCAGGCCATGTCCAGCCGGGCCGAGGCCACCGCCGGTTCGGCATGCATGTCGGCCAGCAGCAGCTCGGCCGCATCCGGGGCTCGTCCGCTCTCGGACAGGTTGAGGATAAACACCGCCGGCAGCGGGTTGTCTTCGAGCAATGACAGCGCCTCGGCGAAGCCGGCGGCGCCGCTGAAGTCGGCCAGTCCCTGTTCGGGGCTGATATAGGTGACCCTGTCGATCTCCTCCAGCTGGGACAAGCGCTGCTGCAAGTCGGTCAGCTGAGCCTCGGTCACCCCCTGCTGCAGATAGAGGCTGATCTGGGCCTGGCTCTGCCAGGCCCGGCTGACCGATTCGGCGTTCTTCAGCAACACATAGAAGCTGGCCGGCAGCGCCAGGCTGACCCCCAGCACCGCTATGGTCATCAATGAACTCAGGGGAGTGCGCCACAGCTCGCCCAGGCTGGCGAACAGCTGACGCAGATGATCCACCCAGTACATGGCCAGGCGCCGGTGCCAGACCACTTTGTGTCCTTGCTTGCTCATGCGGGCTCCTCCACCTGCATACGGCCGGCATTGAGGGTCAGGGTGCGGTAGCGCAGGGCATTGATCAGGCCGGTGTCGTGGGTGGCGATCAGCACGCTCACCCCCACCCGGTTGAAGGCCTCGAACAGGCGCAGTATTTCCATCGACAGCTCCGGATCCAGGTTGCCGGTGGGCTCGTCCGCCAGCAGCAGCGAGGGCTTGTTGACGATGGCCCGGGCGATGCCCACCCGCTGTTGCTCGCCACCGGAGAGCATGGGCGGAAAGTAGCGATCCTTGCCGTGCAGACCGACCTTGTCCAGGGCCGCCGACACCCGCCGGCGGATGTCCTGATGGCTGTAGCCCTCGATCACCAGCGGCAGGGCCACGTTGTCGAACACGGTGCGGCCGTTGATCAGGTGGTGATCCTGAAAAATCATGCCGATGCGCCGGCGCACATAGGGGATGTCGCCGCGGCGGATGCGGCTCACGTCCTGGCCGTTGAAGAACACCCGGCCGTCGGTGGGCCTTTCCATCACGCTGATCAGCTTGAGCAGGGTACTCTTGCCGGCCCCGGAGTGGCCGGTCAGGTACGCCATCTCACCCTTTTGCAGGTGAAAGCTGACCTTCTGCAGGGCCTGAAAGCCCCCGCTATATACCTTGCTAACCTGCTCGAAGCGGATCATTTATTCTTCCCGGCTAAAGAGAGCGTCGATAAATTCCTTCGAGTTGAAGGGGCGCAGATCGTCGATTTTCTCGCCCACCCCGATATAGCGGATGGGAATGCCGAACTTGTCGGCCACCGCGAAGATGACCCCGCCCTTGGCGGTGCCGTCCAGCTTGCTCAGGGTGATGCCGGTAATGGGCACGGCCTCGTTGAAGATCTTGGCCTGGCTGAGGGCGTTCTGGCCGGTGCCGGCGTCCAGGGTCAGCATGATCTCGTGCGGCGCGGCGGCGTCCACCTTCTGCATCACCCGCACGATTTTCTTCAGCTCCTCCATCAGGTGCGCCTTGTTCTGCAGGCGACCGGCGGTGTCGGCGATCAGCACGTCTATCTTGCGCGCCTTGGCCGCCTGCACCGCGTCGAAGATCACCGAGGCCGCGTCGGCGCCGGTGTGCTGGGCGATCACCGGTATCCGGTTGCGCTCGCCCCACACCTGCAGCTGCTCCACCGCCGCGGCGCGGAAGGTATCGCCGGCGGCCAGCATCACCGACTTGCCCTCGGCCTGGAACTGGCGCGCCAGCTTGCCGATGGTGGTGGTTTTGCCCACGCCGTTGACGCCCACCATCAGGATGACGAAGGGCTGGTGCCCGCCGTCGATCTCAAGCGGCTTGTCCACCTTGGCCAGGATCTCGCCCATTTCTTCCTTCAGCAGCTCGTACAGCGCCTCGCCGTCCTTCAACTGGCGACGGCTGGCCTGACGGGTCAGGTTGTCGATGATCGACATGGTGGTTTCCACCCCCAAATCGGCGGTGAGCAGCTGGGTTTCCAGCTCCTCGAACAGCTCGTCGTCGATCTTCTTGCCGCGGAACAGACCGAAGAAGCCGGAACCCAGGTTCTGCCGGGTCTTGAGCAGGCCCTGCCTGAGGCGGGCAAAGAAGCCCTGTTTGGGCGCCTTGGCCGCTTCGGCCTCGACCCGGGCAGCCTCTTCGGCCAGCCGGGCCTGCTCTGCCGCTTCCTCCTCGGCCGCCAGCCGGGCTTCTTCTTCCACCGCCTGGCGGGCTTCTTCCTCGGCGCGCGCCGCCGCTTCGGCGGCCAGGCGGGCTTCTTCCTCAGCCTGGGCTTCGGCTCTTATACACAACCGTCGCCGCCGACGAATCAAGAGGTGGCGCCACCGCGATCAGCGCGAAGACTGCGAAAAGACACACCAATCAGAGCATCGGCAACATGTATAAGTCGATACTCTACTGACGCAGTCAGATACCAGTTGCACTGAGGTTAAT
>NZ_NMUO01000120.1 GCF_002237365.1 Zobellella denitrificans
GGCCCCCTTTTAAATAGAGAGCTACAGGTCGACAGGCTGGCGCTTTGGTCACTGATCCGGTGCTTGACTGTAACCGTAGATAAAGAGGTAACTGGGCCAACTCCGCCGACACGCTTCAAGCACATCCATGTGTCGCTCGGCACATGCCATCCCTGGCATGTGACGGTCGGCGGAGCCGTTCCCTTTGTCCGCCTATTTGAGCATGGGTGCTACTGGATTGGGCGACTCCGAAAGTTTATCGCGGCCTGATAGAACCCGCTATTTATCCCTCATATTGCTTTATTTTCAGAAGGAGCCGGATATGACCTCTTTTCTGCGCGATCTGTCGCTGCCGGCGGTGGCCGCGGGCTTTCTGGCGGTGCTGGTGTCCTACGCCGGGCCGCTCGCCATCTTCTTCCAGGCCGGCGCCAGCGCCGGCGTGTCCCAGGAGATGATGACCTCCTGGGTATGGGCCATTTCCCTCGGTGCCGCCGTCTCCGGCATGGTGCTGTCGCTCTGGCTCAGGGTGCCCGTGGTCACCGCCTGGTCGGCCCCGGGCACCGCCCTGCTGGTGACCCTGTTTCCCGGGCTGTCGCTCAACGAGGCGGTGGGCGCCTACCTTACCGCCGCCGCCATCACCCTGGTGATCGGCCTATCCGGCAGCTTCGACGCCCTGGTGCGCGCCATTCCCAAAGGCGTGGCCGCCGGCATGATGGCCGGCATCCTGTTCCAGTTCGGGGTGGGTGCCTTCACCGCCATCGACGGCTCCCCCGCCCTGGCCCTCGGCATGCTGGCCGCCTATCTGCTGTGTCGCCGGCTCTGGCCCAAGTACAGCCTGATCCTGCTGCTGCTGGCCGGCATACTGCTGGCGATGGTGCTGGAGGGGGCGTCGCTGGCCGGCCTGCGCTGGGAGCTGGCCACCCCGCAACTGATCCGGCCGGAATGGTCGCTGGCCGCCACCCTGGGCCTGGCGCTGCCGCTGGTACTGGTCAGCCTGTCCGGCCAGTTCCTGCCGGGCATGGCGATACTGCATGGCGCCGGCTACCCGGTCGGGGCCAGGCCCGTGCTCGGCGTGACCAGCCTGGTGTCCCTGCCCATGGCGCTGTTCGGCGGCATCAGCATAGTGGTGGCCGCCATCACCGCCGCCATCTGCGCCGGCAAGGACGCCCATGAGGATCCCAAGCGGCGCTATGTGGCCGGGGTGTTCAACGGCGTCTTCTACCTGGTGGGCGGCCTCTTCGCCGGCACCATAGTGAGCCTGTTCACCTCGCTGCCGGTGGCCTTCGTGGCGGTGCTGGCCGGCCTGGCCCTGCTCGGCGCCATCGGCGGCAATCTGGTGACCGCGCTGGAGGAGCCGAAGGGGCGGGAAGCCGCGCTGATCGCCTTTATCGTCACCGCCTCGGGGCTGTCGCTGTACGGGCTGTCGTCGGCCCTGTGGGGCGTGGTGTTCGGCCTGGCCGCCCACCTGGTACTGAATGGCAGCCCCGGCGGCCGCCGGGCTCCCTGGCGGGAATGGCGGCGCGCCCGGGGGCAGAAAGCGTCCTGAGCCATAAAGCCGGAAGCCGGAAGCCGGAAGCCGGAAGCCGGAAGCCGGAAGCCGGAAGCCGGAAGCCGGAAGCCGGAAGCCGGAAGCCGGCCATCTTCAAGCTTCCAGCGATCGGCTTCAAGCCTGGATGCCGTTGAACACCCCGGATGACAGGTAGCGATCGCCCCGGTCGCAGATGATGGCCACGATCAGGGCATCGTCGACCTGCTCCGCCAGCCGGAGGGCGCCGGCCACGGCGCCGCCGGAACTGATCCCGCAGAAGATGCCTTCCTCCCGCGCCAGCCGGAGCATGGTGTCCACCGCCTCCGCCTCGCCGATGTCCAGCACCTGATCCACCCGGCTCTTGTCGAAAATGCCCGGCAGGTAGGCCTCGGGCCAGCGGCGGATACCGGGGATCTGGCTGCCCTCGCCGGGCTGCAGGCCGACGATTTGTATGGCGGGGTTCTGCTGCTTCAGGTATTGCGACACCCCCATGATGGTGCCGGTGGTGCCCATGCTGGACACAAAGTGGGTGAGCAGTCCCCCGGTCTGGCGCCAGATCTCCGGCCCGGTGGTCAGCAGGTGGGCTTGCGGATTGTCCGGGTTGTTGAACTGATCCAGGATGACGCCCTTGCCCTCGGCGGCCATGCTATCGGCCAGGTCCCGGGCACCCTCCATGCCTTCTTCCTTGCTGACCAGGATCAGCTCGGCGCCATAGGCCCGCATCGAGGCCTTGCGTTCTTCGGTGGCGTTGTCGGGCATGATCAGCACCATGCGGTAGCCCTTGATGGCGGCGGCCATGGCCAGGGCGATGCCGGTATTGCCGCTGGTGGCTTCGATCAGGGTGTCGCCGGGCCGGATCCGGCCCCTGGCCTCGGCCTGGCGGATCATGTTGAGCGCCGGCCTGTCCTTGACCGAGCCCGCCGGGTTGTTGCCTTCCAGCTTGACCAGCACCTGGCTGCGGGTGTGGCCGGCCAGCCGCTGCAAGCGCACCAGGGGGGTGTTGCCGACAAAATCTTCGATGGTGGGAAACTGCATCTTGAACCTTGGTGACATGGCGTTTCCACCAGTTTACCCGCCACCGGGCCCGGGAACCACAGGAACGCGTCGTGATGAAAAAAACCACAGTGCCGGGACGCCACCATCTTGTGCAAGTTTGCGCCAGGCCCGATAATCCGCGCGCCTTATCCGGAGATCATGTCATGAACCCTTTGCTTATCACCATCGGCCTGCTGACGCTCAGCAATATCTTTATGACCTTCGCCTGGTACGGCCACCTGAAGAACATGCAGAACAGCCCCTGGATCTGGGCCGCCTTGATCAGCTGGGGCATCGCCCTGTTCGAATACCTGCTGCAGGTGCCGGCCAACCGCATCGGCGTCCAGGTGGTCAACGTGGGCCAGCTGAAGATACTGCAGGAGGTGATCACCCTGTCGGTGTTCGTGCCCTTCTCCATCCTCTACCTGAAGGAGCCCTTCCGCATGGACTTCGTCTGGGCCGGGCTCTGCCTGCTGGGCGCCGTTTTCTTTATGTTCCGGGAGCGGCTATTCGGCTGAGCCTCCCGGCGGCAGCTATTCGGTCTGCTCGAGCCGTTGCAGGGAATCCGCCAGGCCTTCGATACGCACCTTGGTGTCGCCCAGCAGCCGGCTGATCTCGTCCGCCGAGGCCCGGGAGCGGGCCGCCAGGGTGCGCACCTCGTCGGCCACCACCGCGAAACCCCGTCCCTGCTCCCCGGCCCGCGCCGCCTCTATGGCGGCGTTCAGGGCCAGCAGGTTGGTCTGTTCGGCGATATCGTTGATGGTGCGGGCGATATGCTGGATTTGATCGCTCGAGCCCAGCACTTCCCCCATGGCGTTGTTGGTCTCTTCGATGGTGCGCTTGCGCAGGCTGATATCGGAGCCGTACATCACCACCTTGGCCAGGTGCTGGTTGACA
The DNA here is from genome assembly GCF_002237365.1 of Zobellella denitrificans. Classification (GTDB taxonomy): domain Bacteria; phylum Pseudomonadota; class Gammaproteobacteria; order Enterobacterales; family Aeromonadaceae; genus Oceanimonas; species Oceanimonas denitrificans. Next base: position 3,440 of record NZ_NMUO01000120.1, read on the forward strand.
TCCAGGATGGGGGTGAAAGTCACGTCGAGCCAGACCACCTGGCCAGCTCCGTCTGGCACTTCCAGATCCCGCTGCAGGCTCCGGCCCTGTTGCAGTTGCTGCCAGCCGTCCTCGCCCAGCAATTGGCGCAACCGCCCCAGGGGCCCCGAGGCCATGGTGGCGTGATCCCGGTGCATCAGCTTGTCGAGCAGGGCATTGGTATAGCTGAGTTCGCCGCCACCGTTCCATTCGGCCACCGCAAAGGAAGAGCCGATGGCCTCCAGCCGGGCATTGAACTCCAGCGCCTTGGACTTGGTCTCGGTGATGTTGACCTGGATGGAGATAAAGCGCTCCAGCTTGCCCTGCTCGCTGAACACCGGGTTGATGGCGAGCGACACCCAGTAGGGGTTGCCCTGCTTGTCGTAGTTGAGAATTTCGTCGTAGAAGGCCTGCTGGCGGGACAGGTAGTCGCGGATCCGCGCCCGGGTGGCCGGATCGGTCAGTTCACCCTGCAGGAAGTCGCCGGGCTTGCGGCCCTGGACCTCGTCCAGGCTGTAACCGGTCAGGCTGCAGAAGCCCGGGTTGACGTACTCGATGCGCCCCTCGGCATCGGTGATGATCACCGAGTTGTTGGTGCGGTTGGCCACCAGTGACAGCAGCCGGAATTCCTCCCGCCGCTCCACCTCGGCGGTCACGTCCTTGAGGAAGGCGGTATAGATGATGCGCCCGTCGAGCTGCACCTTGGACAGGGCCAGGGTGGCCCACAACCGGCTGCCGTCCTTGCGGAATACCGGCACTTCGCGGCTGGTGCCGACGATCTTGTCCTGGCCGGTGCGGCGGTTGGCATTCACATAGTTGTCATGGTTGGGGCGGATATCGTGGGGCACCAGCATCTTGACGTTCTGTCCCAGCACCTCGGCCCGGTCGTAGCCCCAGAGCCGCTCCGCCGCCTGGTTGAAGAAGGTGACGGTGTTGTGTTCGTCTATGGTCACCACGGCGTCGATGGCCTGCTCCAGGGTCTGGTTGATCATCTCCCGCATGTTGTGCTCGGCGGTGATGTCGCGCACGAAGGCGGTGTAGCCGATATCACGGCCCAGTTTATAGCGGGAAAGGGACAGGCTCACCCACACCATCTGGCCGTCCTTGCGCTGCAGCTGTACCTCGCGGCTGGTGCCGACGATGCGGTTCTCCCCGGTGTCCCGGTTGCGGTTGACGTAGCCGTCGTGGGCGGCGCGGATGGCGCCGGGCACCAGCATATTGACGTTGTTGCCCAGCACTTCGTCCCTGCGGTAGCCCCACAGCCGTTCCGCCGCCGGATTGAAGTAGACGACCCTGTTGTGCTGATCGATGCTCACCACGGCGTCGATGGCGTGTTCCAGTGCCTCGCGCAGCCGGCCATTGCCGCTGCGCCCCAGGCGGAAAAATCCCAGATGCTTGCTCCAGCCCATAATGATTATCCTTAATCGTGCCCGCCTGAATAAAACTAGACGCATATGAGAACAACGACCAAGGGCGGCGGAAAAATTAACATGCCCTTGCACGCCCGCCCCCGGTCTCCGGCTTTATCATACTAAAGCAGAACTTGCGGCAAGACAAGCCTTGAACTCGCCCGGGATGCTAGATTCATACCGCCAACCCCTGGAACCTGCTCACACCACTAAAAATGAAATCCGGATCAGTATCTTATAATGTGCTAGAACCACTCGGGCCCAGTCCCCTCATCCACTCAAGGAGTCGCTATGCCGCTGCAAGGACTTGACGCCCTCTTCCGGCCCGCCAGCATCGCCGTGATCGGCGCCTCCCACCGGGACAACGGCGCCGGCAAGCTGGTGATGAAAAACCTGCTGGCCGGCAACTTCAGCGGCCCGGTAATGCCGGTCAACCCCAAGTACGACGCCGTCGCCGGGGTCATGGCCTATCCGGACATCCAGAGCCTGCCACGAGTACCGGATCTGGCCATCATCTGCACCCCGGCCGCCAAGAATCCCGGCATCATCGACCAGCTCGGGCGGAAAGGCTGCAAGGCCGCCATCGTCCTGGCCGCCGGCACCAACGGCGAACAGCTGGCGCAGATGAAAGACGGCGCCCGCCGCCACGGCATGCGCCTGCTCGGTCCCAACAGCATGGGCGTGATACTGCCGCACCTGGGCCTGAATGTGAGTTTCGCCCCCTTCCCCGCCAAGCCGGGCCGCATCGCCTTCGTGTCCCAGTCGGCGGCGGTATGCGCCACCATCCTCGACTGGGCCCGCCACAACGACATCGGCTTCTCCCACTTCATCTCCCTGGGTGACGCCAGCGACATCGACTTTGCCCAACTGCTCGACTACCTGGCCCGGGACCGGCACACCAACGCCATACTGCTGTACATGGACGCCATCCAGGACGCCCGCACCTTTATGTCGGCGGCCCGGGCCGCATCGCGCAACAAGGCGGTGCTGGTGGTCAAGAGTGGCAAGACCCGGATCGGCGCCCAGCTCGGCCACCTGCACACCGGCGGCGACGTGGGGCTGGACGCGGCCTACGATGCCGCCATCCGCCGGGCCGGCATGCTCAGGGTAAGGGATACCCATGACTTGTTCGCGGCGGTGGAAACCCTCAACCATGCCCAGAGCCTGCGCGGCGAGCGGCTGGTGATCCTCACCAACGGCGGCGGCCCGGCGATCATGGCCATCGATACCCTGCTGGCCCGGGGCGGCAAGCTGGCCTCCTTGAGCGAGGCCACCCTGTCGGCCCTGGACAGGGTGCTGCCGCCGGCCTGGTCCCATACCAACCCCATCGACATCGTCGGCGATGCACCGGTGGAGCGCTATATCGCCAGCCTCAAGGTGCTGCTCGACAGCGACGACTTCGACGCCATCCTGATCATGCATGCCCCTTCCGCGGCGGTGAACAGCACCCTGGTGGCCAGGGAGCTTATTCAGGTGATCAAGGAGCACCCCCGGGCCCGGCGCTTCAACATCCTCACCAACTGGTCGGGGGAAACCAGCGTGTTCGAGGCCCGCCGCTGCTTTACCGAGGCCGGCATACCCACCTACCGTACCCCGGAAAGTGCCGCCGGCGCCTTTATGCACCTGGTGGAATACCGCCGCAACCAGAAGCAACTGATGGAAACCCCGGAGTCCGTCTCCGACATGCCGAGCGACGCCGAGACCGTCAAGGCACTGATCCAGGAGGCTTTCCAGCAGGGCCTCCAGCAGTTGGACACCCACGAGGTCAGCCGGCTGATGGCCGCCTACGGCATCCAGACCCTGCCCACCTGGATTGCCTCGGACGCCACCGAAGCGGCCCATATCGCCGAGCAGATCGGCTATCCGGTGGTGATCAAGCTGCGCTCCCCGGATATCGCCCACAAGTCCGACGTTTCCGGCGTGGTGCTCAACCTGCGCTCGGCGGCGGAGGTGGCCCAGGCCGCCGACGCCATTCTCGATCGGGTCCGGCAAACCTTTCCCAGCGCCCGCATCCACGGCCTGCTGGTCCAGCGCATGGCCCGGCGGGCCGGCACCCAGGAGCTGCACATCGCGGTGCGCTCGGATCCGGTGTTCGGCCCGGTGATACTGCTGGGCGACGGCGGCGTCGACTGGGAAGGGGAAGAGCAGGCGGCGGTGGCCCTGCCGCCGCTCAACATGACCCTGGCCCGCTACCTGGTAATCCACGCCCTGAAAAGTGGCAAGGTCAGGGCCAACCGCTCCCAGCAGGCCCTGGACATGGAGGCCGTCTGTCGGGTGCTGACCCAGGTGTCCCACCTTATCATCAACCATCCGGAGATCACCCGGCTCGACATCCATCCCCTGCTGGCCACCGGCAAGGAGATGATCGCGCTGGATGTCAGCCTCAGGCTCAGCCCCTTCGAAGGCGACGGCCAGGCCAGGCTGGCCATCCGTCCCTATCCCAAGGAATGGGAGGAGCAGGCCCGGCTGAAGGATGACAGCCCCATACTGCTGCGCCCCATACTGCCCGAAGACGAGCCGGCCCATAAGGAGTTTGTCGCCCACGTGTCCGATGAGGACAGGTACAAGCGCTTCTTCGCCGATGTGGTGATCGGCCATGAGGAACTGGCTCATATGACCCAGATCGATTACGACCGGGAAATGGCCTTCGTGGCGGTGGCTGGCAACGGCGATATTCTCGGCGTGGTCAGGGCGGTCTCGGATCCGGACAACAGCGACGCCGAGTTCGCGGTGCTGGTGCGCTCCGATCTCAAGGGGGTGGGCCTGGGCCGGCTGCTGATGGAAAAAATCATCCGTTATGCCCGGCAACGGGGCCTGCACAGCCTGAGCGGCATCACCATGCCGTCCAACAGGGGGATGGTGGTACTGGCGCGCAAGCTGGGATTCAAGGTGACGATGCACCTGGAAGACGGCATAGTGGAACTCAGGCTGGCCCTCGACCAGGCCGGTGCAGAATGACGTATAGTTGGCAAAACATCATTATTTTTTCATAACAGGGAGTTCCGCCATGTCCGTTACACGCGTATTAGTCAGCCCCGAAGGCCCCAAGTTTTCCCGCCTGATCATGGGCTACTGGCGGCTGCTGGAATGGCAGATGTCGCCCCAGGATCTGCTCCGGTTTATCGAACAGCACCTGGAACTCGGTATCACCACCATCGACCATGCGGATATCTATGGCAGCTACGGCTGCGAGGCGGCCTTCGGCCAGGCGCTGAAACTCAAGCCCGACCTGCGCGAGCAACTGCAGATCGTCACCAAGTGCGGCATCGCCCTGCCTTCCGCCGCCCATCCCGGCCACCAATTGCCCCACTACAACAGCGAAAAGGCCCATATCATCGCCTCGGCGGAGCAGTCGCTGCGCCATTTCGGCACCGATCACCTGGATCTGCTGCTGATCCACAGGCCCGACTACCTGATGAACGCGGATGAAATGGCCAAGGCCTTCAACAACCTGAAGAAAAGCGGCAAGGTCCGCCATTTCGGCGTATCCAACTTCACCCCCAGCCAGTTCGAGCTGCTGCAGTCCCGGCTGGACTACCCGCTGGTCACCAACCAGGTAGAGATATCTCCCCTCTACCAGGACACCCTCACCGACGGCACCCTGGATCAATGTCAGCGCCGGCATTTCAAACCCATGGCCTGGTCCTGCCTGGGCGGCGGTCGGCTGTTCAAGGATCCGGCCTTCCAGGCACTGCGGGATGAGCTGGCACAGATCGCGCTGGAAGTGGACGCCGCCACCATAGAGCAGGTGGTCTTTGCCTGGGTCATGATGCTGCCCAGCCAACCGCTGCCGATCATCGGCTCGGGCAGGATTGAACGGGTCAGGCAGGCGGTACAGGCCGAGCATATCCAGCTCAGCCGCCAGCAGTGGTACCGCATCCGCCGGGCAGCCCTGGGTCGGGACGTGGACTGACAGCAGAAGCAAACACGCCCCTCGCCTCGCCGAAGTGGGGGGCTGCTGCAAGAGCGGCTCTGGTCAGCCGAAAACACAAAAAACCCCGACACTTTCGTATCGGGGTTTTCCAATTGGGTGCCTGGCAGTGACCTACTTTCACATGGCAGCTGCCACACTATCATCGGCGCGGGTGCGTTTCACTTCTGAGTTCGGCATGGAGTCAGGTGGGACCACAACGCTATCGCCGCCAGGCAATAAACTTTCAATCCGGAAAAGCGACCGCCAGGGTGGGCGGACATGTAGAACATGCAGGAGCAATGTTCTGCCTGATGAATAATCCGTTCTCGATACCGCAAGGTCTCACACTTCTTGGGTGTTGTATGGTTAAGCCGCACGGGTCATTAGTACAGGTTAGCTGCACGTATCGCTACGCTTCCACACCCTGCCTATCTACGTCCTAGTCTCGGACGGCCCTT
>NZ_NMUO01000123.1 GCF_002237365.1 Zobellella denitrificans
GGGTGTCTGGGGGGCCGGGAGATTTTTATAAGAGCCAGCCCCTGGCGATGTTCGTCTACGGCCTGGCGCAGGACGCGCCGGAGCGGGCCGGCACCCTGGCCTTCACCACCTTCGTGCTGTACCAGTTCTTCAACGTGTTCAACGCTCGGGTGGAGCAGGGCTCGGCCTTCAACCGCCATTTCCTGGCCAACGGCAAGCTGTGGCTGGCGCTGGCGGCCGTGCTGCTGCTGCAGCTGCTGGTGGTGCACTGGCCGCCGTTGCAGCAGGTGTTCGCCACCGTCGCCCTCGGCCCGGGCGACTGGCTGCGCTGCGCCCTGGTGGCGTCCAGCGTGCTGCTGCTGGACGAAGCGGCCAAGCTGAGTCTGCGGCTCTGGGCCCGCCACCGTTCTTCCACCGCCGGCTGAGCCGGGACACCGAGGAGGCCGTATGGAGTTCGTTCTGTTAATCGCCCTGATCCTGTGCAACGGCCTCTTCGCCATGGCGGAGATCGCCCTGGTCACCGCCCGCAAGAGCCGCCTGCAACGGCTGGCCGACGAAGGCGACCGGGCGGCGGCGGTGGCGGTCCGCCTCGGCCGGGAGCCGACCCAGTTTCTTTCCACCGTGCAGATCGGCATCACCGCCATCGGCCTGCTCAACGGCATAGTGGGGGAAGCGGTCCTGGCCGGTCCCCTCGCCGGGCTGTTGCGGGAGGCCGGCCTGAGCCCGGGCGCCAGCGCCATCGCGGCCACCGTGATGGTGGTGGCCGGCATCACCTATGTCTCCATCGTCGTCGGCGAACTGGTGCCCAAGCGGCTCGCCCAGTTCAACGCCGAGGGCATCGCCCGGCGCGTGGCCCGGCCCGTGTCCTGGCTGGCGCAGCTGTCGCGCCCCTTCGTCTGGTTGCTGTCCGTCTCGACCGACGGCCTGCTGCGGCTGCTCGGCCAGCAGGCGCCGGGCGGCAGCCACCTGACCGAGGAAGACATCGACGCCATGCTGGTGGAAGGCTCCCTCAGCGGGGTGATCGAGCCCTATGAACACGACATGGTGCGCAAGATTTTCCGCCTCGACGACCGACGGATCCTCTCGCTGATGACGCCGCGCAGCGACATCGTCTTCCTGGACATCGATCATCCCCGGGAGCTCATGCTGGCGCGGGTCAACGACTCCGAGCATTCCTGCTTCCCGGTGTGTCGGGGCGATATCCAGGAGGTGCTGGGCGTGGTCACCGCCAAGCAGTTGTTGCGCCAGCAGCTCAGTGCCTCGCCGCCGGCGCTGGGCGAGCTGCTGCAACCCGCGGTGTTCGTGCCCGAATCCCAGACCGGCTTGCAACTGCTGGCGCAGTTCCGCCGCTCCGGCATCCGCATGGTGTTCGTGGTGGATGAATACGGCGACGTCCTGGGGCTGGTGACCCAGCAGGATCTGCTGGAAGCCCTGGCCGGGGAGTTCAGCTCACCGGAGCCCGGGGAGGCCTGGGCCGTGCAACGGGAAGACGGCTCCTGGCTGCTGGACGGCCTGCTTCCGGTGCACGAGCTGCAGGATCGGCTCGGCCTGAAGCGGCTGCCGGGAGACGGACGCGGCCGCTACCATACCCTGGGCGGCATGCTGCTGTGGCTGTGGGGGCGCATGCCCGGCACCGGCGAACACCTGGACTGGGAGGGCTGGCGGCTGGAGGTGGTGGATCTCGACGGCAACCGCATCGACAAGGTGCTGGCCAGCCCGCTGGCCGACGCCGGTGGGCTGCCATCGGCCGGCGGCGAGACGCCCTGAGCCGGGGTGCCGACGCCGCCGGGAGGCCAACCAACTCAATCGCGATCGCGCCTCTGAACAAGCCAAACTAAAGCGCGCCACATCATCATCCTGGTCGCTCGGGAAACGCCCTGCTCCTCATGGCTGCGAGGCCGGGCCCAGGCTGTGCAGCCATTCACGCCAGATCGCCACCAGCAACGCCATCAGCACCGGGCCGATAAAAAGACCGACAATGCCCATGGTGGTCACCCCACCGACAAGGCCGAAAAAGGTCGGCAGAAAAGGCAACTTGATGGGGCCGCCCACCAGCCGCGGCCTGATGGTCTTGTCGACGATAAACAGCTCGATCACGCCCCACAGAAACAGGCCCGCCGCCATCACTGTCTCTCCGGTGCCGGCCAGGTAGAGCGAAACCAGGGTAAAGGACAGCGGCGCGCCGCCGGGGATCAGGGCCATAAAGCCGGTCAACACCCCCAGCGCCACCGGAGACGGCACGCCGGCAATCCAGTAGGCGATGCCCAGCACCACCCCCTCGCCCAGGGCGACCAGCCCCATGCCGGTGACGGTGGAGCTGACGGTGGCCGGCACCATGCGGGAAAACCGGGCCCAATGTCCGCCCAGCACGGACTCGCCCACCCGATCCAGTTGAACGGCAAGGGCATGCCCGTCCTTGTACACGAAGAACAGGGTGATCAGCAGGAAGACCAGGATCAGAAACAGATGGAAGGCCCTGCTCCCCAACGCCAGCAGCCAGCGGTAGATATTGCCCAGCTGTTCTCCGCTGAGTAACTGTACCAGCTCGCTCAGGGCATGGGGTTCGGCCACATACTGTTGCCAATAAGGCAACAACCAGCTACCCAGGGCAGGGAGAGATCGCAACCAGTCCGGCATGGCTGCCCCTTCCCGGTTCGCCTCGATAAGCCACTCCACCCAATGCTTGATTTCACCGAAGGCATAGGTGAAGGCGAACGACAGGGGTACGACCAGCACCGCCATCACCGTCAGCACGGCAATGCTGGCGGCCAGCAGCTCCCGTTCGCCGCACAGCCGCAGCAACCGCCGATAGAAGGGCCAGCTCGCAAAACCGATGATCAGGGCGCCGAGCACAGGGACCAGGAAGTCATGGAAAAAATAGACCGCCACCAACAGCAGGAAGATCAACAGCCAGCGGGAAATCAGGTTGTCGGGCAAGGTTCTCAAGGATATCGACTCAACAGATTCGGGTGTCCGGCAGCATAGCCACGGGCTGGCCAAGACTCCAGCCCGTCCGCCTCATTTGCTGCGGGTGATCTTGTCCAGATAGCCCATGGCGAAGGCCGACAGCACGAAGGTGATGTGGATCAGCAGGTACCACTTGATCTTGTCGTTGGGAATATTCTCGGTGTTCATAAACACCTTCAGCAGGTGGATGGAGGAGATCGCCACTATGGAGGCGGCCACCTTGTTCTTCAGCGAGCCGGCGTCGAGCTTGCCCAGCCAGCCCAGCTTGTCGTCGCTCTCCTCCACGTCCAGCCGGGACACGAAGTTTTCGTAGCCGGAGAACATCACCATCACGATCAGGCCGCCCACCAGGGCGATGTCGATCAGCGACAGGGTGACCAGGATCAGATCCACTTCCTTCATCGCCAGGATATTGGGCAGGATATGCAGGATTTCCTGGAAGAACTTGACGCCCAGCGCCACCAGCACCAGGCTCAGCCCCAGGTAGATCGGCGCCATGATCCAGCGCGACGAATACATCAGTTTTTCAATCAGTCTTTCCATTGTTAATGTTTCTCAAGAATAAGAGGGGCTCAGTCTTCCGCCAGGCTCTTCAGGCGGTGCTTCCAGCGCCGCTTGGCATACCTGCGCATGTTGGGAATATCATCGGTCTCGTCCATGATCGGCTTGCCGATGATGGTCTCGATCACGTCTTCCATGGTCACCAGACCCAGCCAGCTGCCGTATTCGTCATACACCAGGAACATGTGCTGGCGCTCGTGCATGAACTGGCTCATCAGATTCTCGACGTTGAGCTTGTCCGACACTATGGTGACCGGCTTGATCAGGGAGGTGACCGGCTGTTCCGGATCGGCATGGATGATGTCGTAGCGGAACAGCAGCCCCAGCGGGGTTTCATCCTTGTCGATCACAGGGTAACGGGAAAACTGGCCGGATTTTACCTGCTCGGCAAAGTCGGCTACCTTGGCATAGGGCGTGACCACTTCACACACCGTCCTGGGAGTCATGATGCTGCGGACGGTAATATCGTGCAGATCCAGGATATTGGCGATAACCCGTTGCTCGTCTTCGTCCAGTTTGTTCAGCTCACGGCCCAGCACCGAGAGGGCCTTGATCTCCTGCCGTAAATCATGCTCGGGCGCATGGCCGCCGAACAGCTTCATGATCTGATCCGAGACCCAGATAAAGGGCTTCAGGACAAAGATCATGCCGTTCAGCAACCGCGGCAGTATGGGCGCCAGCGCGCGCCAGTAGCGGGCACCTATCGATTTCGGCAGTATCTCCGACAGCACCAGGATCAGCACCGTCATGATTGCCGACGCCACGCCCAGATAGCCGTCGCCGAACACCACTGTGACCTGGGCACCGACGCCGGTGGCACCCACGGTGTGCGCGACGGTGTTGAGAGTAAGGATGGCCGCCAGGGGCTGGTCGATCCTATCCTTGAGCACTTTCATGCTCTCGTGCAGCTTCGGATTGGAGAGCTTGAGCTGGGCGATGTAACTGGGGGTTATCGACAGGAGCGCGGCTTCAAGGATGGAACAGAGGAAGGAAACACCGATTGAGAGTATAGCAAAAGCTATCAATAAACTCATAAAACGAGTTAAAACCTATGGTTATGGACTGCCTATATCATAGGGGCGAGCGGGGCAGGGATGCAATCAAAAGCATAATGAATGAACAGCACCACGCCCCGAATCCAGGCGGCATCGGGGGTCGGCATGGGCTGGAAGGGCCTGGTCGACCACCTGATCGAGGGCGGCATGCTGGTCGGGCTGGAGTCACTGAGCCTGCGGACGCAGCGGGGCTACGGCCTGATCGACGTCCGGCCCGAGGTAACCGGCGAGGCCAAGCGCGCGCTGTTGGAGTGGATACTGTCCTGCTGCGCCTCGGACCAGAACCTGTTGCCTTCCTGAGATTCTGTTCAAAGTCTTTTGAGCAAAAGGCTCAAGAAAGCCAAGTCCCTACATTTCATAAGGTAAAGGTATCCATAGATATTTCTCTACTCGGTAGAAGAGGCGGGGCGATTACCTTCAGGATAAGAGCGAAAACTGTAGTAATCTAGGTGCCATCGTTGATAATTTCTAATCATTGTAAGGGTGAGTTGTGATTCAGGCATCACCTTTACAGCTTTTACGTTTACCCCTTGGGCAGCCGTCATAGCTGTCTTCAGCCGTAACTCAAGAGTTTCTGCTGGTCCACCTGGTTTGAAGAGATGTCGAGCCCCCAGTTTTTGAATAGCCTCATCAGGTAAGGTCAATATCACTTCTGCACCATATCCGTCTTCGTTAGGCTCAATACGAAGCAACACTTCAGAGATATGCTCATAATCCGAGCTCTTCCAGATCTTCTCTAGTCGCTTGTGGACAATTGAAAGGTTTTGATTCCAATCATCTGGAAAAACTTCGCGAGTACTACGAGATGACGACCAAATCAACACTCGCTTCAGAACACCCTCTGGCCATTTGATACTACTATCTATCTGTTCAGTCAACAGTGATTTCCGACAAACAAACCACAAACCTAAAGCTGTAGCCTCGAACCATTGATTTTCACCGTCTAGAACCAGTTCGAAGTGGTAAGTGCGAGGGTTCTTTCCATTCATAAAGTTCCCTAATGGATTATTTATGTTCCAGCAGATCATGACCGGAGCCCATGGTTCAGAGTCGAAACATTCATCCACCAAGGCGCAATCATAAAGCAAAGGAATCAAGTAAGCAGATTGACTCTGTTGAACTCTTTTCACCAGCCTCTCGGGCAAGGTATTCAAAATCCCATTTGGCTTTTTTAGATCAACAAAAACACCCCTTGCCCATCCCGCATCCAGCCACGACTCTCTTGGATTTTTGGGAGCAGCATCACTCGCCAATAGCTGATCTGACATTAGTAAATACCACTCTATCGACAATAAAAATCATGTTTAGACCGTATCAATTAAACTCCAGTCAAGTTGTCCCTTTTATCCAGACCAACAAAATCCAAAAACAGACGGTCGTAGTGCTCTGCAAGTGCCTTTGGGTCCAGCTCCACAGCTAACAAAGCTTTTGAAAAATCGGCATCAGACCAACGTCCAAAAGTCATATCGGATACAAAACGCCGGTGCTCCGGCTCCATACCTTCATGTAAAGTCTTCAACACCTCTAACCGAACAGCAATACGAGGCTGCACCTCTGTTTCAGGACGCTTTCGCCAATCATAAATAGTTTTACGCTCAACTTTCATCACTCGAGCCCAAGGAGCGACTTTTTTGAAACCAAAATCTTTCTGTAACTGTTGACTCAGTTTTGCGTAAGAAACTGAGTCTTTCTTAATTTCATCGCTACCACCTTGTTCTTCTTCTTTTTTTACCCACACATGAGGAATAAAAGAAGCCTTCCCTGGTTCAGAGTTTGAATGCGTAGCAACATCTGTAGAAACCGCACTCCCTATAGAACCTCCAATTATGAACGGAAAAACTAATGCTCGAGCCCGTTCTCCAAATCGTTTAGCATTACCACGTTGGGAAGTAGTTGCCTGAGTATATCCCATGGCTCTAGAGTTGAGATATGAACCGGCAGCGATGCCAGACACTGTTCTAGCATCTGTACTGGATGTGCAGCCACCATCAATATAGTTTCTCATATGGCAACTTTCCTTTACGTAGTTTGCTTCACGATTTCTAAGTGTGCTTTCTTGGCTATCCGGCGCAAGCTATTAATTTTATCAAGCACAGAGTCCAAAGAGAATACGACTGGCTTTTTAAGAGAGCAATGCGCATCAAGATCAACATGAGCATATACCCCATCAAGAGGTTTTGGATCAATACCTAAATCTTGAGCCAAGTCCATGAGATCGCCATTCAAAGCAGCATTATTAACGGTTACTCCACTATTAATATTAAGTGTGTTCTCACCATCAACGTAGACAGATAATAAATTTGAACCAGCCATCGATAAACCAGCTAAATTAGGCTGCAAAAAATCTTGCCTGGCTATACAGTGAGAAAAATCCACCATATTCCCCAGTGAGTACTTATTAACATACCGAATCCCAACAAACTGATAGTGCGTAACCTTAACAGATTCATTAACGAGACTTAGCACTTTTTCTAATCTAGCTTGGAGATCTTCGTAGCTGGAATACGCTCTCGTTTGGATGAAAAAGGCATCTGGTTGTATCCTGAATGCCCATTCCTTATCAACATCCATCATGGATAGTAGAGGAACAATATCCTTACTAACCTCTGTTCCATTTGGAGTAATATTGAACATCTGCTGATGCAGCTCGCGCACCGCTCCTATGATCGGATAATCTTGGCGCAACGCTTCATGCAGATCGTCTCGCTTTGACTCTAGTATTTTGTTCGGGATCTGAGCTATCCCTATTTTTACCAGAACATACAAAGGGTTATTCATAGTATCTCGACTCTAATCCTTACCGCATAAGTTCAGTCTAGCGGCATTTTATACACTTTGTATATAGATTAAACACTTTTTTCTAAAAAGCTTCACCTGACGCAATAAGTGAAGGTAATGATGGATAAAAAACAAACGACATTTTCATAATATATTGATATAACTAGAAATTTACTCACACAATCACACGCAGTGTTCTACGACATTACGACATACCTCACACCACCTGGCCGGCGCACCAGCCGGAGCTCCAGGCCCACTGGAAGTTGTAGCCGCCCAGCCAGCCGGTGACGTCCATCACCTCGCCCACGAAATAGAGGTTGGGCACCTTGTTGGCCATCATGGTCTTGGAGGAGAGCTCGTGGGTGTCCACCCCGCCCAGGGTCACCTCGGCGGTGCGGTAGCCCTCGGTGCCGCCGGGCTTCAGCGACCAGGCCGTCAGCCTTTCCTCTATCGCCGCCAGCTCCCTCGGGGTGTATTGCTTGAGCGGCTTGTTCACCAGCCCTTCCCGCGCCAGCAGCGCCTCCACCAGCCGTTTGGGCAGCTGGCGGCCGAGCCAGGTCTTCAGTTCCTGGTTGGGGCTGTCCGCCACTCCCTCGGCCAGCCGGCCGGCGGGCAGCAGCTCGAAGCAGACCCGCTCGCCGGGTTGCCAGTAGGAGGAGATCTGCAGCACCGCCGGGCCGGACAGGCCCCTGTGGGTGAACAGCAGGTTTTCGGCGAAGCGGGTGCCGTCCTCGCTCTCGGCCACCACCGGCAGGCTCACCCCGGCCAGGGGCTCCAGGCTTTGCTTGTCTTCCGGCTGCAGGGTAAAGGGCACCAGGCCGGCCCGGGTGGGCAGCACCCGCAAGCCGAACTGCTCCGCCAGCTTGTAGCCGAAGGGGGAGGCGCCGATCTTGGGCATGGACAGGCCGCCGGTGGCCACCACCAGGGAATGGCAGCTGTAGGCTTCGTCGTGGGTGGCGACCGTAAAGCCCTCGCCCAGCCGCTCCACCTCCAGGATCTCGGCCCGCAGGCGGATGCTGACGCCGGCCTGTTCGCACTCTTTCACCAGCATATCGACGATGTTCTGTGCCGAATCGTCGCAGAACAGCTGGCCCAGGGTCTTTTCGTGGAAGGCGATACGGTGCTTGTCCACCAGGGCGATAAAGTCCCACTGGGTATAGCGGGCCAGGGCCGACTTGACGAAATGGGGGTTGGCGCAGAGGAACGCCTTGGGCTCTACATGGTAGTTGGTGAAGTTGCAGCGGCCGCCACCGGACATCAGTATCTTGCGGCCGATGCGCTTGCCGTGATCCAGCACCAGCACCCGCCGCCCCCGCTTGCCCGCCTCGGCGGCACACATCAGGCCGGCGGCGCCGGCGCCGATCACGATTACATCCCAGGCCTGCATGGGCTTCCCCTCTCGTCGACACAAAGGCGCTATTCTAGCGCCCCGGTCCCGCCCCCGCTATCACGGCGCCGGGCTCGGCGCTATAATCCGCCCCCATGAGCGACCTGGCCGATCTTTTCGACACCCTGAGCACCCTGCTGCACCGCACCCGCGGCGACTGGCAGCGCTATCCCTTTGCCTGCCATTCCCTGCCCTGGCCGGAACTCGCCCCCCTGCTCGAAGAACTGGACGAGGCCCAACTGGAGGCGCTGGAGGCCGACCCGGCCGCCGCCCTGGCCTGTCTGGCCGAGTGGCGCCCGGACGCCGTCGCCCTCAAC
>NZ_NMUO01000124.1 GCF_002237365.1 Zobellella denitrificans
TCGCGTGCGGTGTCAGATGCATATGCGGACCGGCTCGGGTCCCCCCGGCCGCGGAGCCCCGGGGGCCCCCACCCCTCTCGGGCCCGGGGCCGCCAGGTTCTGGGCCTGCTCCAGCTGCTGGATAGACAGATGACCGTCCCGCCGCAACCGGCCCAGTCGTGCCGCTTCCCGTTCCAGCTCCTGCGCCTGCAGCCGTTGCTGCTCGAGCAGGGATCCGGCCGCCCGCACCGCGGCCCGCTGCCGTGCCAGCTCGGTCTCGGCCAGCCCCAGGGCCAGCTCGGTCCGCTCCAGCGCCAGCCGGTAGTCGCTGTCGTCCAGCTCGAACAGCAGATCGCCGACCGCCACCGGCTGGTTGTTTTCGACCCACACCCGGCTGACCTGGCCCGCCACCCTCGGCGCCACCGGCACCACATAGCGCTGCACCTGGGCCTGGGGCGTCATGGGCGCATAGTTGTCGGCCAGCACGAAGTAGCCGAAAGCGAGGATAAAAATGCCCAGGGCCACCCGGACCCAACGGCTGAAACTTTGCTCCGGCGTCACTGGCTTACCCCGTCGTTGCTGCGGAAATGTCCTTGCCGATCCCTTGCAGATTCTGGGTGAGATGCTCAATCATCCGGTTGAACTCCCGTATTTCCTGCTCGCTGAGGCCGGCCAGCACCTGCTGGCGGGTTTCGTCCAGCACCTCGTCCATCTGCGCCAGCACGGGGCCGGCCGCGGCGGTGAGATAGACCCGCTTGCCCCGCCGATCGCTGGGGCAGGGCCGGCGCTCCACCAGCCCCATCTGCTCCAGCCCGTCCAGGGTGCGCACCAGGGAGGGCTGCTCCACCCCCACCCGCCGCGCCAACTGATGCTGCAGTATGCCGTCTTCCAGTTTGAGGTAAGAGAGGGTAATCCAGCGGCTCTGGGTCAGCCCCAGGGGCTTGAGCCGTTCGTCGTTCACCCAGCGCCATTGCCGCACCAGGCAGGCCAGCGCCATCCCTAAGGTTTTCATAATCACCTCGATAGTTAATTAGCATGCTAATTATGCTCTCGCTAACTAAATCGCTCAAGGCATTTCCGAACTTTTTCAAGTCGGCAAGCTTCTTGCAGTATTTAATGCAGTAAGCTTGATCCAGGTGCACCGGAGCAGGGCATGCCGCTCAGCACGCACCATCAGGCGGCAAGGCGAGCCGGATAGGATAGAATCAATGCACCACCATGGTGCAATTCACCGAAGCGAGGGCAAAAGGTGTTGGAATCCCAGATGAGCACCAAGACGATCATCGACAACCTGCTGACCGCCGTGCTGGTGGTCGACGGTAACCTGCTGGTGCATTTCGCCAATACCGCCGCCGAGCAGTTGCTCACCCTGAGCAAGCGCCGGCTGCAGGAGGCGCAGCTCGATCAGGTGGTGGAGGACATTTCCCTCGATACCCGCCGCATCAAGCGTTGCATCGAGAGCGAGCAGGGCTTTACCGACAGCGAGGTGCAGCTGGTGATCGACGGCGCCCCGCGCTGGGTCGACGTCAGCGTCAGCCCCTTCAGCCTCGAAGGCAAGACCATGGCGCTGATCGAGCTGCGCCTTATCGACCAGCAGAAGAAGATCAGCCAGGAGCTGCAGCAGCGGGCCCAGCAGCAGGCGGCCCGGGAGCTGGTGCGCGGCCTGGCCCATGAGATCAAGAACCCGCTCGGCGGCCTGCGCGGCGCGGCCCAGTTGCTGGAGCGGGAACTGGCCCAGGAAGAACTCAAGGAATTCACCCAGCTGATCATCGCCCAGGCGGATCGGCTGCGCAACCTGGTGGACCGGCTGCTGGGCCCGCAGCGGCCCGGCCTGCGCCAGATCACCAACCTGCACTCGGTGCTGGAGCAGGTGCGCCAGCTGGTGACGATGGAAATCCCCCAGGACATCAAGCTCAGCCGCGACTACGACCCCAGCATCCCCGACTTCGAGATGGATCCGGAGCAGTTGCAGCAGGCCTTCCTCAACATAGTGCGCAACGCCGCCGAAGCCCTGGGCGACAAGGGCCATATCCAGATCCGGACCCGCACCGCCTTCCAGGTGATGCTGCAGGGGCGCCGCTACCGGCTGGCAGCCGAGATCCGCATCATCGACGACGGCCCCGGCATCCCCGAGCAGCTGCGCGACACCCTGTTCTACCCCATGGTCACGGGCAAGGAGGGCGGCACCGGCCTGGGGCTGTCCATCGCCCAGGATCTGATCCACCAACACAAGGGGCGGATCGAAAGCCAGAGCCGCCCCGGGCACACCGAATTTATTATCTATCTGCCGTTACGACGATAGGAGACCTTTATGGCTGAACTGGTATGGATAGTCGATGACGACAGCTCTATCCGCTGGGTTTTGGAGCGGGCACTGGGCCAGGCGGGCTTCCGCTGCCAGAGTTTTGCCGACGGCGAGAGCGTGCTGGCGGCCCTGCCGCAGGGCAAGCCGAGCGTGGTGGTGTCCGACATCCGCATGGGCGGCATGGACGGCCTGACCCTGCTCAACGCCATCCACAAGCAGGCACCGCAACTGCCGATCATCATCATGACCGCCCACTCGGATCTGGACAGCGCGGTCAGCGCCTACCAGCACGGCGCCTTCGAATACCTGCCCAAGCCGTTCGACATCGACGACGCCGTGGCCCTGGTGCAACGGGCCGTGGCCCACCTCAAGGAGAGCAGGAGCAAGGACAAGGCCCCGCTGGTGGACAGCCTCAACACCCCCGAGATCATCGGCGAGGCCCAGGCCATGCAGGAGGTGTTCCGCGCCATCGGCCGCCTGGCCCGTTCCTCCATCTCGGTGTTGATCAACGGCCAGAGCGGCACCGGCAAGGAACTGGTGGCCCACGCCCTGCACAAGCACAGCCCACGCGCCCAGAATCCCTTTATCGCGCTGAACATGGCCGCCATCCCCAAGGATCTGATCGAATCGGAACTGTTCGGCCACGAGAAGGGCGCCTTCACCGGCGCCAACAGCGTGCGCCAGGGCCGCTTCGAGCAGGCCGACGGCGGCACCCTCTTCCTCGACGAGATCGGCGACATGCCGCTGGATATCCAGACCCGGCTGCTCAGGGTGCTGGCCGACGGCCAGTTCTACCGGGTGGGTGGCCACCAGCCGATCAAGGTGGACGTACGCATCATCGCCGCCACCCACCAGGATCTGGAGAAAAAGGTGGAAGACGGCGACTTCCGCGAAGACCTGTTCCACCGGCTCAACGTGATCCGCATCCATATGCCGGCGCTGAAGGATCGCCGCGAGGACATCCCCAAGCTGGCCCGCCATTTCCTGGGCCGGGCCGCCAAGGAGCTGGCGGTGGAGGCCAAGAGCCTGCACCCGGACACCCAGGCCTACCTGCAGTCCCTGTCCTGGCCGGGCAACGTGCGCCAACTGGAAAACGTCTGCCGCTGGCTGACGGTGATGGCCTCGGGCCAGGAGGTGCTGATCGCCGACCTGCCGCCGGAGCTGATGCAGAAGGAGCGGGAAAAGGAAAGGGACGCCGGCAGCCAGGACTGGCGCCAGGCCCTGCAGGACTGGGCCCGGCAGTCCCTGGCCAAGGGCAAGCAGGATCTGCTGGCCGACGCCCAGCCCGAGTTCGAGCGCATCCTGCTCGACTGCGCCCTCGCCCACACCCAGGGCCACAAGCAGGAGGCGGCACGACTGCTGGGCTGGGGCCGCAATACCTTGACCCGGAAGTTAAAAGAGTTGCATGGTGACGACAGCCTGGTAGAGGATTAGCATTTATCTCATCCCCCCTTGCCGATGGCCGCCCCGGCGGCCCCGGCAAGGGTCCAGACCAGAAAAGGAAGATGCCATGATAGATCCCAGCCTGCCCCTGCTCGACCTGCACCGCCACCTGGACGGCAACATCAGGCCCGCCACCATTCTCGATCTGGGCCAGGCCTTCAACATGGTGCTGCCTGCCACCACCCTGGAAGGGCTGCGCCCCCATGTGCAGGTGCTGGACAACGCCCCGGATCTGGTGTCCTTCCTCGCCAAGCTGGACTGGGGCGTCAAGGTGCTGGGCAGCTACGACGCCTGCCGTCGGGTGGCCTACGAGAACGTCGAGGATCTGCAGACCGCCGGCATCGATTACGCCGAGCTGCGCTTCAGCCCCGGCTACATGGCCATGAGCCACAATCTGGACCCCCAGGGGGTGGTGGAAGCGGTGATCGACGGGGTGGCCGCCGGCCAGCGCGACTTCGGCATCCCGGTGAAACTTACCGGCATCATGAGCCGCACCTTCGGCCAGGCCGCCTGCGAGCGGGAGTTGGCCGCCTGCCTGGTCCATAAGGACAAACTGGTGGCCATGGATCTGGCCGGTGACGAACTGGGCTTTCCCGGCGAACTGTTCAACGACCATTTCAAACGGGTACGTGACGCCGGCCTGCGCATCACGGTGCATGCCGGCGAGGCGGCCGGCAGCGACAGCATCTGGCAGGCCATTCGCCAGCTGGGCGCCGAGCGCATCGGCCACGGCGTCAAGGCGGTGGAGGACGAACGCCTGCTCGACTACCTGGCCGAACACCGCATCGGCATCGAATCCTGCCTCACCTCCAACCTGCAGACCAGCACGGTGGCGGATATCGCCGCCCATCCCATCCACCGCTTTCTGGCAAAAGGCGTGCTCGCCTGCCTCAACACCGACGACCCGGCGGTGGAAGGCATAGAGCTGCGCCACGAATACACGGACGCGGCGGCCCGCGCCGGCCTCAGTGCCGCCCAGACCCGCCAGTGCCAGGAAAACGCCCTGCAGATGGCCTTTATCAGCCCAGCGGAAAGGGCCGCCCTGCTCACCGCCAGCGCCGAGCGGGAATAACAAGCGCAGAGTAAAGGCCCTGTTAGCCGACGCTTCGGACCGCAAAGGCCTTGCCCGTCGGGCAAGGCCTTTCATCTTACTGCCACAGCACCAGGACGCCCGACACCAGGGCGAACACCAGCACGAACTGGCGCAGGAAACGGGCGTTGATGGTGCGGTGCACCAGCTGGCTCAGGATCAGCCCCGCCGCCAGCGCCGGCAACATCCAGCCCACCGGCAGCAGCAGTTCGGCCTGCAGCCGGCCGTCGAGCGCCAGCACCAGCAGCGAGACCAGCTCGCCGATCAAAAAACACAGGGCCACCGAGGCGCGCAGGGTCGCCACCGGCATATGCTGGTACACCAGGGCCAGGGGCGGCCCGCCGATGCCGGTGGCGGTTTCGGTGATGCCGGTGATCACCCCGGTGGACACGAAGGCCTTGCGCCCCGGCGCAAAGGCCGGCGCCAGCCAGCTGACCAGCACCGCCGCTATGGTGGACACCCCGATCAGGATGTTGAGCTGGTTCAGGGGCAGCACCACCAGCACCCAGAGCCCGCCGAAGGTGCCCAGCACCCGGCCCAGGGATATCCACTTGGTGCCCCGCAGATCGATGGCGTGGCGCTCCCGCCAGGCGATCAGGGCATTGAGCGGCAACATCAGCACCAGCAGGCTGATCGGCAGCAACGCCGGCGCCAGCAACCCCAGCACCGGCGCCACCACCAGGGCGAAGCCCATGCCGGTGGCGCCCTGGACAAAGGCACCCGCCGCCACCGCCAGGGCGACCCAGGCGAAAACATCCGGGCTCATGACGCGCGTCCGCCGGGGCCCGGGCGTTGCGCCTCCCACTGCCGCCGGTGCCGGCCCGAGTCGGGATGGATTTTCTGGATCGGCGCCCGCGCCACCACCGCCTTGGCGTGCTCGTCCACCTCCCGCATCAGGGCCCGGGCGTCCCAGTCCAGCGGCCAGCCCTGCCACAGCCGCAGGCGGCCGGCCACGAACACCCCCAGAATCTGATCCCGGTTGGCCAGCCGAACCAGCTCCCAGCACAGGTCCCAGGACGGCAGCAGTTCGGGCACCTCCAGGTCCACCAGCAGGAAGTCGGCCGCCCGGCCGGGCGCGATCTCGCCGGTGTTCAGCCCCAGCACCCTGGCCCCGCCGCGGGTGCCCTGCTCCAGCCAGGGCCAGCCGCCGCCGCAGGAGGAGTCCCCCACCGCCAGGCCGAAGGCGAAGCGCTGGGCCGCCTCGGCATAGTCAAGCAGCCGGAAACCGTCGCTGCGGGTGCCGTCGGTACCCAGGCCGAGGCGGATCCCCAGGCTGTGCATCAGCTGGGCCTGGGCCACGGCGTTGCCCTTCCAGGCGCTGGCCACCGGGTTGTAGCTGACCGCGCTGTCGGAGTCGCGCAGCAGCATCAGCTCGTCGGGGGTGAGCAGGGTGGCGTGGGCGAGCAGCGCCTGGGGCCCCAGGGCCCCGGCCCGGTGCAGGTGCTCCACCGGGCGCAGGCCGCGCTGCTCCAGGGAGCGCTCCACCGCCACCAGGTGTTCGTTGACGTGGGTCTGGAACAGGATGCCGGCCTCGGCGCAGAGCGCCGACACCCGGTGCAGCATGGCATCGGTGGCGATCTCCGGGATGGGCACGGCCAGCGAGGGGGTCACCAGCGGCTGGCCCTGCCAGCCGGCGATATGTTGCTCGGCCCGCGCCAGTATGGGCCCCGGCGCCAGTTCCTCGCTGCCGCGTTTGTCGTTGCACACCAGCCCCAGCACGCAGCGCAGCCCCGCCTCGGTGGTGGCGCGGGCGATGGCGTCCAGCCCCTCGCTGGCCCGGGTGCCGGCGTCGCAGACGGTGGTGAAGCCCCCGCGCAGGGCCTCCAGCGCCGCCAGCTTGGCGGTCAGGTAGAGGATGTCCGGGCTCAGGCCGGATTCCATGGGCACCCACACCCGGCGGAAGATCTCCGACGGCTCGCCGAACACCAGCGCCTTGCCGAAGGCCTGGGTCAGGTGGTGGTGGGTATCGACGAAGCCGGGCATGATCAGCTTGCCGGGCAGGGCGGTCACCGCCAGCTCCGGGTGGGCCGCCTGCAGCTCGGCCAGGGGGCCGACGGCGCCGAAGCGCTCGCCGTCCAGCAGGATGGCGTGATCCCGCACCGGGCCGTCCGCCAGCAACAGCCAGTCGGGCGCCAGCAGGCAGCGTTGTTCGAACTGGGAGGGATTGAGTTGCGTCTTCATGATGGTCCTTTTATTGGCAGGGGCAGGCCGCGGGGCCTGCCCGGGTAGATCAGCGGCTCTGCAGCCGGGAGTGGTCTTCGGCCGCGGCGACCGGCGCCGGCCCCTTGCCCAGGTAGTGGAACAGGGCGTTCATCAGGGCGGCGGTGATGGCGCCCATGGCGACGCCGTTGCCCAGCAGGGAGGCCAGCCCGGAGGGGAACTGGCTGTAGACGCCGGGCACCAGTATCGGAAACAGGCCCACCGCCAGCGCCACCGACACCACGTACATGTTGGCGTGCTGGCGCAGATCGACCCGCCGCAGCATGTCGATGCCCATGGTGCCGACGATGGCGAACACCACCAGGCCGGTACCGCCGACCACAGCCTCGGGCACGCCGTGGATCACCCGCGCCAGGGGCGCGAGCAGGGCGAACAGGATCAGCATCAGGCCGGAGACCAGGGTGACGTAGCGGGAGCGAATGCCGGTGGCCCGCACCACGCCGATGTTCTCGCCGCTGGTGATGATCAGCGAAGTGCCGAACAGGCCGCCGAGCAGGGACACGGCGGCGTCGCCGCGGATGGTCTTGGCCACGTCGTTCTCCGGGTCCAGCTTCTTGTCCACCACCTCGCCGATGGCGATGGTCTGGCCGGTGGCCTCCACCATGGAGATGATGCAGAAGATCATCAGCGGCAGCGAGGCCAGCAGATCGAACTTGGGCATGCCGAAGGGCAGCAGCGACGGCAGGCTGAACAGGGGAAACAACGACAGGTGCTCGGCATGGAAGGCGCCGAACAGCACCGCCACCAGGGTGCCGCCCAGCAGGCCCAGCAGTATCGCCAGCTGGCCCATCATGCCGCTCAGCACCCGGGCGAACAGCACGGTGAAGCCGATGGTGGCGAAGGCCAGTAGCAGGTTGAGCGGGGCGGCGAAGCCCTCGGTGCCGGGCTTGCCGACGATCAGGAAGCCCGAGATCTTCACCAGGTTGATGGCCACCAGCAACAGCATGGTGCCCACCACCACCGAGGGGAAGAAGCGCAAAAACTTCTTGAACACGGGCAACACCAGGAAATAGAACAGCGCCGTCAGGATCACCGCCCCCGAGGCGGTGGCCACGTCGGTCTGCTGGGCGATGAGGATGAACAGCACTATGGGCGCGCCGCCCGGCAGCATGATGAACGGCAGCCGGGCGCCGAAGCCGCGCCAGCCGATGGACTGCAGCAGGGTGCCGATACCGCAGATGATAAAAGTGGCGCTCAGCAGGTTGATGGTCAGCTCCGGGGGAAAGCCCAGCGCCGTGGCCATCAGGAACACCGAGGCGATGGGCGAGGCCGCCATCACCAATACATGCTGCAACCCGAACGCCAGCAGCGTCTTCAGGGGCAGCTTTTCGTCGACCGGGGCGGTGACGTCCTTGTGTACTTCCGACATGATCTTCTCCTTGCATCCATATGCCGCCGGCAGCGGACACCGGCGGCTCCTTGAGCTCACCACCCAAATCGATTTGGGTGGTGGGTGAAAAACAACCCGTCGCCATGATGGCCGGCGCGGGTTCCCCATCTCTCGCCAACGTCTCCAGAGATGAATCGATTTGGTCGCTCAACTGACAAACCCAAATCGATTTGGTTAAAAGTTATTCCAGGTTCTGCACCCTGTCAAGCCGGTTTTTTCGCCAGGCCAGCCGAGACCGGGCCGGCACCCGAATCGATTTGGTGCCGGCCGGGGCCGGGGGTATACTCGACGGCATACGCGATCAGCCCCCAGAGGCCCCATGAGTTCAGCCAAGCACGGCGGCCCGCGCCGCCTCACCATCGCCGATGTCGCCGAGGCGGCGGGCGTGTCCCGCACCACCGTCTCCCACGCCCTCAACGACCGGGGGCAGGTGGATCCCCAGACCCGGGCCCGGGTCAAGGAAGTGGCCCGACTGCTGGGCTACAGCCCCAACCTGCGGGCCCAGCGCCTGCGCACCGGCCGCACCAACTCCATCGCCCTGCTCTCCTCCATGCCCTTCGCGGTGGC
>NZ_NMUO01000125.1 GCF_002237365.1 Zobellella denitrificans
CGGCACCGAGGACGGCGCGACCCAGGTGGCAGCCGGCGAGCGCCAACTGCCGCCCCTGTCCCGCCAGGACGACGGCGCGCGCCGCTTTATCGCCCTGGTGGACGAATGCTACGACAGGGGCATACCGCTCTGGCTGGAGGCCGAAGTGCCGCCGGAGGAGCTTTACCGGGACGGCGCCCTGGCCTTTCCCTTCCGCCGGACCCTGAGCCGGCTGCGGGAAATGCAACTGGCCCGGTTCGGCGGCTAAGGCCGGCTGAGCCGGCTGTGGCGGGTGGCATCATCGGCAAAGGCCCATGGCGCGGCTCAACGACACCGGGAAGACAGAAAGCGCTGAACAACGCCTACCTGAAAGCCCAGGGTTTATATGCGTTGCGTGATGGAGGGAGCAGCCTTCACCATGCCAAGTGAAACGCCCTGTGCGGACCCGCATGCAGGGGTTGTGGGGGCTACCCGATTAGGGCTCTTAGTTGTCATTTAGCCCAAATGGCTGCCGCGTGTGGAGCCTTTCTTTCCACGAATTTTCGAGCCGAACGAGATCAGTTGTATTCATGTCAGGTGACACTCTTTGCAGGATACTAAATCGGAAGTTGCGGGGATCTCGCTCCTTTAGCAATTTGTTGCCGCCGTGTCCTCGCGCTGCATAGTTTAACCAGCGACCGAAAAGATTGGCTTCGCCGTAGGCTGACCCTACATAGCCCTTCCCGTCGGAAGTATCGAATACGTAGTAGATGCCGCGCCAGTGAGAAAGCGCGGACTTCCAACGCGAAGGGAGAACGGCGAGTTCTTCCCACGATAAATTAATTGCATCCCATTCAGGCATAGCTGCGTCGAGCACACTCTCTTCAAGAATAGCAGCCACCGGAATGTCGTTTCGATGTGCCCGCCTCCACCATGACCGCTCGGGAGGTGGCCAACCGACAACTAGCTTTCCTTTCCAAGATGCAAAGACGTCGGTAACCGCGAGGTCGAACCAGAGGACAGAATGCCTTTCGTTTTCTTCCGTAAAGCCCCGCATACCAAAAGCTTTCATCTCTACATAAGCCGGAATCCGCCAATACTGTTTTAGCGTGAGCGGTTTGTTTTTGCCGATTGAATACAGACCAATGAAGAGCGCTTTGCCTGGCTCGTGTCCAATGAACGACGCGATGTACCCCGTGCCGGTCATGCTCGCCATGACCTTTTCGAGTTTTTCACCTTGCGTCTGTTGATAGGCGTTGAATACGTCAGGTTTCTCGGCAGCCAGCCACGGAAGAACTTTGTTCAACTCAGGTTCGTTTGGTCTGTGGCGTAGTACCAGAACGTGTTGAGGGTCAACGCCTTTGCTTTTCAATAGATCGTTGAGGTTCATCTGTGCATAACCGTATGACTCGTTGCTATTGATGGGTAACCTTTGGTTAAGAAGCTGGCGTTAGCCTGTGTTTTCACCTATTGAGTTTAATAATCTACTGAATATTTCTTCTGCTGCACCTGCTAACGTTGATGCAGAGTAGTAGTGTCCATTAATGAATATATTTAAGCTATCAAAAAGTTGCTCTTCCGCAACTTCAAATTTAGCGACTTTCTTCATATCACGGCCAAGTGTCATAACGAATAAGTTCCCAACTATGAAAATTTGCTCAAGAACCATTGTGCACACGAATAATGCCAATTCGTCTTCGCCGTGGTGACATACCTTTCAAGCCTGCAGCCAGGAGCAATGGGGGGATGCTTAGAATTGTAGTAGACCACACGTTCACCGCGTGTACCTGCGGTAAGGGCAGTGAAGGGTAGAATGTAATCCTGGCCTCCAAAGAAGTAGATTGGTTCATCTGAGGTTTTGTCAAGCTGGCAAAAGTCCCGATAATTCTCCTTCGGGTCTCGGAAGAGGTACGGATGTTTCTTACGGGCATGTTTGCTAAAGGTAATATCGTAGGACGGAGTCAGGAAATCTGCCCGTATGAGGCCCCAGCCCGCCGAAAGTATGAATACTTTCTTCTCACCAAAGCGGTGTACAAGTTTCTCATACACCGACACATTGTAGAGCTGGTATGCCTTAAGCAAGGCGTGTGGATTATCACTTCTCTGGTAGGCCAGAAGCTTGTCTCGCCATGACAAACCATCACCAGCGAGATCATCAGGACGGGCATAGACATGCCCAGGTCGAGCAGGTGCTTTGGCCGGGTCGGCAACAAACTGAATTTTTTCTCTGCTCGCCGTCCAGAGTGATCCAGCATTCAGACATTTCCGCCCTGCGCACTGAATAACGATGATCATGCTTATAGATCCATTTGAGATACTAGGTGGTTGAGAACATCTAGGAAGCCCGGATCATACGGCTCATCAACGTGATTCTGATTCCAAAGCCCTGACAAGCGCACCTTCGGTCGACCTGAAAATCGACCAAGCCACTCCGGCGATGGGCTGTCCAGAGTTGCTTTGTTATAGTTGCTGAGAAGCGCAATTGCGTTACGTTCGACGAAGCTTCGCAGGTTCGGAGGGCCTGATTCGTCATCGACATCAAGCCAAAGGAAAGGCATGGTACCGATGACGGCGCTTACGCGCTTTTCATATTCGAGTTCACCCAAGCGAATATCACCACTCGCGCTATTCCCCTGTCCCCAGGTCCCGATCCATTCGGTGTGTGGCTGTCTTGCCAACGCTTCACCAACAAGAAGCCGAAAGATCGATCCTCGATGGTTGCCGCCGCCGCTCTTCGCGGAGCCGCGATGCTGCGATAACCTCTGCCACAGTTTCGTCCGGGCACTAGCGGACAGAGCATGTGTTCCGACTCGGACAACACGTAATCCGCTCCCGGTATCGGACCGCTGCTCGCCTTCCTCGAAGAAGAAGTACACCCCTCGCTGTGGCCACCTCATCTTGCCAGTACACGCAGAAAGGACGCGCTTTCCACCCATACGACGATCGAGATTTGCCATAAGTTGGTAAAAATATCGTAGGTCATCGAGGCGGGCTGTGCTCATGGCGGATTTGCAGAGAAGCAATGGAGAATAAGTGTTCGGTAACAATATATGGTGGTGGCTTTCGCGTAAAGGTTGGACCAGCATCACCAGCAAAGGCCCATGGCATGGCGCGGCTCAACGACACCGGGAAGACAGAAAGCGTTGAACAACGCCTGCCTGAAAGCTCAGGGCTTACATGCATTGTGTGATGGAGGGATCAAGCTTCACCATGCCAAGTGAAACGCCCTGTGCGGATCCGCATACAGGGTGTAGTGGGGGCTGAGGGTTAGAAACCCTCGGCTACCTGATTAGTTGTCTAGTACTCCGAACCATCACGCCAATCTTTAAATTCGCCAATTGCGTCAGAAGTACGCTCCAAAGCCATTTGATGGGTTGTCCCCTTACCGTAGATACCACAACCCTGACATTCACACAGATAAAATGTATCACTGATCTTATATGTATTTAGTTCCTTTAATCCACACTGAGGGCAATCCTCAGTAACCAGTAGTGAGCGCGCTTTAGCTTCGCTCTTAGCTTTAGATATCATTACGTTTAGTTCTGCATTGGCTGCTCTAGTTGCCTCTGCTTGCTTACTTTCTTGAGCACGAATTTGAGCTGCAAGTTGAGGGTTGAAAGTTCCATTGACCAAGTTTGCAGGGTTCTCTTCAGGGAAATCCTCAAAGTATTCTGACCAGTCACCCATATTTAATTCTCCTCAATTCTTTGGGAACGCTTGTAGCAACTAATGCCTGAATTAACCCGCATGCGTACATGGGGTTGGATCTTTCTTTTTGATTTTTATAACTTGGCTCATTCTCCGGTCAGGAATCCGTACCTGTCGTTATCGCTCTCATACCATGAGGTCAGATAATGCAGGGCGTATAAATTTATATCTTGGGGTCTTTTTCATTTTTTAAGCGTCGATTAAAGTAAATTGGGTTCCTTTGAATTCAATGAGTTTAAGCCGAGAGATATGGGTCAAAGGAAAGGCCTGACCCCATTTCCGCATCAGTTTTCATGATTGCCCTTCGGGTTAAAAATCATATTCTGTAATTATCGGATATTCTCTCGGGTTGTTACGTTTCTCGATAATTTTCTTCCTGAGCTTATTTGAATCAATGTTTGAAATTACTCCAGTCTTAATAAGATGTTCTGCAGTGCCAGTTAATCTGTATCCCCCGCAGCTTTTACATATATAAACGGTGTCATCATTTATATGATGTCCTCCTTTTGCACTTCCGTGACATAACGGACATTGGATAGAAGTCATTGCATCTCCTTAAGTGTATAACGAATAGGGTTATGTCGCTTCACATCCACTACTTCACTTGGGCGATTTCGGCGCCGCAGTGTTTGCACTTGCGCGCCGCCGCTTGGATGAGTTCGGCGCACTCCGGGCAGGTTCGAGTTGGCGTTGCCGATTCTGGCTTCATTTCCCGACCGATGAAGTACGAGACGGCGAACCCGATCAGGCAGACGAGTGCCATCACGACGGCAACGCCGCCGGTTACGAAAGAAACGAGACCGGCGCCGATTGTTGCGCCTGCCAGCTCAGCATCTGTACCACCTCCCTGACCGACGGCTTCCGTCAGCGCCTTTCCGCTGAAAACGAGACCAACGGGGATCATGGCAAGCCATTCAGCCGCTCCGAGGAGGAACCCTCGAGAAAACACCTTCGATACCGTCCGAGCGCCGCGGACCATGATCCAGATGGAGAGACCCCATCCGCCGAAGAGCGTCGCGAAGACGAACGCCCCTGACGGCTCACCACTAGTGAAGAGCATCGCGGCGGCCATGTAGATCAGGAAGCCCGAGAAGAAGCCCAGGATGATACCAACGAAGACCTTCATGATTCACCTCCTTTGGATGCCGTAGCTACCTTGGGCAGTGGCGGCATAACGCCTAGCTAAGGGACGCGCGACTTTTACGCGTATCCTTGAGCGTGGTGTTGATTATGTTTATTTTACTATGGAACAAACGCAACCCCTTTCAATGCATCGATTACATACTGCTTTTTAGCACTACCACCACGGTAAGCAATACACCTTACCTCATAAGTACTTTGGATTTTTAAAGGGCGAATTTCTACGAGTTCCGCACATAGGTGACCATTAAGATTTAACCCCGCAGCAACCATTTCATGAATTTCTGGGGTAGACAAAATCTTTTTGACTTGGCCGATACCAACATTGAGACCCATAGCTTTCATACCAAAGATCGTAAGCTCCTTCTTTTGTAAGTTAGATAGGGTTTCGGCATGCAATGAAGTTGATGAAATTAGCAGGCCGAGAAAGAGGTTAACAAAAATAACGTTCTTCATTCTTTATTCCTTTCGGTTCAAAAAATACATTATGTAATTGTATTTCTATTGCCATACAGTGAATGTATTCTTATTTCCAGTGGCTATAGAGCTGCACACCAATTTGTGATGCTTAAGCAACAATTCCTGCACAATTTTTTCTAGCTTCACTGCTTAATGTGTTAATAGAGATATCAATTGACTGACTCCATCCGGAGACCTCACATGGCTTGCTCAATAGGCCTATATCATCTAAATAACTGATCCTAATAGTGTTACATCGATCGGGTCCCGCACGCTAACACGCCGTACCATTAAGAACAGTTATTTAGTGTGCTACAAACGTATAAGTATTATCAATCGCATCCGCAGTTAATGCCTGCAGAAGTACAGCAATTGCTATAGCTACAAGTTTGACGTTCATGTTGTTACGTTACATCGCTTTCTCCTTTTTAAATATAACGCTTTCTCTCAGCCGACGGCAAACTGTGTAGCAGTTTGGTACCGTCGGCTGGAGCAGATGGTTAGATGTGTTTTTCATACCTACCAGTTACATGCTTGCCGTAGCGGCTTTATTGATTCCGAAAGACCAGTAATGGGGAATGTTGCCATCACGGGGCTTTCTCCATACGGTGTTATTTGGGTCAGGAGCTTTTCATGGTTCATCATTTTCTTGGCAAAGGCAATGTCGCTACCGTGTACAAATACGGCCTTGTTGTCTGTTGAAATTGACCATGATGCCGTTGTGGCATTCTCACTATCGAAGCGTGTAAGCATTCGGGTTGAATCGAGGCCGAGATAAAGCCCCCAATTCAGGAAAACATTGGTTTTGTTCTCGGAGCAGCGGATGAATAGAGATGGGCGAACTGTATTATATCCAGAGCGAACTGGCTCTTCAGACTGAACTGACAAGTAAACATTGACGCTATCGTCGATTGGTGATCTGTCAGAGCGAACTGACCACTTCCCGCTTCCTGTAGTCGTTGTCGAAGATGGCTTATCAACGCCAAGCTTTTTTGCAACCACGTCGTAACACATAAGCCTAGCTGCATCCGCAGAAGTAGCAGCGCACTTCGCTATATCTTGCTTGGTGTCAGCGAATGCCAAGGATGAGACGGTAGCGCATGCAACAGCCAATATAGTCTTCAGTTTCATTGTTTCTCCTATGAGTATCTAACGCTGAGTGCTGCGGCAGTTTGTTATCCTTTACCGACTTTATGCATGAAACCGATTGATGAAGTTTCACCGAATTGCTTGAAATCGAAGTGAGACCTCTTGACGCCCAATCTAATAAGTTGATCGACAAAGTACGAGTGAGCAGCCGAAGCGCTATCTAGAGCTATTTCGAAGAGTGGCATTTCCTTATCGACGTACTCATATGTGAAATGAGCACACGCAGTATCCCTCGCGGCTTTCATTTGCTGCCAATAAGCATGAAACTCCTCTGGGGAGGCATTCGCTGACGCGTAGATACTGGCTTTAAATGCTTCCAAATCGGCCTCCGGGACAAAGTTCTTCCAATGCATTTCTTCGCTATTAGTTCCAAACACCTTACACCATCGAATCACGAAATCGGTGACAAGCACATTGCAAAGATGCCTATACGGTGCATAGACCTCGAATCCTGCATCCAGATTCCGAGACTCTAGGTTGATGGCTCTGCTGATGAAATACGACTTACAAATTTCTTCAAGATTTACCACCACCCACTCAAGTTTTTCCAGTCTGGTTAAATCCATGGAAGATCTCAACTATAACTTGCGGATAACGCCCGCAGCACGGGCAAAAATTGTAGCGCAGCGGAAATTTTGTCCCAGTGCCTGCGATTGTTAGATTTCATCTTCAAATTCATCCGCATAGACAAATGGACTCTCCTGCCGACCACTTCTTACCCCGGCCAGTCTAAGGTCAAAATTTTCTGCCACTAATACACGGACCCTGCGGGTCTTATAGGCTTCGACAATTTTCGACGAGTTACCAGAGAAGTTCCCTAAAGAGGCCAGAACAGGATATAGATGATCTTCCCGGCCAAACCCCCTAGGGGTTCTGCCATGAATGAAGCACGGTTTAATCTCATGGACAATCCCCAAAAATTGGGCGAGAAGCATTGGATACACCACCAATTTTTTGACCTCTGCAAACGTGACTAAATCCTTGTTCTTAGCTGCGCTCCAGGCAGTTTTCATGGCCTTATCAGGTACACAGCCAGTTTTGATCAGCCCAAAATCAACACAGTACCGCCCTTCGTCATGAGCGCTTTCCACCACAAGGTTCATGTGCCCCTCATAAATCACGTCATGACGTTCAAACTTCAGGTGGGTAAAATTCCACGGATGCCCCCGTGTACTGGTTTTAACCACGAACGTTTGCGGACTCTTCTTTGGATTCACAACATGAATCGTGTATCCAACTGAGCGGTAGTGCTCCGCAACTCCAACAGTTACGGCAAGCTCAAGCGCCTTTGACTGATTTGAGCTTATCGTGAAGAAAGCTTGCTTATGCTTTTTCAGGAACTTTCTGATGCTTTGTTGAACGGCATTAACGTCCACTCGCGAGCTCCCGAACTACCTCAACATACGGAACATTCTGAACAAACTGAAGTATCTGGTGCTCGGCCAGTAGTTCTATGAGTTCGCGTCGAACGGTTATAAGTGATTGATGATAGCTACCGCCTCTCGATAAGTCGGCACCACCAACCCTCACTGACGATTGGTTCTGCTGCCGCTCCAAGATAGCGCCGGCGTTGTCGATCACCCAATAATTTGAGTCAACGATCGAAAAAAGCTTTCGTAGGCCGGCAATGAAAACAAGGGTATCGGCAATTTCTCGGGAGAAAGCTACTCCAGCGTCTTGAAAAATTTCAGGCGCGGCCAAATCTAAAGAACGAGCATAGCTCAATACCTGCTCCGACAAGCCATAGGGCAAATCGGTAATAGCGTCTGATAACGCCCGTATGCTCATCTTGACCTCAAAGTTGGCACCAGAAATCTAACAATTGTATATTGACCTGGCTCGATAACCCGCATTCATCCAGATCAAAAGGTCGATGCTAACACTATGATTGTACTGAATTTTTCCTAAAAATTGCGTTCTTCTTTCAAGGATAAAACAAGCCTTCTCGATAACCGCTTATTCTGGGCATGAGTGCTTTCGAGAGTTAATCGCAACCTGTTGAATAAAAATAATATTTTTTATCCCTGCTGCCAATCAAGACGTCCGACGAGTGAAAGCGTGCCGGGTCTGTGGTTGCTGTCCATTATAACTGTGTATAAACACAGTATTTGTGGTCGTATGGAGCCGCTCGGTTTTATTGAGCCGATCCGGCAAAAGCTCGGATTGCGGCGGTACGGCCACGCTACCGCCCTGATGTTCCAGGCCATCATTCCCTGCCACCACGGTTTCCATACAGAAACCATTCTGTACACTGGGCGGGAATGGGGCAATTGCAAAAAGACATAAAGGCCGTGCAAAACGATTGGTTGGTGATTTTTTGAACAATATGGTGCCGGCAGGCGCCCGTTGGCGTGGCGCAAATCGGCAAAGGGTGGGGGTTTTCCCCGCCATCTAAAGCGGCGGCTCATAGACAGGATCTTAAGCGGTAAGAGCATGAATTAGATAGAAAAAAGGCTTCAATTGTGATCTGATGTTAGTCGCCAAACAAAACACAAACCACAAAGAAGCCGATGACTATTATCCATCTAAAAC
>NZ_NMUO01000126.1 GCF_002237365.1 Zobellella denitrificans
CATGGAGCAGGACGCCGGCCACGGCCATGCCGGTCACGGCGCCGCTGCCATGGAGCAGGACGCCGGCCACGGCCATGCCGGTCACGGCGCCGCTGCCATGGAGCAGGACGCCGGCCACGACCACGGTGGCCACGGCGAGCATGCCCATGCGGCGCAGGGAGGGCACTGATCATGCTGAACGCAGTCATTGCCTGGTCGCTCAACAACCGGCTGATCGTGCTGATACTGACCGGGCTGCTGGTGATCGGCGGCCTCCAGGCGGTACGGCAGACACCCCTGGACGCCATTCCGGACCTGTCGGACGTGCAGGTCATCGTCTATACCGACTACGCCGGCCAGGCGCCCCAGGTGGTGGAGGATCAGGTCACCTATCCGCTGGTGACCGCCATGCTGTCGGTGCCCAAGGCCAGCGTGGTGCGGGGCTTTTCCTTCTTCGGCGCCTCTTTCGTGTACGTGATCTTCGAAGACGGCACCGATCTCTACTGGGCCCGGTCGCGGGTGATGGAATACCTCAACGGCGCCGCCGGCCAGTTGCCGGCGGGCGTCACGCCCAGCCTGGGGCCCGACGCCACCGGAGTGGGCTGGGTGTACCAGTACGCGCTGCAGTCCGACCGGCACGATCTGGCTGAGCAGCGCACCCTGCAGGACTGGTTTATCCGCTACCAGCTGACCCAGGCCCAAGGCGTGGCCGAGGTGGCGACGGTGGGCGGCTTTGTGCGCCAGTACCAGGTGGTGGTGGATCCGGTGCGGCTGCGCGCCTATGGCCTGTCGTTTATGGAAGTGGCCGAGGCCATCCGCCAGAGCAACCTGGACGTGGGCGGCCGGGCGGTGGAAATGAGCGAAACCGAATACATGGTGCGGGGGCGCGGCTACCTGACCGGGGTGGCGGATCTGCGCCAGATAGTGCTCAAGGCCAGCCAGGGCGTGCCGGTGTTGTTGGGGGATGTCGCCCGCATCGAGCTGGGCCCGGATGAGCGGCGCGGCCTGGCCGAGCTCAACGGTGAGGGGGAAGTGGTCGGCGGCATCGCCGTGGCCCGCTACGGCGAGAACGCCCTGGCGGTGATCGACAACCTCAAGCAAACCCTGGCCCGGCTGGCGCCGGGCCTGCCCGAGGGGCTGGAACTGCTGCCGGTGTACGACAGATCCGAGCTTATCCAGCGCGCCATCGACAACCTCAGCCTCAAGCTGCTGGAAGAAAGCCTGGTGGTGGCCCTGGTGTGCTTCGTGTTCCTGCTCCATGCGCGCAGCGCCCTGGTGGCCATCGTCACCCTGCCGCTCGGCATCCTGTTCGCCTTTATCTGCATGCGCGCCCTGGGGCTGGGCAGCAACATCATGAGCCTGGGCGGCATCGCCATCGCCATCGGCGCCATGATCGACGCTTCCATCGTCATGATCGAAAACGCCCACAAGCACCTGGAGCGGGCGCCGCCGGGCAAGTCGCGCCATGCCATCATGCTGGAGGCCTGCCAGGAAGTGGGTCCGGCGCTGTTCTTCAGCCTGCTGATCATCACGGTGTCCTTCCTGCCGGTGTTCGCCCTGGAAGATCAGGAAGGACGGCTGTTTTCGCCGCTGGCCTACACCAAGACCTTCGCCATGGCCGGGGCCGCCCTGCTGTCGGTGACCCTGGTGCCGGTGCTGATGCTGATGTTCGTGCGCGGCCGCATCATTGCCGAGCGGCGCAACCCGGTCAACCGCTTGCTGATGTGGCTGTACCGGCCCTGGATCCACGGCGTACTGCGCTGGAAGAAGCTGACCCTGCTGCTGGCGGTGGCGGCTTTGGTGAGTACTTGGTGGCCCTATGCCCGGCTCGGCAGCGAATTCATGCCCAGCCTCAACGAGGGCACCCTGCTGTTCATGCCCGCCTCGCTGCCGGGCATGTCGGTGACCAAGGCGGCCGAGCTGGTGCAGACCCAGAACAAGATCATCAAGAGCTTTCCCGAGGTGGCCTCGGTGTTCGGCAAGGCCGGGCGGGCCAACTCGGCCACGGATCCGGCCCCGCTCGAGATGTTCGAAACGGTGATCAACCTGAAACCGGAGCGGGAGTGGCGCCCCGGCCTGACCCTGGACGGGCTGATCGCCGAGCTGGACCAGGCGGTCAGCCTGCCCGGCATCGCCAACGCCTGGACCATGCCGATCAAGGCGCGCACCGACATGCTCTCCACCGGCATCCGGACCCCCATCGGCATCAAGGTGTTCGGCCAGGATCTGCAGGAGATAGAGCGGCTGTCGCGGCAGATAGAGGCGGTGGTGCGGCAGGTGCCGGGCACCAGCAGCGCCTTCGCCGAACGCCTGACCGGGGGCTATTACCTCACCATCAGCCCGGATCGGCGCCAGCTGGCGCGCTACGGCCTGAGCATGGCCGAGGTGCAGTCGGTGATCGCCGCCGCCCTGGGCGGCGAACTGGTGACCACCACGGTGGAGGGGCGGGAGCGCTTCGGCGTGAGCCTGCGCTACCCGCGCGAACTGCGCGGCGACCCGGACACCATCGCCCGCGAGGTGCTGGTGGCCGGCATGGACGGGGCCCTGATCCCGCTCGGCCAGCTGGCGGACATCCGCATCGAGCAGGGCACGCCGGGCATCCGCACCGAAAACGGCCTGCTGTCGGCCTACATCTACGTCGACATCCGCGAGCGGGACATCGGCGGCTACGTGGCCGAGGCCCGCCAGGCGGTGCAGGAGCAGGTGTCCTTCCCGCCCGGCTACTACGCGGTGTGGAGCGGCCAGTTCGAAAGCATGGAACGGGCCATGGAGAAGATGAAGCTGGTAGTGCCGGCCACCCTAGCGCTGATCTTCCTGCTGCTCTACCTCAACTTCCGGCGCCTGACCGAGACCCTGATCGTGATGCTGTCGGTGCCTTTCGCCCTGATCGGCGGGGTCTGGCTGCTGTGGTGGCTCGACTACAACCTGAGCGTGGCGGTGGCGGTGGGCTTTATCGCCCTGGCCGGGGTAGCGGCCGAGACCGGGGTGATCATGCTGATC
Source organism: Zobellella denitrificans (assembly GCF_002237365.1). GTDB lineage: Bacteria > Pseudomonadota > Gammaproteobacteria > Enterobacterales > Aeromonadaceae > Oceanimonas > Oceanimonas denitrificans. The sequence continues at coordinate 2,980 of NZ_NMUO01000126.1, forward strand.
TACCTGGATCAGGCCTGGCAGACGCTGTGCCGCCAGTGCCGGGCGGAGGGGCGGGCCCCGGCGGCGGCCGATCTCTATGCCGCCGTCATCGAGGGCGCGGTGGAGCGGGTGCGGCCCAAGATGATGACGGTGGTGTCGGTGATGGCCGGCCTGCTGCCGATCATGTGGGGCACCGGCACCGGCTCCGAGGTGATGCGCCGCATCGCCGCCCCCATGGTGGGCGGCATGGTGTCCTCGACCATACTGACCCTGCTGGTGATACCGGCGCTCTATGCCTGGATCAACGAGCGGCGGCTGGCGCGCTGAAGTGGACCTATGTTGTGGCGCGCGGGCGCCCCAAAACCCTCGCGCCCGGATCGTTGTCGGCGCCCGTTTACGTGGCGCAAACCGGCGGCTGCGCGGTTTGGGCCTGGCGGAGCGCAGGCGGCCCGCCTGCATTCGCGCGCAGCGCGAACCCTCGGATTTGCCTGCTACACAGCGGGTTAAAAAAGCTCGGGGCCGCCGGGTTGTGCCGGCTAAAGCGGCACCTACAGCGGCACTTACAGCTGTGCCTACAGCTCATTAAGGGCAGAACAGGCATCGCGGCTTGGGCCGTGCCTTCGCCCACCTCAGTGCCTCCTTCATGCGGGCGGGCCGCCCGCGCCCCAAAACCCTCGCGCCCGGATCGTTGTCGGCGGCCCGTTTACGTGGTGCGAACCTCACCCGTAGGTGCCCGTTTACGTGGCGCAAAGGGGGCTCCGGGTGATTTTTTTTGTAAGAACCGGCGGGGGTGGCGCGACTTAGTGGGTAACCGTCAGGCAAGAGCGTGATGACGGCAGGGCAATCATCCAGGTTGTCCCGGCCTCGGGGAAAGCGATGACTTTCCGGAGGCCGCCAACTCAAGAGAAAGGGGAAGCATCATGAAAGCGATCACTTCACTTATGCTGGCTGCCGTGTTCGCCCTGGGAGTTCTGCCCGCGCAGGCGGCGATCCAGGCACCGGATCAGCCGACCATCCAGACCCTGTCATCACGGGGCGATGGCGTGGATAACCGTCATTGCATGCTAATGAAAAAAAGAGGGGCAAAACTGCCCGGGTACTGCGGGCCCCAATAAGGCTCGTTACCGGTGAAAAGTTTAAGGAGAAATCACATGTCTCAATGCCAGTCCCATTATCGATTGACCCCGGTGGCCGGCGTGGTGTCGGCGTCCCTGCTGGCCCTGTCCCTGGCGGGTCCGGCCCAGGCCGTGACGGCGGCAAGCCTGGACGGGCAACTGGTCGCCATGAGCAAAAAGCCCTGCGCGGCCAATCCGTGCGCCGCCAACCCTTGCGCGGAGAAAAACCCCTGTGCGGCCAAGAGCCCGTGTGCCGCCAACCCCTGCGCGGCCAAGAACCCGTGCGCCGCCAAGTCGGCATAAATCGGCCATGGTCAGCAGGCGGAGCTCCCGGGAGCTCCGCCTTGCCTTCAACAACAGGGAAAGGATCTCATCATGTCCGACAAGCTTGATACGCCATTGCCGGCCCCGGCCATGCCCCTGGCGCGGGATCAAAGCCCTGAGGAGATCGCCACCATGATACTGGCCGGCCGGCGGATCCGTGAATGCTACCGGGTGCTGAAGAAAGGCGGCCTCAATGTGGTGGGCGAGGTGCTGAAAGGGCAGGGCACCTTCTATGAAATGACCCATTATCCGCTGGACGACGTGTTCGACGGCGACAGCCACAGCCAGTATTACTACCATGCCCATCGCGGCGGCGGACTGGAGCACGGCCATTTCCATACCTTTCTGCGGGCCCCCGGCATGCCGCCGGGCAGCGAGGTGCTGGATGAGCCGGGCGCCACCGAGCCCTGGCCGAGGGGCGATCAGGCCATCGCCCACCTGGTGGCCGTCTCCATGGACGGCTGGGGCTTTCCCAAGGGGTTGTTCGCCTGCAACCGCTGGGTGACGGGAGAGTCCTGGTATCCGGCCCGGACCGTGGTGGCCATGCTGGACCGGTTCTCGATCGATCACGCCAACCCGTCCTGGCCGGTCAACATCTGGCTGACCCAGATGCTGGTACTGTTCCGGCCCCATATCGAAGCCCTGCTGTGGCACCGGGACGAAGCGGTGGCCGAGTGGCGGCGCCGCCATCCGGGCGAAGACGTGTTCGAGGATCGACGGCTCGAGATCACCGGCTACCTGCCCATCTCGGTCGACGACTGGCTGGCCGAGCTGCAGGCGGAGCTGGACAGTTCATCATGATGTTAGATCGCCATATAGTTTAAAAATCACGCTGTCGGGTGCAGAGCTACTCCTGCCACTCTTGCCGGCAGGAAAACCCCGCCGTTTGCCGATGGGCGCCTTGCTGGTGGAGCGCAGGCGGGCCGCCCGCGCCCCAAGACTTCATGCGGGCGGGCCGCCCGCGCCCCAAGACCCGTGCTCCAAGGATCGTCACAGAGGGCCCTGCGGTTGCTTGCCGCCCCGCCGCCAGCCGTGATAGCGGGCCAGCCAGGCCAGCAGCCGCTGCGGGGCATGGGCCTTCTTCCACTCGCCGGCGGCGTACTTGTTGGCCTCGCTCAGGGTGGGGTAGATGTGGATGGTGGCCAGCAGCTTGTTGAGCCCCAGATGGTGGCGCATGGCCAGCACGTATTCCGCCAGCAGCTCGCCGGCGTGCTCGCCCACTATGGTCACCCCCAGTATCCGGTCCTTGCCCGGCACCGTCAGCACCTTGATAAAGCCGTGATCGGCGCCGTCGGCAATGGCCCTGTCCAGATCGTCCAGCCCGAAGCGGGTCACCTCACAGGCGATGCCCCTGTCCCTGGCCTCGGCCTCGGACAGGCCGACCCGGGCCACCTCCGGATCCACGAAGGTGCACCAGGGGATCACCGAGTAGTCCACCTTGAAGCGTTTGAACTGGCCGAACAGGGCGTTGACGCTGGCGTACCAGGCCATGTGGGCGGCGGTGTGAGTGAACTGGTAGCCCCCGGCCACGTCGCCGGCGGCGTAGATGTTGGGGTAGAGGGTTTCCAGGTAGTCGTTGGTCTCGAGCCGTTGCTCGGTGTCGATGCCCAGTTGCTCCAGGCCGTAGCCGGTCAGCCGGGGGCGGCGGCCCAGGGCGACCAGCAGATCGTCGAATTCCAGCGCCACTTCCCGGTCGTGATGGCGGACGACCAGCTGCTTGCCCCGGTCGTCCTGCTCCAGCCGCAGCGGCTGGTGGCCGGTCAGCACGGCGATGCCGTCACGGGTGAGGGATTCCTTGACCAGATCGCTCACTTCCTGGTCTTCCTTCGGCATCAGCCGGGGGTTGCGCTGCACCAGGGTCACCTCCGATCCCAGCCGGGCCAGGGCCTGGGCCAGCTCGCAGCCGATGGGGCCGCCGCCCAGCACCAGCAGCCGGCGGGGCGGGCTGTCCCGTTCCGCCAGGGCCTGCCACAGGGTGTCGCTGGTGAGATAGCCCACCTCTTCCAGCCCCGGCAGCTCGGGCACCAGGGGCTCGGCCCCGGCGGCGATGATAACGGAGCGGGCGGTCAGCCGGCGGCGGCCGCCGTCGTTGAGATCCACCTCCACCGTCCAGGGATCGAGCAGGCGGCCATGGCCCTGCAGTACCTCCACCCCCAGGGCGGTGTAGCGCTCCACACTGTCGTGGGGCGCTACCTTTTGGATGACTTCCTGCACCCGCGCCATCACCCGCTTGAAGCTGAACTCGGGCTGGGTGGCACAGAGGCCGTAGCGGTCGGCGTGGCGCATCTGGTGGGCCAGCCTGGCGCTGCGGATCAGCGCCTTGCTCGGCACGCAGCCGGTGTTGAGGCAGTCGCCGCCCATCTTGCCCGCCTCGATCAGGGTGACCCTGGCCCTGACGGTGGCGGCGATGTAGGCGCTGACCAGGCCGGCGGCGCCGGCGCCGATCACGACGAGATTGCAGTCGAAATGGCGGGGTTTTTGCCAGCCCTGGTAGACCCGGCGGCGCTGCATCAGGCGCACCAGGCTCCGGGCCAGCAGCGGAAAGATGCCGAGCAGGGCGAAGGACAGCCACAGGGCCGGGGAGAGGATGCCGCCGAGCGAGTCTAGGGCGGCGAGCTGGGTACCGGCGTTCACATACACCAGGGTGCCGGGCAGCATGCCGAGCTGGCTCACCCAGTAGAAGCGGCGGGCGGGAAAGGGAGTGAGCCCCATCAGCAGGTTGATCAGGAAAAAGGGGAACACCGGCACCAGCCGCAGGGTAAAGAGGTAAAAGGCGCCGTCCCTGGCAATGCCGTCATTGACTGCCTTGAGCCGGTCGCCGAACCGCTGCTGCACCTGGTCGCGCAGCAGGAAGCGGGCCACCAGCATGGCCAGGGTGGCGCCCAGGCTGGAGGCGAAGGACACCAGCACCAGCCCCTGCCAGAGGCCGAACAGGGCGCCGGCGGCCAGGGTCATGATGGCGGCGCCGGGCAGGGACAGGGCTGCCACCAGCACATAGAGCAGGAAGAAACCGGCGGCGGTAAGCCAGGGCGCCTGGCCGCGCAGGGCGGCGAATTCCGCCTGGTGCCGCTTGAGCGCCTCCAGGGTCAGCCACTCGTGGCCGCCCAGGGCGAAGAAGAGCAGGGCGAGCGTCAGTAACACCAGCAGCAGGATAAGCTTTTTCATTTGGGCTCCTTGCGCTGGCGCCAGGGCTGGGTCAGCAGGCGGTCCAGCCTGAGTTCGGCCGGGTCCTGGAACTCGTTCAGTCCTATGGTCATGCGCCGGTGGCCCGCTTCGGGCTGGGCCCGGTAGGTGCCCAGCAGGCGATCCCACCAGGGCAGGTTGAAGCCGAAGTTGCTGTTGGTTTCCCGCGGGATCACCGAGTGGTGCACCCGATGCATGTCCGGGGTGACCAGCAGCAGGCGCAACCAGGCATCGAGCCGGGGCGGCAGCCGGACATTGCCGTGGTTGAACATGGAGGTGGCGTTGAGCAGCACCTCGAACAGCAGCACCGACAACGGCGGCGCCCCCAGCAGGATGACGATGCCCAGTTTGATCCCCATCGACAGCAGTATCTCCAGCGGATGAAAGCGCAATCCGGTGGTGACGTCGATGTCCGGATCGCTGTGGTGCAGGCGGTGCAGCCGCCACAGCCAGGGCAGGGCGTGGAACAACCGGTGCTGCAGGTAGATGATAAAGTCCAGCACCAGCAGGGAGAGCGGCAGGGTGAGCCAGAGCGGCAGCGGCCACCACTGGAACAGTCCCCAGCCGCGCTGCTCCGCCAGCAGGGCCCCGCCCACGGCGGCGAGCGGAAACAGCAGCCGCAGCAGCAGGGTATTGATGGCCACCAGCAGCAGGTTGGCCGGCCAGCGGCGACGGCGTGGATAGCGCCGGCTGCGGCGCGGGGCGAGCACTTCCCACAGCATCATCAGCAGCAAGATGCCGGCGAAGGCGCCGAGCCGGAGCAGGGGTTCCTGGGTGAGTACATCGTCCGGCATCGGGGCCTCGTCAGCGATCGAACAGGGCGGCGCCCAGCCACTGGGAGGGCAGCCAGAACAGGTCGTCGGGCTCGTCGATGTCGCGCAGGCACTCGCCCTGGTGGAAACACCAGCCGAGTTCGCGGATGCGCGCCCGGGTGAGTTCGGCGACCCGGTCGGTGCTCCAGGGAATGTCCTCGAACAATCGGGGGGAGAAACGGCGCAGGCCGAGCAGGGCGTAGCCGCCGTCGCAGGTGGGGTGGAACATCGCTTCGCATTGGCCGAGGCGGTGGGCGGCCGCCTGCAGCAGGGCGGGGTTGAGGTGCGGGCAGTCGGTGCCTATCAGCAGTAGCTGCGGGTTTTGTTGCAGGCCGCGCCGGGCCGCCCACCGCCTCGGGCAATGCGAAGCGGTGTTCCACCCCACCTGCGGCGGAGGCCACGCCCTGCACGGCCTGCGCCGGTTCTCCCCCCGATTGGTTGTGGCCATTCCC
>NZ_NMUO01000127.1 GCF_002237365.1 Zobellella denitrificans
AGTGCCCCGACAGCCCCGGCTGGCAGATCCGGGCCAGGCTCATGGTGCGGGTACGGCTGCCGGTGTGGGTCGCGGCCGAGCCCCTGTCCCGGGAGCAGGAACTGGTTTCCGCCCGGCTCGAACTGCAGGCCATGGACATTGGCGGGTTGCACCGGGGCTTTGTCAGCGGCCCCCGCCCCGGCGCGCAGCGATTGCTGCGGGATCTGCCGGCGGGCGAGCCGCCCTACCCGGCCCTGCTGGCCCCGGCCTGGCTGGTGCGCCGGGGAGAGCCGGTGGTGATCGAGGCGGTGGGCGAGAGCTTCACCATCAGCACCCGGGGCCTGGCCCTGGACAACGGCGCCGAGCGGGAGCTTATCCGGGTGCGCAACAGCGATTCGGGCCAGGAAATCCGGGCCCGGGTGGTGGGCGCCAACCGGGTGCGGACCCTGTTGTGATTGGCATTCAAGTTTTTCCGCCGGCGGGTCGTTATATCCCGGTAGCTGCGGATAAAAGGTAGAGAATCATGAAGATCACGCCCCAGAGGATAGGCGCCCTCGGCCCCCTCTCCTCCCAGGACGACAGCCGGAAAGGCCCGGCGACCGAGGTTTCGCCCCGGCAGGAAAGCGCGCCCAGGCTCAGCCAGGAGCTGAAGATGGTCCAGCAGGCACGAGCGGCGCTCGACGCCCTGCCGGAGGTGGACATGGACAGGGTGGCCGCCCTGCGCCAGGCCATCGCCGACAACGCCCTGCCCCTGGACATGGACGCCCTGTCCCGGGCCGTCATGGATCTGCACGGCAAGCCATGAGCCGGGAGCGACTGCAACGGCTCTGGCAACTGATCGGCCAGGAGCTGGAAGGCTACCGCCGGCTGCACCGCCTCCTGCTGCAACAGGGACGGCTGCTGCTCGGCCAGGATCACCAGGGCCTGCTGGCGCACAATCCCCGCCAGCTGCAGCTCGCCGCTCGCCTGGGCGAGCTCGGTGAACAGCGGGAGGCGCTGGCCCAGGCCCTTTCCGGCAGCAGGGGCGCCGACGCCATCGAACGGTTGTGCCGGCAACTGCCCGACAAGCCGGCCCGGGAATTGGGGCGGCAATGGCGGGAGCTGCTGGCCACGGCCCGCCACTGCAAACAGCTGAACGACGGCAACGGCCGCCTGCTGGCCAGCCAGAAGGAATGGCTGGAACGCCATCTGGATCTTAACGCCCCCACCTACGCGCCGGATTGACCGGTTGGGCGACGTGTAGGGCGACTTGTAGGGTCGAATTTATTCGGCCGAACCCCGGCTCAGGCACCATTCCAGCTGGTTTTCCCATTCCCGGTTCTGTTGCCGGCGTTGCTGCTCCTGCCGCCGCTGTTGCTCCAGCAGCTCCAGCCCCTTGACCTTGCCCGCCTGCTGGCGGCTCAGGCGGGCAAAGCGCTCCCTGTCCTGGGTGGCGGCCTGCAACTGCCGCTGCTGGACTGCCAGCACCTGCTCCAGATGCTGCCGGATCTGCCCCTGGTTGAGCAGGCCGAGGGCAGAGGTGCGCGCCTGGGGCTCGGCCAGCAGTTGCCGGGCCTGCCGCAGCCGCTGCTCTTGCTCCTGCAGCACCGCCTCCCGCTCGGCCAGCCGGTCCCGTTGCTGCAACAGGCTGTCCAGTTGCTGCTGTTGCTGTTTGATCAAATGGTTACGCATCCTGCTCTCCGGTCAGTGCGGCCAGGGCCCGCAGGCTCTCGGCCAGATCCACCGCTTCCTCCTCCCGCTGCTGCAGGAACTGCTGCAACTGCGGATAGCGGGCGATGGCTTCGTCCGTCTCCGGGCTTTTGCCGGCCTGGATGCCGCCCAGGGGCAGCAGCTCCCGCACCTGCTGGTAGAGGCTGAACCAGCGCTTGCACTGCACCGCCCGGGTCCAGTGCGGCGGCTCGGCCACCTTGCTCATCACCCGGCTGATGGAGGCGCCGATGTCGATGGCCGGATAGTGGCCTTGCTCGGCCAGGCGCCGGCTCAGCACGATGTGGCCGTCGAGGATGGCCCGGGCCGCGTCGGCCACCGGCTCCTGCTGATCGTCCCCCTCCGCCAGCACCGTGTAGAAGGCGGTCAGGCTGCCCTGGGGGTGGTGGCCGTTGCCGGCCCGCTCCACCAGCTCGGTCAGGGCGCTGAAGGCGGAAGGCGGATAGCCCCTGGCCACCGGCGGCTCGCCCACCGCCAGGCCGATTTCACGCCGAGCCTGCACGAAGCGGGTCAGGGAGTCCATCAGCAGCAATACGTCCCGGCCCTGATCGCGGAAATACTCCGCCACCCGGTGGCAGGCCTCCGCCGCCCGCACCCGCAACAGCGGGCTCTGATCCGCGGGCGCCGTGATCACCACCGCCTTGGCCCGTCCCTCGGGCCCCAGGCAGTCGTCGATAAATTCGCGCACCTCCCGCCCCCGCTCGCCGATCAGGCCCACCACCACCACCTCGGCGCGGGTATAACGGGCCATCATGCCGAGCAGCACGCTCTTGCCCACGCCGGGGCCGGCAAAGAGCCCCATTCGTTGGCCCTTGCCCGGGGTCAGCAGGGCATTGATGGCGCGCACCCCCACGTCCAGCGGCTCGCTCACCCGCTGGCGGTGCAGGGGATTGGGCACGGGGGCGTGCCAGGGGATCTGCCGCCCCAGTTTCAGGGGTAGCCCATCCAGCGGCCGCAGCTGGCCGTCCAGGATGCGGCCGAGCAGGTTGTCGCCCACCGCCAGCCGGGCATCCGGCGAGCAGGGGCTCACCCGGGAGCCGGTAAAAAGGCCCGACGGCGGCGCCAGCGGCATCAGCAGGGCCTGTTCCCGATCCAGGCCCACCACCTCGGCTTCCAGCTCGCCGCCACCATGGGTCTCGACGCGGCAGCGCTGGCCCAGGATCAGCCGGCAACCGGACACTTCCAGCACCATGCCGGTCACCCGGAGCAGGCGGCCGTAAACCTGGCCGACACCGAGATCCTCGTCCAGCGCCGCCCTGGCCTGCTGCAGCCGCGCCTCAAGCCGGCTCATCGCCGGCTTCCAGTCCCTGGCTCACCCGGGCGATGCCCTTTTGCAGCCGTTCCTCGGTCAGGGCCTCCAGGGTCAGGGTTTCGGTTTCTATGCGGCAGTCCCCCGGGGCCAGGGCCGGGTCGGTGTGCAGCGTCCAGCCCTGGCAGTCGGTGATGCCGAGGGCCTGCAGCCGCTGCTGATCATCGGGGTTCAGAAACAATTGCAGCTCCTGCACCCGGGGATCTATCCCCTTTAACGCCTCTTCCACTATCGCCAGTACCTGCTGGGGATTCAGGGTCAGCTCGGTGCGGATCACCCGCCGCGACACCTCTTCCACCAGCTCGCAGATCTGCTGCCGCTGCTGGCGCAGCGCCGACAGGGACAACTGCTGCCATTGCTGCTCGGCCCCCGTCTGCCACTGGCGCAGCTCCTCCGCCAGGGTTCGCTGCAGCTCCTTCAACTGGGCCAGACCCTGCTGCCGCCCCTGCTCGAAGCCGGCCTGGCGACCGCTTTCCGCCCCGGCCTCGTAGCCGGCCTGGCGGCCCTGCTCCAGCCCCTGTTCATAGCCTTGCTCAAAGCCCTGCCGGAACCGCTCTTCGTCCTGCTCCGCCGTTTCCCGTACTTCCGCCTCGCCGTAGAGGGAGGGAAAGCGGTAGCGGCGATAGCCGCCGGCGGGCCATTTGCTGCCTGAAGGACCCTTCACTAGCTCACCACCTGTTCTTCATACAGCTGGAACTCCAGCTCGCCCAGTTCGACCAGTTCGCGCACCAGCGCCATGACCTGGAGCCGTGCATTGTCCACCTTGCTCACCGCCACCGCGCCCTGGCGCAACATGTCCTGCTCCATCTGCTGGGCCATGCGCCTCGGCATGGCTTCCAGCATGACCCGGCGCACATTGCTGTCGGCGCCCTTGAGCGCCAGCCCCAGCGTCTCCAGCGGCAGTTCCTGCACGATGCGCTGCAGGGTTTCCGGAGTCTGCCGGGCCAGGCTGGTAAAGTCGTACATGTTGCGCTCGATATGGCCGGCGGTATCCGCATCCTGCTGCTTGATGGCCTCCATCAGCTGGCCGCGGTTGCCCTGGTAGCGGTTGACGATATCGGCCACCTGGCGTACCCCGTCCACCCGGGCACCGGCGTTCTCGGCCACGAAATCCAGGCAGCGCCGCAGCGCCGCCTTCAGCTCCACCACCACGAACTCGCTCACTTCGCTCAGGTTGGCCACCCGCAGCAACAGTTCGTCGTGCACGCTTGCCGGCAGCAGGGACAGCACCGCCGCCGCCGAGTCCGGCGGCAGGAAGGCCAGGATCACCGCCTGCATCTGGGGATGCTCCTGCTGCAGGAAGCGCGCCAGCACCTCGGGCTGCACCCATTGCAGCCGCTGGATCTCCTGGCGGACCTGATCCCCGTACATGGAGTCGAGCAGGCCCCGGGCCAGCTTTTCGCCCAGGGCCAGGTCCAGGGTTCGTTCCAGGTACTCCCGGGAGGCGGAATTGATGCCGCTCTGCTGGCGGAACAGGTCGAAAAACTCCTGCAGGGTGCCCTTGGCGGAGTCGGCCGACACGCCCGACAACCTGGCCATGGCCGCCGTCACCTTGCGCACATCGTCCCGGTCCAGCCGCTGCAGCACCCGGGCGGCGGCGGCCTCGCCCATGCTGAGCAGCAGCACGGCGGCCTTTTCCATTTCATCCAGCGCCATGGCCGTCTGTTGCTCAGTCATGATCTTTAATCCAGTGTTTGATGACTTCCGCCACCCGATCGGTTTCCCGCTCGGCCAGGATCTGCAGGTGGGCCACCTGCACCTTCAGTTCGCTGCCGGGGGGCGGCAGCTGCCACTCCCGCTCATCCATCTCCCAGGGCAGCAGGGTATGGGGACCGGCCTTGCCGGGCGAGGACGATTCCTGCCCCGCCACCGCCAGCCGGCCCGGTTCCCGGGACAGGGCCGGGGCGGGCGACCCCGCCACCAGGACATCTTCTTCCTGCCCGGCCGCCGCCAGCTGGCGACCGTTGAGGTGGCGCACCAGCGGCCGTACCCCGAACAGCAACAGGGCCAGCAGCATCAGGCCGGCGGCCAGGTAGCGGGCATAGTCCTGCCATTCGGGGCTCTGCCACCATTGGGGCTCGGGCGGAAACTCGGTCAGCACCGCCTGGGGGGTGAAGTCGAAGCTGGTCAGGGCGAACTGGTCGCCCCGCGCCCCATTGAAGCCCACGGCTCCCTGCACCATCTGTCCCAGTTGCTCCAGCTGCGCCTGCTGCCAGCCGCCTTCCGGCGCCACCCCATTGTTCAGCAGCACCGACACGCTGAGCTGGCTTAGCCGGCCGGTCTGGTAGCGGGTATGCACCACGGAGCGGCCACTCTCGAACTGGCGCTGAAATTCACGCCGTTCCCGCAGGTTCTGGTTCGGTTGCTTGTCGCCCTCGGCGTCCTCCCCGGTCTGGGGCGGCACATTAGCCAGGGCGCCGGGAATGCCCAGGCCCAGGCTGTCCTGGCTGTTGTTTTCGCTGCCGCTCTCCCGCAGCAGCACCGGGCTCTGGTCCAGGGTTTCCCGGGTTTCCTCGACCGCGTTGAAATCCAGCTCGGCGGTGACCTGCACCCGGAAATTGTTGGCCCCCAGCACCGGATAGAGCATGTCCCGGGCGCGCTGGGTCAGTTGCTGCTCCAGCTGGCGGGTAAGCTCCACCTGGCGCAGGCTCAGGCCCCGGCTGAGGCCGTCGGCGGCCAGGTGGTCGCTCAGCAGCTGACCGCCCTGGTCGATCACCGACACCTTGTTGTTTTCCATGCCCGGCACGCTGCCGGCCACCAGGTTGACGATGCCCTCCACCTGGCTCGGATCCGGCTGCCGGCCGGGGATGATGTCCAGCATCACGGACGCGGTCGGGGTCTGCTCGGCCCGACCGATAAAGAGGGTGCGCTCGGGTACCGCCAGGTGCACCCGGGCGTTGCGCACCCAGTCCAGTGCCATGATGGTGCGGGCCAGCTCGCCTTCGAGGGCATGGCGATAGCGGCGGGTTTCCATAAACTGGCTGGTGCCCAGGCCGGTATGCTGGGCCAGGCCGTCCAGGCCGGTCGGCAGCACCGCCTTGATGCCGCGGGAGGCCAGCAGCATGCGGGCCTGGCCCAGCAGCCCCGGCTCCACCAGTATCTCCCCGCTCTGGGGGTCGAGGCGAAAGTCTATCTTGCCCGCCTCCAGGGCCTCGACGATGCTGCCCTTGTCGTAGAGTTCCTGCTTGCCGTACAGGGGCACATAGCTGCGTCCCGACTGCCACAGCAGCCCTACCACCGCCACGGCGATCACCGAGGCCAGCAGGCTGAGCAGCAGCACCTGCCGATGGTGGCGGGACAGCCCCTGCCAGCGGGACCAGCCCTGGCCCAGGGAGGCCTTGAGCTGCCGGCCCGCGGCCAGGCCGGGGTTGTTGATGGATTGCACTTCGGCCATGGAGTCTCCTTACAGCGGCATGCGCATGATGTCGTCGAAGGCGGTCGTCAGCTTGTTCCTGATCTGCACCAGGGCGGAGAAGCTGAGCCCGGCCTTCTGGCTGGCGAGCATGGCGCCCACCAGATCGTCGCTGGCGCCGGTCTCCACCGCCGTCATCAGCCGGGCCGACTGCACCTGCTCGGCATTGATGCCGCGCACCGACTGCTTCATCAAGTCGGTAAAGGAGCCCTGCTCCACCGCCGGTGCGATGTCGCCGCCGGCGGCGCGTTGCTGCAGTTGCGTCATCCGCACCAGCATCGCCTGTTGTTCTGTCTGGAGTGAGATATTCATCAAGGTCAGGCCCCTACGGCTCGGTCGATATCGATGCCCTGCTCACGCATGGCGGCAAGTTTGTAACGCAGCGCCCGGGTGGTCAGCCCCAGGGCTTCGGCGGTGCGGGAACGGTGTCCGCTGTGCTGGCGCAGGATCTGCAGCACATAGTCGAACTCGGCGCGCTGGCGGCTGGCCTGCAGCCCCTCGCCCCGCTCCCCGCCATCAGTGCAGGGCGCCGCGCCGAAGGACGACGGAGAAGGCCGGCGCGTACCTTCCGGCAGCATCAGATCCGCCACGTCGATGATGGCGCCCCGGGCCAGGATCAGCGCCCGCTGGATGACGTTTTCCAGCTCCCGGATATTGCCGGGCCAGCCGTAGTCGAGCAGGGCCCGCTCCGCTTGCTGGCTCAGGCGGAAAGCCTCTCCCCGGCCGTAACGGGCCAGGAAATGCTGGGCCAGGGGCAGTATGTCCTCGATGCGTTCCCTGAGCGGCGGCCAGCACAGGGGCAGCACGTCCAGCCGGTAGAACAGGTCTTCCCGGAACTGGCCGGCCGCCACCGCCTCCCGCAGATCCCGGTTGCTGGCGGCGACGATGCGCACGTCCAGGCGGATCTTCTGGTGGCTGCCGAGCCGCTCCACTTCCTTCTCCTGCAGCACCCGCAGCAGCTTGGCCTGCAGGCCGAGGGGCATTTCCGAGATCTCGTCCAGCAGCAGGGTGCCGCCGTTGGCCAGCTCGAACTTGCCCGGCTGCGCCTGGGCGGCCCCGGTGAAGGCACCCTTGCTGTGGCCGAACAGCACCGCCTCCAGCATGGTCTCGGGAATGGCGGCGCAGTTGACCGCCACAAAGGGGCCCGCCGCCCGGTCGGAAACCTGATGCACATATTGCGCCAGGCATTCCTTGCCGGTGCCCGACTCGCCGCCGATCAGCACCGCCGCCTGGGTCTGGGCCGCCCGGTAGGCCAGTTGCAGCACCTGCAGGCCGGCACGCGAACGCACCACCATGTTGCCGGTGCTCCGCCGCAGGGCCAGGCTCTGCCCCAACACCCGCAGCAACTGGCTGGGCTGGTAGGGCTTGAGCACATAATCGCTCGCCCCGGCGCGCAGGGCTTCCCCGGCCAGGGCGCTTTCCCCGTGTTCCACCATGGCCATGATCACCGCCTGGGGAAAGCGGCTGACGGCGGTGCGGATCGACTCGAGAAAACCGGCGCCGATGTCGCTGTCGACCAGGATCACCCCGGGCTGTTCTCCCCCGGCCCGGCCCAGCCCGGCCATCGCCTCGACCCGGTATCCCGCCGAGAGCAAAGCGCCGTAACACAGATCGGACACACCGGCCCGGGACACCAGCCACAGCAGTGTCGACGATGTGGATTCCCCTCTCATGATGCCTCTTCCTCCTTGATGATCCGGATAACGACCCGCCGGTTCTGGTAGCGCCCGGCCGGGGTATCGTTCGTGGCCAGGGGGGAGGCGGCGCCATAGGCCCTGACCTCCACCGCCAGGGCCGGCAATTGCCGGCGCAGCAGCTCGGCCACCTGCTCGCCCCGCTCCCGGGACAGGCGCAGGTTGAGCTCGGGATGGCCGCTGCTGTCGGTAAAGGACTCGACCAGGATGCCGCGGACGCCGGGCTCCGCCGCCAGGCGGCCGGCC
>NZ_NMUO01000128.1 GCF_002237365.1 Zobellella denitrificans
GCCGCCGCCGCCCCGAAAGCCGCAGCACCGGCCGCCGCCGCGCCTGCCGCCAAGGGCGACTTCGTCGAGAACAACGCCTATGTGCACGCCACCCCGGTGGTGCGCCGCCTGGCCCGCGAGTTCGGCGTGGATCTGTCCAAGGTCAGCCCGACCGGTCCGAAACAGCGCATCCTGAAGGAAGACGTGCAGAACTACGTCAAGGCCATCATCAAGAAGGTCGAAAGCCAGCCCGCGGGCGTGGCGGTGGCCGGCAACGGCCTGGAAGTGCTGGCCTGGCCCAAGGTCGATTTCGCCAAGTTCGGTGAAATCGAGGAAGTGGCGCTGACCCGCATCCAGAAGATCTCCGGTCCCAACCTGCACCGCAACTGGGTCAAGATCCCCCACGTCACCCAGTTCGACGAGACCGATATCACCGAGCTGGAAGAATTCCGCAAGAGCGAGAACGCCATCGCCGACAAGCAGAAGCTGGGTTACAAGATCTCCCCGCTTATCTTCATCATGAAGGCCGCCGCCAAGGCGCTGGAAGCCTATCCCAAGTTCTGCTCTTCCCTGTCGGAAGACGGCCAGAGCCTGGTGATGAAGAAGTACGTGCACATCGGCGTGGCGGTGGATACCCCCAACGGCCTGGTGGTGCCGGTGGTACGCGATGTCAACAAGAAAGGCATTCGCGAGCTGGCCCTGGAGCTGGGTGAAATCTCCAAGAAGGCCCGGGCCGGCAAGCTGACCGCCGCCGACATGCAGGGCGGCTGCTTCACCATTTCCTCCCTGGGCGGTATCGGTGGCACCCACTTCACTCCCATCGTGAACGCGCCGGAAGTGGCCATCCTGGGTGTGTCCAAGTCCAGCATCAAGCCGGTGTGGAACGGCAAGGAATTCGAGCCCCGCCTGATCCAGCCGCTGGCGCTGTCCTACGACCACAGGGTGATCGACGGTGCCGACGGTGCCCGCTTCATCACCATGCTGAGTGGGGTACTGAGCGACCTTCGCCGCTTGGCCCTTTAATGTGACAAGGCAGGCATAAGCCTGCCTTTTTACTTTCAATTTACAGGCAGAACAGTAAACTTTAGCCCGTTTATTTAGTAGTGGTCGTAATGAGTCTGGTCGAACCAGCAGCCGCTGCTTGAACGGGGCAAAAAAATCATAATAGAGGTCACCATGAGTCAAGAAGTCAAAGCTCAGGTTGTGGTACTGGGCGCGGGTCCTGCCGGCTATTCCGCCGCCTTCCGTGCCGCCGATCTGGGTTTGGAAACCGTACTGGTCGAGCGTTATTCAACCCTGGGCGGCGTTTGTCTGAACGTCGGCTGTATTCCTTCCAAGGCATTGCTGCATATCGCCAAGGTCATTGAAGAATCCAAGATGATGGCCAGCCACGGCGTGACCTTTGGCGAGCCCCAAATCGATCTGGACAAGATCCGCGGCCACAAGGAAAAAGTCATCGGCCAGCTGACCCAGGGTCTGGGCGGCATGGCCAAGATGCGTAAGGTCAAGGTGGTCAACGGCTTTGCCAAGTTCACCGGCGCCAACACCCTGGTGGTGGAAGGCGAGGGCGGCAACACCACAGTGACCTTCGACAACGCCATCATCGCGGCCGGCTCCCGTCCGATCAAGCTGCCCTTTATCCCCCACGAAGATCCGCGTATCTGGGACTCTACCGATGCCCTGGAGCTGAAGGAAATCCCCGAGAAGCTGCTGGTCATGGGCGGCGGCATCATCGGCCTGGAAATGGGCACCGTCTACCACGCCCTGGGCTCCAAGATCGACGTGGTCGAGATGTTCGATCAGCTGATCCCGGCCGCCGACAAGGATCTGATCAAGATCTTCACCAAGCAGGTGAAAGACAAGTTCAACCTGATGCTGGAAACCAAGGTCACCAAGGTGGAAGCCAAGGACGACGGCATCCATGTGACCATGGAAGACAAGAAGGGCGAAAGCAAGACCATCGCCTATGACGCCGTGCTGGTGGCCATCGGCCGTACTCCCAACGGCAAGCTGCTGGACGCGGAGAAGGCTGGCGTCAACGTGGACGAGCGCGGCTTTATCAATGTCGACAAGCAGCTGCGCACCAATGTGCCGCACATCTACGCCATCGGCGACATCGTGGGCCAGCCCATGCTGGCGCACAAGGGTGTGCACGAAGGCCATGTGGCCGCCGAAGTCATCGCCGGCATGAAGCACTACTTCGACCCGAAAGTGATTCCCTCCATCGCCTACACCGAGCCGGAAGTGGCGTGGGTGGGCGTGACCGAGAAGGAAGCCAAGGAAAAAGGCCTGAACTACGAAGTGGCCAGCTTCCCCTGGGCCGCCTCCGGCCGGGCCATCGCCTCCGATTCGTCCTACGGCATGACCAAGCTGATCTTCGACAAGGACACCCATCGCGTCCTGGGTGGCGCCACCGTGGGCACCAACGCCGGTGAACTGCTGGGCGAGATCTGCCTGGCCATCGAAATGGGTGCCGACGCCGAAGACATCGCCCTGACCATCCACGCCCACCCGACCCTGCACGAGTCCGTGGGCATGGCGGCCGAGATCTTCGAAGGCTCCATCACCGATCTGCCGAACCCCAAGGCCAAGAAGAAAAAATAAGTTTTTCCTGGTATCGGTATTGTCAGCGCCCGGCCCTTTGGCCGGGCGTTTTTGTTGTGCTTCTTCCCCCTGGTTTGTCCCCGGCGTGGTGCCTGTGGCGCCGCTGCCAGGGGGAGGGGCGGTTCGAGCCGGTTGCACGAATTGTTCCCGCCCCCGAACACCGGGTTGCCAGACTGGCAATGGCATTTGGTGAGGTGGCATTATCGGCTTCCGGCTTCCGGCTTCCGGCTTCCGGCTTCCGGCTTCCAGTCCCATTTGTGTCAAAGATCACCTTTTCCGACGAAAGACTTCACATCTTTGTCAATTAGCCGATATGGTTAGCAGTCACAACAACAATAACGATTTCCGACCAAGTAAAGGAATACGAGATGCTCTCTAAATTAGGCCATCTGAGTGTCAGGGTGAAACTGACCCTGGGCTTTGCACTGGTGCTGCTGGCGACCCTCACCACCGCCGCCATCAGTTTCTACACCCTGTCATCGGTGCTCGACCGGAGCCAGAAGCTGGAGCAGGCCGGCGCCATCGACCTGCTGTTCAGCAAGGCCCGCCAGCATGAGAAAAACTACCTGCTGCAGGACGATCCCGAAGAGCTCAACCGGGCCAAGGAGCTCGTGCAGCAGGCCCGGGCGCTGGCGGAAGAGCTGCAGCTGTCGCTGTCAGAGCCCGAGAACCAGGCCCTGGCCGAACAGATCCTGGACGGCACCCGCAACTTCGAGGAAGAGCTGACCCAGATGGCCAGCCTCAACGAAGACGCCCAGCGCCAGATTTTCGACCTCAACGGCATCGGCTTCTCCGCCCAGCAGCGGGCCGAGTACCTCAGCGCCAGCGACTCCAGTGCCATGAGCTGGCTGGTTCGGCTGGTGGGCATCCGCCTGACCCAGAAGGACTTCGCCCTGAGCCGGGACGAGATCGACGCCATGCAGCTTTCCTCCCGCCTGCGCGGCCTGCTGGTGACCCTGGAGAACCGGATCAACATGAGGCCCGACGAGGACGTGAAGGAACTGCATGAACTGCTCAAGCAGTTCCAACAGCAGCAGGAGCGCTTTATCGAGGCGATCAACGGCCTGGTGGCGGTGGAGGAGCGCATCGATGTCCTGGCCCAGGGCATCGCCGAGGGCGCCGCCACCCTGCTGGCCAACCAGCAGGCGAGCATGAGCCGGCAGAGTGACTGGTCGCGCATCATCATACTGTCGGTCACCGCCGCCGCCCTGGTGCTGGGCGTGTTGTTTGCCTGGCTGATCACCCTCGGCATCATCAATCCGCTCAAGCTGCTGGTGTCCCAGGCCAACCGCATCGCCGAGGGCGATCTGAGCCAGGATATCCGCCACCAGCGCAAGGACGAGCTGGGCCGGCTGATGGACCGGATGCAGACCATGACCCTCAACCTGCGCCAGCTGGTGTCCGAACTCAGCAACAGCGCCACCCATATCGCCACCTCGGCGGAAGAGCTGTCGGCGGTATCGGAGCAGACCCGCACCGGGGTCAACCAGCAGCGCATGGAGCTGGAGCAGGTATCCACCGCCATGAACCAGATGGCCGCCACGGTGCAGGAGGTGGCACGCCACGCCGAGACCGCCTTCGGCTCGGCCCGCACCGCCGACTCCGATGCCAGCGCCGGGGATCAGAAGGTGACCCTGACCATCGCCCATATCAACGAGCTGGCCGAGGAAGTACGTCGTTCCCTGGCCACCATCAACCAGCTGGAAAGCGAGAGCCTGAATATCGGCAGCATCCTCGATGTGATCAAGGGGGTGGCCGAGCAGACCAACCTGCTGGCCCTGAACGCCGCCATCGAGGCGGCCCGGGCCGGCGAGCACGGTCGCGGCTTTGCGGTGGTGGCCGACGAGGTGCGAGCCCTGGCGAGCCGCACCCAGCAGGCCACCTCCCAGATTGAAACCCTGATCCAGGGCCTGCAGAGCAAGGCTCAGGAATCGGTGACCATGATGGGCAAGAGTGCGTCCATGGCGGAGGAAACCGTGGCCATCGCCAACGAGGCCGGTGACTCCATCCATGCCATTACCCGCTCGGTGTCCGATATCCAGCAGATGAACAGCCAGATTGCCACCGCTTCCGAGCAACAGAGCTCGGTGGCGGAGGAGATCAACCGGTCGGTGTTCAGCATCCGGGAAGTGTCGGAGCATTCGGCGGCGGCCACCGAGCAGACCGCCTCCAGCAGCTCTGAGCTGGCCCGCCTGGGCACCGAGCTGCAGCGGCTGATCGGTCGCTTCCGGCTGCCGGCCTGATGCTGGGTGAGGGGGGAGGAGAGGGGCGTGAGGGGTAAAGGGTGAGGGGGACCTCATCCCTCTCACCTCACGCTTCACGTTTTATCTCGCCCTTCGGCGCCTTAGCAGCGGCCCTTCATCGCCTGGCCGGGCGGGCAGAAGCCGCCGCCTCGGTGGCGCTCGCCGTCGCTGATCCTGATGGTGGCGTCCCGGGTACGGAACTCCGCATCCCTGACCCCCAGGGTCGTGGAGCAGGCGCTGAGCCCGACCATCAGCAACACCGCTATGCACAGATTCTTCATGTTTTGCTCCCTTTGGTTCGGCGCGCCATTCTACTGTCACCGGCGGCGTGACGCAGCGGGATTTGGGCCGGCCACGGACGCCCTTCGTCGCAGCTCCGGCATCGGCGCCTATCCCCATTTCCCCTTTCCCGCCTTACAATGCAATCACCTTTTACTTGCCTGGTTGAACCGCCATGTATCGTTACCTGCTGCCCTTGCTCCTGTTGCTGGGGGCCCTGCCGGCCCAGGCCGAACGTCCCAGGGTCGCCCTGGTGCTCAGTGGCGGCGGCGCCAAGGGCGCGGCCCATGTGGGGGTGATCAAGGTGCTGGAAGCCAACCGCATTCCGGTGGACATCGTCACCGGCACCAGCATGGGCGCCTATGTGGCGGGCATGTATGCCCTGGGGCTGGATGCGGAGGAACTGGAGCGGCAGATGCTGAGCCTGGACTGGAGCCAGGGTTACCAGGACAAGGTGGGACGGGACGAGCTGTCGCTGCGGCGAAAGCGGCAGAACGACGAGTTCCTGTTGCGCACCGATATCGGCATAGACCCGCAGTGGCGGCTGAGCCTGCCCGGGGGCTTCTTCCAGGGCCAGGGCATGGGCGCCCTGTTGCGCCAGAGCACCCTGAACCTGCCGGGGCTGAACAGCTTCGATGAATTGCCCATTCCCTATCGCGCCGTGGCCACCGACATGGAAACGGTCACCCCCGTGGTGCTGGGCGATGGCCACCTGGCCACCGCCATGCAGGCGTCCATGTCGGTGCCCGGGGTGTTGCAGCCGGTTGAGGTTGGCAACCGGCTGCTGGCCGACGGCGGCGTGGTCAACAACATGCCGGTGGACGTGGCCCGGGAACTGGGGGCGGATATCGTCATCGCGGTGGATATCGGCGACGCCATGCTGTCCCGGGACCGGCTCGACAGCGCCCTGGCGATGATAGGCCAGCTCACCAACTACCTGACCCGTTCCAGCACCGAGCGGCAGAAGGCGCTGATGACAGAGCGGGATATCCTGCTGGCTCCCAATATCGGCGGTATCGGGGTGGGGGATTTCAACCTGATGCCGGACGCCATCGCCCGCGGCGAGGCGGCGGCCACCGTCATGCTGCCCCAACTGCAGGCCCTGGCGCTGAGCGAAGAGGAGTACCGGGCTTACCAGAGCCACAAGCTGGATCGGCGGGCCCAGTTGCAGCGTTCGGACGCCGTCTACCTGGATCGCATCCTGGTGGAGAATGACTCCGGCCTGAGCGAGGCGGTGATCCGCGACGTGCTGGGGGTGGTGCCGGGCCAGTTCCACCAGACCCGGGATCTGGAGGAGGGCGTGCGCCGCCTCTATGCCCTGGATGCCTTCGAGCGGGTCAGCTACCGCATCGAGGAGCGGGAGGGCGAGCAGGTGCTGACGGTGCAGACCAGCGAAAAGGGCTGGGGGCCCGGCTTCGTCGATTTCAAGTTCGCCCTGGAGGATGACTTCTCCAGCCGCTCCAACTACGAGATAGGCGCCCAGTTCCGCCGCACCAATATCAACATGCTGGGAGGGGAGTGGCTGGCGGAGGCGACCTTCGGCAGCAACAAGCAGCTGGCCTCCGAGTTCTATACCCCGCTCGATACCGACTACGACTTCTTCTGGAAGGTGCGGGGCGAATATGAAAAGCGCCGGCGTACCTTCTTCTTCGACGCCTCGGATCCGCAGGCCGAGCTGTTCCGGCCGCTGACCACCCTGGACTTCGACTACGCCACCTGGAGCCTGCTGAGTGAACTGGGCTACAACCTCCATCCCTGGAGCGAACTGGCCCTGGGCTTTCAGGGGCTGGTCGGTGACATCGAGGCGCGCAATATCGACGAACGGCTGGATATCGACTCGTTCGGGCCCTATGTGCGCTTCAGCCACGATACCCTGGACAACGTTTTCTTCCCCACTCGGGGCCAGGCGTGGGAGCTTCGCCTCGGTTACTATCGCAACAGCCTGGATCTCAATGGCGGCAAGGAGAGCGCGACCGGCCTGGATTACGATCTGGAGTGGCTGCGGCCCTATGCCTACGGTCGCCACACCCTGATCGGCAAGCTGGCCTTCGGCGGCTCCAGCGCCGAGCAGCCGGTGCCCACCTTCGCCCGCAGCCTGGGCGGCCTGTTCAACCTGTCCGGCTACCAGAGCGACCAGCTCAGCGGCCGTTACAGCGGCTTCGGTGGCCTGCTCTACCATTACCGCTGGTTCGACAACGACTTCGGCGCCTTCCGCTCGCCGGTATACCTGGGCGGCTCCCTGGAGCGGGGCGGGGTATGGAACTCGGGGGCGGAAGTCGGCTGGGACTCTTCGCTGACAGCCGGTAGTGTTTTTATCGGTGTGGATACCAACTGGGGGCCGTTATATCTGGCTTATGGCCATGGCGAAGGGGATAAAAACAGTTTTTATCTCTATTTTGGCAATCTGTTCAGTTTTTGATGTTAATGGCTTGTTGGTGGCAGGTGTCGGGTCGGATGTGCAAAAGCATATAAAAAACATGGGGTTAATTCATCATTCGACCAAAGGGTAGGGGGGCCGGATTTTAATTTGCGGTTAAAACTTATATACTGCTGCGGCGTCCGGACGGGACGCCAGCCCCCAACAAGGATATTCCCGCCCACGGTGGCGAATGATAATAAGAGGATACAGTCGTGCTTGAAGCCTATCGTAAACACGTCGAAGAACGTGCCGCTGAGGGAGTGGTCGCCAAGCCACTCGATGCAGAGCAAGTTGCCGCCCTGGTTGAATTACTCAAGAACCCACCCGCCGGCGAAGAATCCTTCCTTTATGAACTCCTTTCCACCCGTATCCCCCCCGGGGTCGACGAAGCCGCCTATGTGAAGGCCGGTTTCCTCGCCGCCGTGGCCAAGGGTGAGGTGAGCTCGCCCGTGGTCTCCCCCGAGCAGGCCACCGAGCTGCTGGGCACCATGCAGGGCGGCTACAACATCCAGCCGCTGATCGAACTGCTCGACGTCGCCGCCCTGGCGCCCATCGCCGCCAAGGCCCTGTCCCACACCCTGCTGATGTTCGATGCCTTCCACGACGTGGCCGACAAGGCCAAGGCCGGCAACGTCCATGCCCAGCAGGTGCTGCAGTCCTGGGCCGACGCCGAGTGGTTCCTGGGCCG
>NZ_NMUO01000129.1 GCF_002237365.1 Zobellella denitrificans
CCTCTATGCCCTGTTCGACCGTATCGGGCTTTATGTTCCCTTCCTGGGGCTCAACACCCACGGCGGGGTGATCTTCGCCTACCTGGGCGGCATTGCCCTGCACGTGTGGACCATCAAGGGCTATTTCCCCACCCCTTTTTGCCCCCCCGGGGAACTGGGGGCCCCCGGCCGCGCCCCCCCCCAGCCCGGCCGCCGCCGCCCGGGCACTGGAGCACAGCGGCCAGCGCCTGCCCTTTATGGCACCGGACGCCTTGCTGGCCCGCCGGCCCGAGGCGGATCTGTTGCTGGTCGACGAGGCCGCCGCCATTCCTTCCGCCATGCTGCTGACCCTGGCCCGGCGCTACTGCTGCCTCTTCGCCAGCACCGAACACGGCTACGAGGGCACCGGCCTCGGCTTCCAGCTCAAGTTCCAGCCTGCGTTGGCCCGTCTGTCCCCGGGCTGGCGGAAATATCACCTGAGCGAGCCCGCCCGCTGGAGCCCAAGGGACCCGCTGGAGCCGCTGGTGTTCCGGCTGCTGGCGCTGGATGCGGATCCGGTGACGCCGCCGGCGGGCGGCGAGCTGCGCATCCATCGGCTCGAACCGCGGCAGCTGATCGAGGATGAATCCCTGCTGCGCCAGCTGTTCGGCCTGCTGACCCTGGCCCACTACCAGACCCGTCCCAGCGATCTGCGTCAGCTGCTGGACGCGCCCGGGCTGGAGCTGGTACTGGCCCGTCTGGGCGGCATACCGGTGGCCGCGGCCCTGCTGGTGCGGGAGGGCGAGCTGGATCCGGCCCTCGGCCAGGCCATCTGGGAAGGACGCCGCCGCCCCCGCGGCCATCTGCTGCCCCAGTCCCTGGCCTTCCACGGCGGCTTCCGGGAGGCCTGCCGCCTCAGTTACCGGCGCATCATGCGCATAGTGGTACACCCCCGCTGCCAGCAGCAGGGCATCGGCTCCCGCCTGCTCGACTGGCTCAAGCGGCAGGGCGGGGCCGATTTCCTCGGCACCAGTTTCGGCGCCAGCCCGGAGCTGCTGCGCTTCTGGCGGCGCAACGGCTTCCAGCCGGTGCGCATCGGCCTCGGCGTCGACGCGGTCAGCGGCCTGCACGCCGCCATGATGCTGTGGCCGCAAAGTCCGGCGGCCCGAGCGCTGTTGCCGGCCTGGCTGGGCCAGTTCGGTGCCGATCTGCGCCATCATCGCCAGGGGTTGCTGCGGGCGCTGCCGGACGCCTGCTGGCGGGAGCTGGACCTGCCTCTTCCAGCGGTCAGCCCCGGCCAGGACGAGCCGCGGGTACGGGATTTTGCCTTTGCCCACCGGGATCTGCCCGCGGATCAGCCTGCCCTGGTCCGCTTTTTGCGCCGCACTCCCCTCCCCGCCACGCTGCCAGCACACCAGCTCGCCCTGCTGGAAGCCCTGCTGGCTCCCGGCGCCAACCCGGCCGAGGTGGCCAGGCGCCTGGGGCTCAAGGGACAGAAGGACGCCATCCAACAACTGCGCCAGGTGGTGCAACAGTTGCTGCCTCCGCCGGCAACGGATTGTTAAAGCCTCCCGATTGGAACTAGGCTATAGAGGAAAAGCCTTTCTATTCAGTCACCTTTATTCAAGGAAGATGCAGATGGAACTTCTCACAGAGCTACTCTCCGATATCAATACCCTGGTCTGGGGGGTGCCCATGCTGGTGGGCATACTGGGCATAGGCCTGTACCTGCAGTTCGGACTCGGCTTTATGCCCATCCGCCGGCTCGGCACCGGTTTCCGCCTGCTGTTCACCAAGGTAGAGAAAGGCAGTGGCGAGATCTCTCCCTTCAATGCCCTGATGACGGCCCTGTCCGCCACCATAGGCACGGGGAACATCGCCGGTGTGGCCACCGCCATCTTCTTCGGCGGACCCGGCGCCCTGTTCTGGATGTGGATGACCGCCCTGGTGGGCATGGCCACCAAGTATTCCGAGGCGGTCTGCGCCGTGAACTTCCGGGAAACCGACAAGCTGGGCAACCACGTGGGTGGTCCCATGTACTACATCAAGAACGGGCTGGGACCAAAGTGGGCGTGGCTCGGCGTGGCCTTCGCCATCTTCGGCGGCATCGCCGGCTTCGGCATCGGCAATACGGTGCAGGCCAACTCGGTGGCCGACGCCCTGCGGGCCTCCTTCGGCCTGTCCACCCTGGCCACCGGCGTGGTGTTGATGATACTGGTCGGCGCCGTGCTGATCGGCGGCATCCGCTGGATCTCCGAGGTGGCGGGCAAGCTGGTGCCGCTGATGACGGTGTCCTACTTCGGCGCCGGCCTGGTGGTGCTGGCGCTCAACATCAGTGCCATTCCCTCCGCTTTCATCCTGATCGTCGAGCACGCCTTCACCCCCATCGCCGCCCAGGGCGGCTTTGCCGGGGCCGCCGTCTGGGCCGCCATCCGTTTCGGGGTGGCCAGGGGCGTGTTCTCCAACGAAGCCGGCCTGGGCAGTGCCCCCATCGCCCATGCCGCCGCCAGGACCGACAGCCCGGTGCGTCAGGGGCTCATCGCCATGCTCGGCACCTTTATCGACACCATCATCGTCTGCTCCATCACCGGCCTGGCCATCATCGTCACCGGCAGCTGGACCAGCGGCGAGGCCGGCGCCTCCCTCACCACCCTGGCCTTCTCCAGCGCCATTCCCGGCGGCCAGTATGTGGTGTCGCTCGCCCTGGCGGTGTTCGCCTTTACCACCATCCTCGGCTGGAGCTTCTATGGCGAGAAATGCGTGCAATACCTGTTCGGCATCAAGGCCATAGTGCCCTTCCGCATCGCCTGGATACTGGCGCTGCCGGTGGGGGCCACCCAGTCCCTGGAGTTTATCTGGCTGCTGGCCGACACCCTCAACGCCATGATGGCCATCCCCAACCTGATCGCCCTGGCGCTGCTGAGCCCGGTGGTATTCCGGCTGACCCGTGCCTACTTCGCCAAGTCGTGAAATAGGGTGATATCGCCGGTATTGCTGGCTACAGCTATACCGGCCGCCACTGGTATACTGCCCCCAGCCAACCACCAGGATCAGATGACATATGCATCCCCACCCAAGCTATTCGGCACAAGCCATCGCCGACCTTCGCAAACGGTATCCCCTGCTCACCCCGCTGATGGCCCTGCAGCCGGTGAGCTGGTTCAACCCGGAACGGGCGCCGGTGGAGCTGGCCCTGCCGGCCCTGAGCCTGACCACGGGTGATGTGGCCGATGCCAGCCGGCGACTGGCCCGCTTTGCCCGCTACTTCTGCGCCGCCTTTCCCGAGACCCGGGAACAGCAGGGCATCATCGAATCCCCCCTGCGCCCCATTCCCGCCATGCAGCAGGCGATGGCCGAGCACTACGGCCAGCCGCTCGGCGGCAGCCTGTTGCTGAAGCTGGACAGCCAGTTGCCCGTGTCCGGTTCCATCAAGGCCCGCGGCGGCATCTACGAGGTATTGCAGCATGCGGAAAAGCTGGCGCTCAAGGCCGGCCTGCTGCACCTGGACGACGACTACGCCAAGTTGCACAGCGAGGAGTTCCGTGACTTCTTCGGCCGTCATGCCATCGCCGTGGGCTCCACCGGCAACCTGGGGCTGTCCATCGGTATCATCGGCGCCAGACTGGGCTTCAGGGTCAGCGTGCACATGTCGGCCGACGCCCGTCAGTGGAAGAAAGACCTGCTGCGGGCCCAGGGGGTGACGGTGGTGGAATACGACAGCGACTACTCGGTGGCGGTGGCCCGGGGCCGGGCACAAGCCGAGCAGGATCCGCTCTGCCACTTCGTCGATGACGAAAACTCGGTGCAGCTGTTCCTGGGCTATGCGGTGGCCGGCGAGCGGCTCAAGGCCCAACTGGCCCAGCAGCAGATAAAAGTGGACAAGGAGCACCCCCTGTTCGTGTACCTGCCCTGCGGCGTGGGCGGCGGTCCGGGCGGGGTGGCCTTCGGCCTCAAACTGGCCTTCGGCGATGCCGTGCACTGCATCTTTGCCGAGCCTACCCACTCCCCCTGCATGCTGCTGGGGGTCTATACCGGCCTGCACGACGATATTTCGGTACAGGATCTGGGCATCGATAACCTGACCGCCGCCGACGGCCTGGCGGTAGGCCGTCCTTCGGGCTTCGTCGGGCGCACCATGGCTCCCATGCTGGACGGCTTCTATACCCTGGAGGATGAGGAAATGCTGTTCCTGCTGGGGCTGCTGGCGCGCAGCGAAGGCATCAGGCTGGAACCCTCCGCCCTGGCGGGCATGCCGGGACCGCTGCGGGTATTGACCGAAACCGAAGGCTACCGCCAGCGGCTGGGATTGACCCCGGCCCGCCTGGCCCGGGCCCACCACCTGGTGTGGGCCACCGGCGGCGGCATGGTACCGGCGGCCGAGATGGAAACCTACCTGGCCCAGGCGGCCTCAGCCAAACCAGCCGCGGTTTAGGCTGTCCTTGCACTGCCAGTACTGCTCGGCATAACGCTGGGCGCGGCCCTCGACCTTGCGCGAGGTATTCAGCAACCAGCCCTTGCGCCGGTGGCTGCCGCGCCGATAGCCGCCCCAGCCTTCGTGGTAGTTAAGGTACTGACCGTAGGCGTCCCACTTCGACACCCCATTGATGGTGCTGGTTTTATTCATGTACCAGCCCATAAAATCGAGGGCGTCGTCGAAATTGCTGCGACTGGCCCAGCGATTGCCGCTTTCCCGCTGGTAGTCGGCCCAGGTCGCCTTCTTGGCCTGGGCATAGCCGTAGGCATCGGAAGCCCGGCCATAGGGAATGAACAGGAAATAACGCATCGGCGGCCGGGCATCGTGGCGGAACATGCTTTCCTGGTACATCATCGCCATGGTCACGTGTACCGGCGCCCCCCACTTTTCCCGTGCCTTGTTGGCGGACTTGTGCCAGCCCTTGTGTTGTTCGAAAATGGCGCAGATATTCTCGGGATTACGCGGTGGCGAGGCGGCACAGCCTGCCAGGAGGCTGGCCAGCGCCAGTATCAGCCACTTGCCTTTATTCTGCCATCTCACCTTCATCTGTCCGGGATAAGCTGTTCTGTATGAGAACCATAGTGCCCGCTTCCGGCGATGAATGCCAGCCGGCTGGCGACAGCCCCGAGTCAAATAAATTTTTAATCACAACAGGTGCATAACTATTTTTTGTCACCCGACGGCATAGGGATTAGAATTGATAGCGGCCCAGCCGCCGTGCCGCCACCACCTTCAGACGCTCAACCAAAGGAAAGCTGATGCACTTTTATTTTCCCATCGTCATCATCGATGAAGACTTCCGCTCCGAGAACACCAGCGGCTCGGGCATCCGTGAACTCGCCTCCGCCATCGAGAAGGCGGGCATGGATGTGGTGGGCTATACCAGCTATGGCGATCTGACCTCCTTCGCCCAGCAGCAGAGCCGGGCCGCGGGGTTCATCCTGTCGATCGACGATGAGGAGTTTGACGGTGGCCAGGAAGAAGCCCAGGAAGTGCTGGGGCAACTGCGCCGTTTCGTGGATCAGATCCGCCACCGCAACCCGGACATTCCCATCTACCTCTACGGCGAAACCCGCACCGCCCGCCATATCCCCAACGCCATACTGCGCGAGCTGCACGGCTTTATCCACATGCACGAGGACACCCCCGATTTCGTGGCCCGACACATCATCCGCGAAGCCAAGAGCTACCTGGATTCCCTGGCTCCGCCCTTCTTCCGTGCCCTGACCCACTATGCCCACGACGGCTCCTATTCCTGGCATTGCCCCGGCCACTCCGGCGGCGTGGCCTTCCTGAAGTCGCCCGTCGGCCAGATGTTCCACCAGTTCTTCGGCGAAAACATGCTGCGCGCCGACGTCTGCAACGCGGTGGACGAGCTGGGCCAGTTGCTGGATCACACCGGCCCGGTGGCGGCCAGCGAGCGCAACGCCGCCCGTATCTTCAACGCCGACCACCTGTTCTTCGTGACCAACGGCACCTCCACCTCCAACAAGATAGTGTGGAACTCCACCGTGGCCCCGGGCGACATAGTGGTGGTGGATCGCAACTGCCACAAGTCGATACTGCATGCCATCATGATGACCGGCGCCGTGCCGGTGTTCCTGATGCCGACCCGCAACCATTACGGCATTATCGGCCCCATTCCCCGCAGCGAGTTCGAGCCGGCCCGCATCCGCGAAAAGATGCAGGCCAACCCCTTCTGCCGCGAGATCCTGGCCAGGAACCCCAAGGCCAAGCCCCGGGTGCTGACCATCACCCAGTCCACCTACGACGGCATTCTCTACAATGTGGAAGAGATCAAGAGCCTGCTCGACGGGGAAATCGAAACCCTGCACTTCGACGAAGCCTGGCTGCCCCACGCCGCCTTCCACGACTTCTACGGCGACTATCACGCCATCGGCGAGGGCCGGCCGCGTTGCCAGGACTCCATGGTGTTCTCCACCCAGTCCACCCACAAGCTGCTGGCCGGCCTGTCCCAGGCTTCCCAGATCCTGGTGCAGGACGGCGAGGCCAACAAGCTCGACCGCCATCTGTTCAACGAAGCCTACCTGATGCATACCTCCACCAGCCCCCAGTACGCCATTATCGCTTCCTGCGACGTGGCGGCGGCCATGATGGAAGAGCCGGGCGGTACCGCCCTGGTGGAAGAGTCCCTGGCGGAAGCCCTGGAATTCCGCCGCGCCATGCGCAAGGTGGATGACGAATACGGCGACGACTGGTGGTTCACCGTCTGGGGTCCGGATGACCTGACCGATGACGGCCTGGACGAACGGGATGCCTGGATGCTGCAGGCCGACGCCGGCTGGCACGGTTTCGGCGACATCGAGCCCGGCTTCAACCTGCTCGACCCCATCAAGGCCACCATACTGACCCCGGGCCTGAACATGAAAGGCGACTTTGCCGAAACCGGCATTCCGGCGGTGGTGGTCACCAAGTACCTGGCCGAGCACGGTATCGTCATCGAGAAAACCGGGCTCTACTCCTTCTTCATCATGTTCACCATCGGCATCACCAAGGGCCGCTGGAACACCATGGTGACCGAGCTGCAGCAGTTCAAGGACGACTACGACAACAACGTGCCGCTGTGGAAGGTGCTGCCGGAATTCGTGCAGAGCCATCCCCGCTACGAGCGGGTAGGATTGAAGGATCTGTGCGATCAGATCCACCAGATCTACAAGGAAAACGACGTGGCCAAGCTGACCACCGAGATGTACCTGTCGGATCTGGTGCCGGCCATGAAGCCGGCGGATGCCTTCGCCAGGATGGCCCACAAGGAAATCGAGCGGGTCCCGCTGGATGAACTGACCGGTCGCACCACGGCGGTGATGGTGGCTCCCTACCCGCCGGGTATTCCGCTGCTGATCCCGGGTGAGGTGTTCAACGACATCATCGTGAATTACCTCAAGTTCGCCCGGGACTTCAACCAGCGCTTCCCCGGCTTCGAGACCTATATCCACGGCCTGGTGGCCGAGGAGCACCAGGGTGAAACCCGCTATTTCGTGGACTGCGTCGCCCGCTAACGCCATCAGGCACAAAAAGCCACCTTCGGGTGGCTTTTTTGTGTAGCTTGATGACAAAGTCGTTTGCTCTAAAGGTAGTTTGGAATTTGAGCACTCCTGGTACGTGGCCTGCCGCCATGGTTTGGGAGTTGTACGCCCTTTTGGGGCGCGGGCGGCCCGCCCGCATGGAGTGTAACGCCGGTGGTTTGGGTGTGACGTCGGGGCCCGGCGGTTCCCGCATTGCGGGAATGTAGGCAGGCCGCCTGCGCTCCAGGACGTTCGCTTCATGCCCACTTGGAACATCGCTGTCGTCCGAACCCAAAAGCCACCCGAAGGTGGCTTTTTTTGTCTGTGATGGCGGAGCGGCAAAGGCACCGCCTTTGCAGCGGAGGCGCAGCGCGCCGACATCATCCAGCCGTCCGGCGCCGCCAATACGAAAAAACCCCAGCATTTCTGCCGGGGTTTTGAGTGATGGCGGAGCGGACGGGGCTCGAACCCGCGACCCCCGGCGTGACAGGCCGGTATTCTAACCAACTGAACTACCGCTCCGCAAAAGCGGTTTGTAGGGTCCACTTCAGTGGACCGGTCGAATCTCATCGACGCTACAAATTTGGGTGCCTGGCAGTGACCTACTTTCACATGGCAGCTGCCACACTATCATCGGCGCGGGTGCGTTTCACTTCTGAGTTCGGCATGGGGTCAGGTGGGACCACAACGCTATCGCCGCCAGGCATAAA
>NZ_NMUO01000013.1 GCF_002237365.1 Zobellella denitrificans
GACTTGCATGTGTTAGGCCTGCCGCCAGCGTTCAATCTGAGCCATGATCAAACTCTTCAATTTAAGTTTGATGCTCAATGAATTACTGAAGTGTTTGTGCACTTCGACAATCATTGAAAAACAATATTTTTTGCTTCCCAACCACTGCGAGTGCCCACACAGTTTGCTTGATAAGTTGTTAAAGAGCGTTGACCGTTAGCGGGTCAGGGCTGCGCATTCTACGCCGTCCGTTTGATTCGTCAAGCCTCAAAACCGAAGTTTTTCCGCTTGTGACCACCGGCGTGTTCCGCCGTGTCAGTGAGGGCGCATTATAGGGAGCCGCGTTTTTTGCGCAAGGGCTTTTTTGTGAAAAACATCACTTTTGCCACCAAGCGCTGATTAACCCAGCAAAAATACAGCTTAACCACAGGGTTATGCACATCCGGCTGCACCGGGGGCCCACTAACTGATGCTATTTTGCTCGACCCAACGACCTTCATACTGGGAGATCACATTTCTGCCTGCTTTTCCCTGACACCGTTGGCCGCCGAACTCCAATTGAGACTATGCTGTTAGCAATGGCGTAGACTTCGTTGCCCAGGCTTCCGATACGCCGCATCCGTTCAGCCAGCTTGAGATTAGATTGCCGATGAAGCTATTCCAGTATCCCATTTATGTTCAGTCCGCCCTTTTCGCTCTTGTGCTGGCCCTGCTCGGCTACCTGGCCATCAGTTGGACAGCATCAAGTCTCTCCCCTTCCCTTCTTTTTGCGCTCGGCCTGCTGTTCGGGGGCCTGATAGTCCCTTTGCTGGTCCGGGCGCCGGCGCCGGAGGTCATACCGACCATTACCCTTTATGTGGGTAATCTGCCCTACAGGGCCAATGAAGCCTCTGTGAGAACCCTGTTCGAAAACTACGGCCAGGTGCTGTCGGTACGGTTGATGAAGGACAAGCACACCGGCAAGCGGCGTGGTTTCGGTTTTGTGGAGATGCCAAGAGAGGCGGCGCTGGCCGCCCAACAGGCGCTGAATGATTCGGAGTTTCAACAGCGCACCCTGAAAGTCAGGGAGGCGAATGAACGCAAGGACGACGAGGAAGACGGCGAGCAGACACCGTCCTGAGTTTGCTCCCCCTAGGGGAAGAGGCATTGCAGCTCGCCAAATCCCTCCTTGGCAAAGGCGGCGGCCTGCAACCGGGCCTTGGTCGTCCATTCGGTGCAAAACAGCCTGGCCCTCTCTCCCTGCCCGGGGAGGGCTTCTGGCGACAGCAGGCTGGCCACCCGACGGGCAATGGCCTCTCCCGAGTCGATCAGCCTGGTATCGGGCAGCCAGAGGCGCAGCTCTTCGGCCAACAGCGGGAAGTGGGTACAGCCCAGCACCACCGTATCCGGCCGCCACACCCCCAGCCAGGGCGCCAATACCCGTCCCAGCCGTTGCCGATCAACCCCCTGACCGGAGAGCTTGTCTTCGGCCATCTTGACCAGTTCGGTGGTGCCGATAGCGGAAACATCGAGATCGGCGGCGAAGTTGCGAATAAGGTCGGCGGTATATTGCCGGGAAACGGTACCGGGAGTGGCCAGCAGGCCGACCCGGCCGTGCCCATAAGCGCGACTGTGCTCGGCGGCCGGTTTGATGGCAGGCACCACCCCAACCACGGGGATCTGCAATCGCTGGCGCAACGCCGGCAGCACATAGGTACTGGCGGTGTTACAGGCGATAACCACGATATCGACCGGATAACGGCTTACAAAGGTGTCGAACAGCTCTACTACCCGGCTGACCAGTCGCTGTTCGCTCAGTTCGCCGTAAGGAAAGCAGGCATTGTCGAACAGGTACAGATACTGGTGCCCGGGCAAGGCCCGCTGTACCTCGCGGTAAATGGACAGGCCGCCCATGCCGGAGTCGAAAAGAAGAATGGATGCCACTGGCTGCCCTCGCTGTGCAAGGCCGCCATGATAACGCCAAAAGCGGGGATGAAAAAGCCGGCACAAAGGCCGGCTTAAAGGGTCAGAAGCGGTAGTCGGCGCCGATATAGAACTCCATGCCGGGGGCATCGTAGCCGGAGACCACCTGGTAGTCCTTGTCGAACAGGTTGTTCACCTTGCCATTCAGGGTCAGGTTGCTGGTCAGCGGATAGCGGGCACCGATATTCCAGATGGTGTAGGAGGGTGTAAAGGTTCTCGCAAAAGTATTTGCATCAAATGTTTCACGATCACCGACATACAACACCTGAGCAAACAGGTTAGTGTTAGCTATATCGATGTCACCGGTCCAGCTGAGTTTGCGCTTCGCACGGTTAACTAATTGTTTACCTTGGTTAGGAGCACGCTGATCTTCCGCGTCGGTGTATTCATAGCTGGCGGTATGGTGTACAGGACCAGTCGTAGCTTTCACTACAAACTCTGCACCTTTGATTAGCGTATCTGTACTGTCCTTCCTTGTTGGGCTTTGACTAAAAAGCAAGTTATCAATTTCATTACGATACAAATTCAGTTGCCAATTAAACCTCTGATAGTCACCTGTGAATGACAACTCCCAGTTTTCGGACTCCTCTGGATCGAAATTTGGGTTCCCCCAAAAAGCGTATAATTCCAGTAAATTTGGTGCTCTAAATGCAGTGCCATAGCTTAATGTAGCCTTATGCTGCTCGGGCAAGGCAACCGACAAGGCACTCTGCCAAGTTCCGTAAGTACCAAACTGTTCATTATCATCCATCCGGCCGGTCAGCTCGATTGATACCGGAGCCCAAGTATGAAAGACGGATGCGTAAACACCAGTATTGTCTCGGTCAGGAGCGGTGGTGCCTGTGGTTCTAGCCAGCAGCCGATCCCGCTGCCAGTCCATTCCCATCAGTACATAGCCCTGTTCGGAGTAGTGGTACTGGGTCAAGCCATCGAGACGGGTAGTGGCAGTGCTGGTATTGGAAGCAGTTTGGCGACCAGCCCCTTTATTCCAGTCTTCCGCTTCGTATTCACCATAGCTGGCGTTCAGTTGGCCAACTAACTCCTTGCCCTGATAACGAATACCCGTATCAATCTGGTAGGCCTTCGTTTCATTAATATCGGTCCAGCCATCATATTCAAGGTTATTCTTCCAACCATTGAAATTGGCATCCAAGGTCCATTGCTGGTTTAACTGATGCTCAATACCCAGAGTCAGATTTTTACTTTCAAAACCATCTCTATCGGGCTGATTATTGCCAGGCTGCACATCATAGCCCCGGGTCTCACGATAACCAGAGGCCAATTGCAGCCGGGTGGCATCAGTCACCCACTGGTTGATGGACAGATCGGCGGCATAGTAATCATTGCTGCCGGTGGTGACACCAACCTGAGTAGTGTTCACTTCGGATGTAGTGATGATATTGACCACCCCACCGATGGCCTTGGAGCCGTAGATGGCGGCGCGGGGACCACGGATATACTCGATGCGCTCCACATTGGAGACCGGTAACTGGCTGAAATCGACATTGCTGGATACCATCTGCGCCATGGGTCTGCCGTTCATCAGCACCAGCACATGATCCGAGTTGGTGCCACGGACAAATAAACTCGATTGCTGACCAATGCCGCCGTTCTGGCTGCCGAACTGCATCCCCGGCAGGGTTTCCAGCAGATCCACCAGGGAGCGGGGCTGCCGCCGTTCGATTTCGGATTTGGTGATCACTTCCACCGGAGCCAGCGCGCTGGTGAGCGGTTGCGTTACCCGGTTGTAGATGGTGATATCGGTAGAGTCGGAGGAATTCTGGGCAAAGGCCGCCCACGGCAGCAAGGCGGCTGCCAGCCATTGTTTAGACATCTTGTGCTTCCCTAGAACGCGTAGCATCGGCTGCCAGGCCCTTCCTGGACAGCCGCCTTGGCAGGTATTCGGGCTTAAAGGCACAGATGCATGGCATCCACCTAGGCGACAGCTTCCCGCCCATGCCGGGCAGTGCTCGGGGCTTTCCCCCGCGTCGCTTTCGTTCCTTATTACCGCTGCGCGCCAGCTCCGGATTTACACCGGATTCCCGTTTACGCCTGTCGGCACCAAAGCGGTGGGCATTATAGGGAAAGCCCCCCCGGCTGTATATCAAAAACAGCCATAAAGAATGCTGGATGGCTACAACGAAGCACCCGCCCGCGCTTCCATCGGCCACAAACTGGACAAATGAGCCAGAGTCCTTAGAATCGGCGGCTCGCTGTACAGGAGCCCGATCATGACCCACCTCGATACCACCCATTACCCCCGCCAGCTGGACGAAAAGGCCGAACGCCTGCGGCAGGAGTTTGCCGGCTTTGCCCCGCCGGCGTTGGAGGTGTTCGCCTCCGCTCCGGAGCATTACCGGATGCGGGCCGAGTTTCGGGTGTGGCACCAGGGGGACGATCTCTACTACATCATGTTCGATCAGGCCAGCAAGCAGAAATACCGGGTCGAACAGTTCCCCGCCGCCTCGCTGCTGATCAACAGGGCCATGCCGCTGTTGCTGGATGCCTTGCGCCCCTCGCCGGTACTGCGCCGCAAGCTGTTCCAGGTGGACTTTCTGTCGTCCCTCAGCGGTGAGCTGGTGATAAGCCTGCTCTACCACCGCCAGCTGGATGAAGACTGGCAGCAGGCGGCGCGGGCCTTGCGCACTCAGTTGCGTGAACTGGGTATAGTGGTCGACATCATCGGCCGGGCCAAGAAGCAGAAGTGGGTGGTGGAGCGCGACTATGTGGTCGAGAAACTGCAGGTGGCGGGCCGGGAGCTGGTCTACCAGCAGGTGGAAAACAGCTTTACCCAGCCCAACGGCCGGATGAACGAGCAGATGCTGGCCTGGGCCCTGGATGTCACCCGGGGTGCCGCGGGCGATCTGCTCGAGCTCTACTGCGGCAACGGCAACTTCTCCCTGGCCCTGGCGGCCAACTTCCGCCGGGTGCTGGCCACCGAAATCTCCAGCTCCTCGGTCAAGTCGGCCCAATACAACATCGCCGCCAACGGCATCGACAACGTCACCATACTGCGGATGTCGGCGGAAGAATTCACCCAGGCCATGCGCGGTGTGCGCGAGTTTCGCCGCCTGCAGGGTATCGACCTGCAAGGCTACCACTGCAACACCATACTGGTGGACCCGCCCCGGGCCGGCCTGGACGAGGATACCGTACGCCTGGTGCAGGAATACGACAATATCGTCTATATTTCCTGCAACCCGGAGACCCTGCGACAAAACCTGGATACCCTGGCCGACACGCACAGGATCAGCCGCTTCGCCCTGTTCGACCAGTTCCCCTACACCCACCATATGGAAGCCGGGGTTTACCTGACCCGCAAGCCGTAATGCAGAAGGGGAGCCGAAGTCCCTTTCAGATTGCTGACAAACCTTCAGGCTGGCTTACGCAGGCAACGGTTATGCCAAAACAGGCGGACAAAGGGAACTGCTCCGCCGACCGTCACCTGCCAGGGGGCGCGGAGCGCCTTGCACCGGAGGTATCGCCGCGACCGAGTTGCCAGTGACAAGTCGCAGCGCGGCGATACCGACGGTTTCCGCGACATTCGGCATGTGCGAGCCTACATGGACGTACTTGCGGCGTGTAGGCGGAGTTGGCCCTTTGGCCGGCTCATATCAGTGAAACAGACGACTTTGTCATCAAGCAAAAAGGGGAGCCGAAGCTCCCCTTTTTCTGTTACCGGACCGGTGCTCAGTCCAGCATATAGTTGGCCGGCAGCTCGATGCCGGCCACACCGGACTCGACCGCAGCCACGGCCACGGCGCGGGCCACGCGCGGCAACAGGCGCGGATCCATCGGCTTCGGGATCACGTAGTCCTTGCCGAATTCCAGAGCTTCCACGCCGGCCGCGGCCAGCACTTCCTGGGGCACCGGCTCCTTGGCCAGGCTACGGATGGCTTCTACGGCCGCCACTTTCATCTCGTCGTTGATGCGGGACGCACGCACGTCCAGGGCACCGCGGAAGATGAAGGGGAAGCACAGCACGTTGTTGACCTGGTTGGGATAGTCGGAGCGACCGGTCCCCATCACCAGATCCTGGCGCACGGAATGAGCCAGCTCGGGCTTGATTTCCGGATCCGGGTTGGAGCAGGCGAAGATCACCGGCTTTTCCGCCATCATCGCCACCGCTTCCGCCGGCAGCACATCCGGACCGGATACGCCCACAAACACATCGGCGTCGGTGATCACATCTTCCAGGGTGCGCTTGTCGGTGTTGTTGGCGAACAGTTCCTTGTACTCGTTCAGGTCGTCGCGGCGGGTGTGGATCACGCCCTTGCGGTCCAGCATGTAGATGTTCTCGCGCTGGGCACCACACTTGATCAGCAGTTCCATACAGGCCACGGCAGCGGCACCGGCGCCCATGCAGACGATGCGCACGTCGTGGATGTTCTTGCCCTGGATCTCGAGGGCGTTGAGCATGCCGGCGGCGGTGACGATGGCGGTCCCGTGCTGGTCATCGTGGAACACGGGCACGTTGCAGCGCTCGATCAGGGCTTTTTCGATCTCGAAGCACTCGGGCGCCTTGATGTCTTCCAGGTTGATGCCGCCGAAGGTGTCGGCGATGGCCGCCACGGTCTGAATGAATTCTTCGGTGGTGCGGTGCTTGACTTCGATGTCGATGGAGTCGAGACCGGCGAACCGCTTGAACAGCAGGGCCTTGCCTTCCATCACCGGCTTGGAGGCCAGCGGGCCCAGATTGCCCAGGCCGAGGATGGCGGTACCGTTACTGATCACCGCCACCAGGTTGCCCTTGGCGGTATATTTGTAGGCGTTCTCGGGATCGGCAGCGATCTCACGCACCGGCTCGGCCACGCCCGGGCTGTAGGCGAGGGCGAGATCCTTGGCGGTTTCTGCCGGTTTGCTGATTTCGACGGAGATCTTGCCCGGCTTGGGGAAGGCATGATAGTCGAGCGCTTTTTGACGAAAGTCGGTCATTCTGCGAGTACCCTGATGCGATTGTTGACATTTGTGCTTTTAAAGTGTGAACAAGTTTACCACAATGTTTATACAATGTGATAGTAGTCAACTTATTCAACATTGCCCAGCACAATCACTAACTTTTTCCTGGTAAAACTGCCAGGGATGGTTTAGCCACAGCTGCCAACCATTCCCGGCGGGCCTGACCCAGCCCCGGACGAACAGGCGGTCACCCGGCCCGAGCAGCGCCAATCGATGGCGGGCTTCGGACGGCAGCCGTTTGCCGGCCCGGATCCTGAGCTCGCCCTCCAGCACGAGTTCCAACCTTCCTCGTCCCGAAATGCCCCGGACCACGAGGCCTGAAAGCTGCTGCCAGCCGGCCGCGACGGGCGTCGCGGCAAGCGGTATCGACCAGATACCCCGGCGGCTACGTCGAGCCTGCCGCTCCGCCTCCAGCCAGCAGGGCCAGTAGTCGTGATTGGGCGGAAACAGCATCAGCCGGCCCAGCCCCTGGGTCAGCATCTGCGTGACCAGCAGCTCGCCCTCGGACGTGAGCGGGTGGGCCAGCCAGCGGCCATAATCATCACGTCTTTTGACCCCAAAAACCAGTTTCAATTGACTCTGTTTTACAATTTTATTTACAAGCCAGTCCCGCGCTGCCTCGGCGCCGAACTCCGGCAAGCCATTGTTGTGTTTGTTTAATTCTGGCGCATCCACGCCGATAAAGCGAATAACCCTGTCATCTTTCAAGATAACAGTATCACCATCTATAACATGGCGAACAAGCACCTCTTCATCCGGCTGCAAATGGGGGCAGCCGGCCACGGCCACGGGCGGCCAGCACAGCAGGACAAGAATGTATTTCCAACGGGACATGGCGCTTCCTCACGGGTATCAGGAGTAACCATGGAAAGGAGCCGGCTCCGGCGCAAGAAGAGAGGAACAAAAAAGGCGCCCGGGGCGCCTTTTTTTGAGCAGGAAGTGCTTACTTCTTGCTGGACAGGGCGCCGAAGCGCTTGTTGAAGCGATCAACACGGCCGCCGGTGTCAACAATCTTCTGCTTGCCGGTGTAGAAGGGGTGGCAGGCGGAGCAAACGTCCAGGTTCAGATCATGGCCCAGGGTGGAGCGGGTCTTGATCTCGTTACCGCAAGAACATTTGGCAACAATTTCTTTGTATTCCGGGTGGATACCTTGTTTCATGGACAACCTCTATCTGTAGGCCGTGTCGCTATCTGATCCTGAGCCAGACACCACACGAGTGATACACGTTTTGTGAAGGGTGCGAATAATATAGGATCGCCTTTTTGCAGGCAAGGGTAACAGGGGGAAAAATCACCAATGACGACACCGGCCCAGTACGGCTTGCTCAGGGTGGTCCTGCCCGTTCCGTTGCGGCGGGAATTCGACTATCTCTGCCCCCTGCCCCTGCCGGCCAGGGGCTGCCGGGTCAGGGTTCCGTTCGGCAATCGCACCCTGGTGGCCCTGGTGCTTGATCACCCCACGGCGTCGGAGGTTCCTCCCGACAAGCTCAAGCCCCTGGACTCGGTGCTGGACGAGGAACCGGTGCTGGCCGATGCCGATCTCCGGCTGCTGGCCTGGGCCACCGGCTACTACCTGCATGCGCCCGGCGAAGTCTACTTCCAGGCCCTGCCCACCCTGCTGCGCAAGGGGGAGACGGCCGGCTACCGCAGCATGGACTACTGGCACCTGCTCGAGCCGGATGCGCGGGTTTCCGCCCAGGCGGTCAAGCAACAGCAGGCCCTGACCCTGCTGCGCCAGGGGCCGCTGACCAGCGGCGAGCTGGACGCCAGGGGCATCGGCAGCCCCATCCTCCAGACCCTGGCCAGGAAGGGAGTGATAGAAAAACGGGAGCAGTTGCCGGCACGGGACGACTGGCGGCCGGCCCTGGCCATCAACCAGGACGACAAGCCCCGGCTGGGCCGCGAGCAGGCCCTGGCGGTCAGCCTGCTGCACCAGGCCGAGGGATTCGTGCCTTTCCTGCTGGAAGGGATCACCGGCTCCGGCAAGACCGAGGTCTACCTGCAGGCGATGGAGCCGGTGCTCGCGGCCGGCCGGCAGGTGCTGGTGCTGGTGCCGGAAATCGGCCTGACCCCCCAGACCATAGCACGCTTCCAGCGCCGGTTCCGGGCACCGGTCAGTACCCTGCATTCGGGCATGAGCGAACGGGAGCGGCTGGATACCTGGCTGGCCTGCCGGGACGGCGGCACCGCCATCCTGATCGGCACCCGATCGGCACTGCTGACCCCCTTCCGGCAACTGGGCCTTATCATCATCGACGAGGAGCACGACACCTCCTTCAAGCAGCAGGACGGCTTTCGCTATCACGCCCGGGATCTGGCCCTGCTGCGCGCCCGCCAGTTGGACATCCCCATCCTGCTCGGCTCGGCCACCCCCAGCTTCGAGAGCCTGCACAACGCCGCCACCGGCAAGTACCGCCACCTGATCCTGAGCCAGCGCCCCGGTACCGCCACCGTCGCCCGGCACCTGCTGCTGGACAGCAAGCATGTGCAGTTGCAGGCCGGTCTTTCCCCCCAGTTGCTGCAACTGATGGAGCAGGAACTGGCCCAGGGCAACCAGGTGATGCTGTTCCTCAACCGCCGCGGCTACGCCCCGGCGCTGCTCTGCCACGACTGCGGTTGGCTGGCCGACTGCGAACGTTGCGACGCCCACTACACCTGGCACCGGCAGCAGTCCCGTCTGCACTGCCACCACTGCGATCACCAGCGCCCCTTGCCCCCCCGTTGCCCCCAGTGCGGCAGCCAGCAGCTGATGGGCACCGGGCTGGGCACCGAGCAGGTGGAGCAGGCCCTGGCCGGACTCTTTCCCCAGTACGCCAGCATCCGTATCGACCGGGACAACACCCGCCGCAAGGGCAGTTTCCAGCAGCATCTGGACGGCATCCGCGCCGGCAGGTACCAGATCCTGATCGGCACCCAGATGCTGGCCAAGGGGCACCATTTTCCCGACGTCACCCTGGTGGCCATGCTGGACGTGGACGGCGCCCTGTTCGCCAGCGACTTCCGCGCCACCGAGCGCTTCGCCCAGCTCTATATTCAGGTGGCGGGCCGGGCCGGCCGGGCCAGCAAGCCGGGCCGGGTGGTGCTGCAGAGCCACCATCCGGAACACGCCCTGCTGCAGGATCTGGCCAACCAGGGCTATCGCCATTTCGCCCAGGGCGCCCTGCGGGAACGCCAGGCCGCTGCCTTGCCGCCCTTCAGCTTCCAGGCCCTATTCCGGGTGCAGGCCACCCGTGCCCAGTATTGCCAGGAATTTCTGCAGCAACTGGCCGGGCAACTGGCCCCCGGCCTGTCGCCGGGGGTGCTCTGTCTCGGGCCCATGAGTGCGCAGATGGAACGAAAGGCCGGCCAGTACCGCTACCAGTTGCTGTTGCAGGCCGCCAGCCGCCGCGAACTCGCCGGCGCCTGTCGGCAGGCGCTGGCCTTGATTGAAACCCTGGCCTCGGCCCGCAAGGTGCGCTGGTCGCTGGATATCGATCCGGTGGAGTTGTGGTAATGCTCAGTGCCGGCTGCCCGGCTGGGACTCGGGCTTGAGCATCGACATCAGGAAGGCCAGGGCCCGGCGGCAGCTGTCTTCCGCCATCAGCAGCTGCGCCAACTGGCCTTTGATCGGCAGCACCTCCAGCCAGCGCTGGGTCACCCAGGCCGCGTCCCGCCAGCTGGGCGCCGGATGCAAATCGGCCAGCTCCGGGTATTCGGCGAAGACTTCCTGCAACTTGTCGGACAATACCTGCTCGAAGGGCGACAGGGCACAGGACTGCCAGTTGTCGAGCAGCTCGACCTCGGCCCGCAGCAGGCCATCCGACTCCCGTTCCAGGCTGCGGATGCGAAACCGCTCCGTCGCCTCGACGGTGATGCCCAGCAGGCCATCCGTCAGGGTATAGAAGTCGATGATCCGCACCCGGGTGCCCAGCATAAAGAGGTCGCTGTTGCCTTCCTCGTCCAGTTCATCGAGCATGCCGATGCCGAAGCCGGTACCGCTTCGGCTCGCTTCGCTGACCATCCTTACATACCTGGGCTCGAAGATGCGCAAGGGCAGCTTGCCACCGGGCATCAGGTGGAGGGTCAGCGGCAATAACGCCAGTTTCATACATCCTCCCCTCCTCGAACAAGTAGCCATAAAGACCCGTTTTTAGCGGGCCCGCTTTCAGGGAGCCCCATGCCACGCCCTTGACGGTAGTTTTCTGCGACCGTTATGAGTAGAATTTCTCCCCCCAGGTTTCTTCCGACCTTGTCTTAATTTTGGTGAACTGATAATGAAAGAACATATTCAAGCACTGCTTGAGCAGACGGTCTCGACCCTGAAACAACAAGGCAAGCTG
The DNA here is from genome assembly GCF_002237365.1 of Zobellella denitrificans. Lineage (GTDB taxonomy): Bacteria > Pseudomonadota > Gammaproteobacteria > Enterobacterales > Aeromonadaceae > Oceanimonas > Oceanimonas denitrificans. The sequence goes on from NZ_NMUO01000013.1 coordinate 11,220, forward strand.
CCCGCCGAGCTGGCGCCCCGCATCCAGGTAGACCGAACCAAAGACAAGGCCCACGGAGATCTCGCCACCAACCTGGCCCTGCTGCTGGCCAAGCCCGCCGGGCAGAATCCCCGCGCCCTGGCCCAGTTGCTGGTGGACAACCTGCCCGCCTCCGAGCTGGTGGCCAAGACCGAGCTGGCCGGCCCCGGCTTTATCAACTTTTTCCTGGACAGCGGCTGGCTGGCCCGCCAGGTAGACGCCATGGTGGCCAACGAACGCGCCAATGTACCGACCGCAGAGCAGCCGCAGACGGTGGTGGTGGACTACTCCGCCCCCAACGTGGCCAAGGAGATGCACGTGGGCCACCTGCGCTCCACCATCATCGGCGATGCCGTGGTGCGTACCCTGGAATTCCTCGGCCACAAGGTGATCCGTGCCAACCACATCGGCGACTGGGGCACCCAGTTCGGCATGCTGATCGCCCACCTGGAACAGCTGGAGAAGCAAAATCCGGCTGTGCTGTCCTCGGGCCTGTCGGATCTGGAGCAGTTCTACCGGGAATCCAAGCAGCAGTACGACGCCGATCCGGATTTTGCCGAGCGCGCCCGCAACTACGTGGTCCGGCTGCAGGGCGGCGATGACTATTGCCTGAACATGTGGCAGAAACTGGTGGACATCACCCTGCAGCACAACCAGCAGGTCTACGACCGGCTCAACGTATCGCTGAGCCCGGCGGACGTGATGGGCGAAAGCATGTACAACCCCATGCTGGCGGGCATCGTCGCCGATCTGCAGAAAAAGGGCCTGGCGGTGGAAGACGACGGCGCCATCGTCGTCTACCTCGACGAATACAAGAACAAGGACGGCGATCCCATGGGGGTCATCATCCGCAAGAAGGATGGCGGCTACCTTTACACCACCACCGACATCGCCTGCGCCAAGTACCGCTACGAGCAGTTGGGGGCCGACCGGGTGCTCTATTTCATCGACTCCCGTCAGCACCAGCACCTGATGCAGGCCTGGAGCATAGTGCGCCAGGCCGGTTATGTGCCGGAGTCGGTCAGCCTGGAGCACCACGCCTTTGGCATGATGCTGGGCAAGGACGGCCGCCCCTTCAAGACCCGCTCCGGCGGCACCATCAAGCTGGTGGACCTGCTCGAGGAGGCGGAGGAGCGCGCCGCCGCCCTGCTGGCACAGAAGCAGACCGAACTCAGCGCCGAAGAAAAGGCCCAGGTGGTCAGGCGGGTGGCCATGGGCGCGGTGAAATACGCCGATCTCTCCAAGAGCCGCACCACCGACTATATCTTCGACTGGGACAACATGCTGTCCTTCGAGGGCAACACCGCCCCCTACCTGCAGTATGCCTACACCCGGGTACAATCCATCTTCCGCAAGGCCGGCATCACCCCGGGCCAGTTGGACGGCGCCATCCTTATCCAGGCGCCGGCGGAAGAGGCCCTGGCCCAGAAGCTGGTGCAGTTCAACGACACCGTCCGGTCGGTGGCCGACAAGGGCATGCCGCACCTGCTGTGCCTCTACCTTTACGAACTGTCCGGCGCCTTTATGAGCTTCTACGAGGCCTGCCCCATCAACAAGGACGGGGTGTCCGCCGCCGAGCGCGCCAGCCGGCTGCGCCTCTGTGCCGCCACCGCCAAGGTCCTGCAGCAGGGCCTGTCGCTGCTCGGTATCGACACCATGGAGCGCATGTAACCCATGCCCAGGGATTACGTCCGGCGCAGCAAACCCAAGCAAAACGGCCGCAGTTCCCGCTCCGGCGGGCGCGGCCGGGCGCCGGAGCGGCGGATCCCCTGGCTGGCCCTGACCCTGGTGGTGCTGCTCGGCGCCAGCCTGGGCTACCTGATCTACCTGGTCAAGGGGTCGGCCGATACCCGCACGGCGACGACCGCCAAGGCCGCCCAGACCACCCAGAGCCCGCCGCCGGCACCGGTCAATCCCATCGACCAGCGCCCGGTGGAAAAGTGGCGCTATATCGAGCAGCTGGAAAACAAGGAAATCGTGGTGGACGTGCCCAAGGAGCAAGAGTCCAACGTGCGCTACCAGATGCAATGCGGCTCCTTCCGCTCCGCCGACCAGGCCGAGCAGCTCAAGGCCCGTATCGCCTTCCAGGGCATGGTGGCCCAGGTCCGCCGCACCGAGGGCAGCAATGGCGTCTGGTACCGGGTGGTGCTCGGCCCCTACGAGCGCAAGCGCCAGGCCGAACAGGACAAGCACAAGCTGCTGCGGGCCAACGTCAATCATTGCGCTATCTGGAACTGGTAGGGTTGAACTCTCCCGCCACCGCCCCCATTACTGTGAGCATGACATTTCCGCCAGTCCGGCTGGCCATACCGTCAAGTGAGGTTCACAGTGACAACAATCGTTTCAGTTCGCCGTAACGGCAAGGTGGTCATCGGAGGCGATGGCCAGGTTTCCCTCGGCAATACGGTGATGAAAGGCAACGCCCGCAAGGTACACCGCCTGTTCAACGGCAAGGTACTGGCCGGCTTCGCCGGCGGCACCGCCGACGCCTTTACCCTGCTGGAACGCTTCGAAGCCAAGCTGCAGGCCCACCAGGGCAACCTGGAACGCGCCGCCGTGGCCCTGGCCAAGGACTGGCGAACCGATCGCATGCTGCGCCGGCTGGAGGCCCTGCTGGCGGTGGCCGACGACAAACACTCCTTCATCATCACCGGCAACGGCGACGTGGTACAGCCCGAGCAGGATCTGATCGCCATCGGTTCCGGCGGCGCCTTCGCCCAGGCCGCCGCCCGCGCCCTGCTGGAGAACACCGAGCTGGACGCCCGCGACATCGTCGAGAAGGCGCTGACCATCGCCGGCGACATCTGCGTCTACACCAACAGCAACCAGACCATCGAAGAGCTCGACTACAGCCGTTGATTCACCGGCGCCCTTCCCTGCTGGTGCCCGTATTACAGGATTTGATTATGTCTGAAATGACCCCGAGAGAAATCGTCCACGAGCTGGACCGCCACATCGTCGGCCAGGCCGAGGCCAAGCGCGCCGTGGCCATCGCCCTGCGCAACCGCTGGCGCCGCATGCAGCTCCAGCCCGAACTGCGCCAGGAAGTCACCCCCAAGAACATCCTGATGATAGGCCCGACCGGGGTGGGCAAGACCGAAATCGCCCGCCGCCTGGCCAAGCTGGCCAATGCCCCCTTCATCAAGGTGGAAGCGACCAAGTTCACCGAAGTCGGCTATGTCGGCAAGGAAGTGGACTCCATCATCCGCGATCTGACCGACATCGCCATGAAGATGACCCGCGAACAGCAGATGGACAAGTTCCGTCACCGGGCCGAGGAAGCGGCGGAAGAGCGCATCCTCGATGCCCTGCTGCCCAACCCGCGCAATACCTGGGGCGAGGAGGAAAAGGCCGACAACAACAGCAACAGCCGACAGATCTTCCGCAAGAAGTTGCGGGAGGGCCAGCTCGACGATAAAGAGATTGAAATCAACGTCTCGGCGCCGCAGATGGGGGTGGAAATCATGGCTCCTCCCGGCATGGAGGAGATGACCAACCAGCTGCAGAGCATGTTCCAGAATTTGTCCGGCAACACCAGCAAGCAGCGCAAAATGAAAATCAGGGATGCGCTCAAGCTGCTGGTGGAAGAGGAAGCGGCCAAGCTGCTCAACCCGGAAGAACTGAAGGAACAGGCCATCGCCGCGGTGGAAAACCAGGGCATCGTCTTTATCGACGAGATCGACAAGATCTGCAAGCGCGGTGAAAGCTCGGGCCCGGACGTGTCCCGGGAAGGGGTACAGCGGGATCTGCTGCCCCTGGTGGAAGGCTGCACCGTCAATACCAAGCACGGCATGGTGCGCACCGATCACATGCTGTTTATCGCCTCCGGCGCCTTCCAGGTGGCCAAACCCTCGGATCTGATCCCCGAACTGCAGGGCCGGCTACCGATCCGGGTGGAGCTGAACTCCCTGACCACCGAAGACTTCGAACGTATCCTCACCGAGCCCAGCGCCTCGCTTACCGAGCAGTACAAGGCGCTGCTGGCCACCGAAAACGTCAGCATTGCCTTCACCCAGGATGGCATCCGCCGGCTGGCGGAAGCGGCCTGGCGGGTCAACGAGACCACCGAAAACATCGGCGCCCGCCGCCTGCACACCGTGATGGAGCGGCTGCTGGACGAGCTGTCCTATGAAGCCTCCGACAAATCCGGCGAAAGCATCACCATCGACGCCGACTACGTGGATCGCTACCTCAAGAACCTGGTCGAAGACGAAGATCTGAGCCGTTTTATCCTCTGATCCCGCCGATAACGGGAGCGGTCACATTATTGTGATTGAAAACCGCTCCCGCCTCTTTATACTGAAAGTCACCTTGTTTCCAGATGTGGCTGATTCCATGGAATACAATACTTCTGAACTGTGCGATACCTACATGGACATGGTCGACGTGGTCGAACCCATGTTCTCCAGCTTCGGCGGCCGCAGCTCCTTCGGCGGCACCGTTTCCACCATCAAGTGCTTCGAGGCCAACGGCCTGATCATGGAGGCGGTCAAGGAGAATGGCGTGGGTCGGGTATTGCTGATCGACGGCGGCGGCTCATTGCGCCGGGCGCTTATCGATGCCGACATCGCCGAGACGGCGGCGGAAAACGGCTGGGAAGGCATTGTCTGCTATGGCTGTGTGCGGGAAGTCGACGCCCTGGAAGAACTGGACATCGGCATCCAGGCCCTGGCATCCATCCCGGTGGGCGCCGACGGCAGCGACATCGGCGAGCAGGACATTCCGGTCAACTTCGGCGGCGTGACCTTCCTGCCCGAGGATCATCTCTACGCCGATACCACCGGCATCATCCTCTCTCCCGAGCCCCTGGATATAGAATAAGGTTCCATCCTGCCAGCAGCCTGTCTCCGGACAGGCTTTTTTGTTTTATTACCTAAAAATTGATAGCCGACAACATTAACAGGTAAAAAGCGGAGTAAAAATACATCATCTTTAAGGAGGTGGTGTGATGCAGGACTGGCTCTCTCCCGCAGCCGACACGGCACAACGGCAGCTGTCGCGGCTGGTCATCCAGGCCGGCCAGTTGCTGATGCAGCATGGTGCCGAAAGCGCCCTGATCGAAGCCCTGACCCGGCGCCTCGGCCTGGCCCTCGGACTGGACGGAGTCGAAGTCAGCCTGGCCAATGATGCGCTGATCGTCACCACCCTGCTCCGGGGACACTGCCTCACCACCTGCCGGCGCTGTCCCGACAAGGGCATCAACATGCAGATGGTGTCGGAGGTGCAGCGGCTCTGCATCATGGCCGAGAAAGGGTTGCTCGACGGCCGGACCGCGGCTCGCCGGCTGGCCCGGCTCAAGCCGCTGCGCTATCCCCGCCCCCTGGTGATCCTGATGGTGGGGCTTTCCTGCGCCTCCTTTGCCCGCCTGGCCGGCGCCGACTGGCCGGTATTCGCCCTGACCCTGGTCGCCTCGACCTGCGGCATCTGGGTGCGCCAGGAGCTGGCCCTGCGCCACTTCAACCCCCTGCTCAACTTTGCCGTCACCGCCTTCATCACCACCCTGATTGCCAGCCAGGGGCTGCTGCATCGCTGGGGCGAGCAACCCTTCCTGGCCATCCCGTCCTCGGTGCTGATGCTGGTGCCGGGCTTTCCCCTGATCAATGCCGCCGCCGACATGGTCAAGGGCTATATCAACACCGGTCTGGCGCGCTGGACCATGGCCACCCTGCTGACCCTGGCCACCAGCATCGGCATTATCTCGGCGATGAACCTGCTTGGAATACGGGGGTGGTGATGGAGCTGCTGACAGGGCTGGCCAACGACATGCTGTTCGCCATGATACCGGCGCTGGGCTTCGCCCTGCTGTTCAACGTTCCCAGGAGCGCGCTCAAATACTGCGCCCAGGGCGGGGCCCTGGGCCATGGTTGCCGCTACCTGCTGCTGGCGATCGGCATGCCGATAGAATGGGCCAGCTTTCTCGCCGCCACCCTGGTGGGGATGCTGGGGGTCTACTGGGCCCGCCGCTTCCTGGCCCACCCCAAGGTATTCACGGTGGCGGCGGTGATCCCCATGATACCGGGAGTCTACGCCTATCGGGCGATGATCGCCCTGGTGGAGATCAGCCAGCACGGCTATACCCCGGAGCTGTGGGGCAGTCTGGTGGCCAACTTTCTCAAGGCGATGTTTATCGTGGCCGGGTTGGCCATCGGACTGGCGATGCCGGGGCTGCTGTTCTACCGGCGGCGGCCTTTGGTGTAAAAAAGATAACGCCGGCATGGCCGGCGTTCGGTACTCAGGCGTGTTCTTCCACCTGGTCGATCTTGCCCAACAGCACCCGCAGGCGCTCCTGCCAGGCATCGTGCTGCTGCTTCAGTTGCTGGTTTTCTTCGTCCAGACGGCCGTTTTGCTCCTTCAGCTCGTCCACTTCCATCTGCAACAGGGAAATGGTGTCTACCGCCGCCTGGATTTTGGCTTCCAGTTTTTCCAATACATCAAAAGACATGCACTAACCCCTAATCATCGTTATCCGGCCCGCAGGCCCCTCACGCCCGAGCATACCCCGGCCACTCCAAGACAACAAGCGGCCCCGGGGCTCTTTGCCGTCAATTTGTGCCGCCCGCCCTAGATATTCTGACTCATATCCAGCGACGGCTTGTCGGACCCGGGCCGGCCCACTATCCGGGCCGGCACCCCGGCAACGGTGGTGTGGGCCGGCACCGCCTCCAGCACCACGCTGCCGGCACCGATCTTGGCACCCTCGCCCACCTCGATGTTGCCCAGAATCTTGGCCCCGGCGCCGATCATCACCCCCTCCCGGATCTTGGGGTGACGATCGCCGCCTTCCTTGCCGGTGCCGCCCAGGGTCACGTTCTGCAGTATGGACACATCGTCCTCGATCACCGCCGTCTCCCCCACTACTATGCCGGTGGCGTGGTCGAACATGATGCCCTTGCCGATGCGCGCCGCCGGATGCACATCCACCCCGAACACCACCGAAATCTGGTTCTGCAGATAGGTAGCCAGGGAGCGGCGGCCGTGGCGCCACAGCCAGTTGGAGATACGATAGCCCTGCAGCGCGTGGAAGCCTTTGAGGTACAGCAAGGGAGTGGAAAACAGCGTCACCGCCGGATCCCTCTCCTGTACCGCACAGATATCCGTGGCCACCATGTCCAGGATGGCCGGCTCTTCGTCCAGCGCCACCTCTATCACTTCCCGCAAGCTGATGGCCGGCATCACCGAGCTTTCCAGCTTGTTGGCCAGGATAAAACTCAGGGCACACTTCAGGGTATCGTGGTTGAGGATGGTGGAATAAAAAAAGCTGCCGAGCATCGGCTCTTCCGCGATCATCCGCTGGGCTTCTTCGCGGATACGCAGCCAGGTTCTGGATTGAATGCCGTCTTCCATGGATTAGACCTTGTTTTCTATAAATTGATGTTCACTCATATCCTGGGAATGGGCCTCACGGGGAACGACCGAGATGGGGTCCATATGAATAATGACGTCGGTATCGGGAAACAGGGTGCGCAGTTCCCGCTCTGCCCTGTCGGCGATGCGGTGGGCTCGGACCAGGGGCAGCTGATCATCCAGCTCCAGGTGCAGCTGGATAAAACGGGTCGGGCCCGATTGCCGGGTACGCAGCTCATGCAGGCCACGTACCCCTTCCACCGCCAAACAGGTATCAATAATGCGCTTTTGCTCTTCTTCCGGCAACTGCCTGTCGAGCAACATCTGCACCGAGTCGTAGCCTATCTTCAGCGCTCCTCGCAGTATGTAACCACCGATCAGCACCGCGAAGGCGCCATCGGCCCAGTGCCAGCCGTACCAGGCCAGGGCGATGGCCAGCAGCACGCCAAAATTGAGCAGGATATCCGAGCGATAGTGCAGTTGATCGGCCCGGATGGCCACGGAGCCGGTGCGCCGGATCACATAGCCCTGGAACAGGACCAAGCCGATGGTCAGCACCATGGAAAACAGCATCACCCAGAGTCCAAGCTCCGCATGGGTCACCTCCTGGGCGTTCAGCAGCCGGGAAACACCGTTGATGATCAAAAAGATGGCCGAGCCGCTGATAAAGGCCGACTGGGCCAGCCCCGCCAGGGATTCGGCCTTGCCGTGGCCGAACTTGTGGTCCTGATCCGGCGGCACCAGGGCGTAACGGATGGCCATCAGGTTGATAAGTGAGGCGCTGATGTCCAGCAGGGAGTCGGTCAGGGAGGCGAGCATGCTGGCGGAGCCGGTGTAGAACCAGGCCAGCAGCTTGGCCAGTATCAAGGTGCCGGCCACCGCCGACGCGGCAACGGCGGCAGTGGTCACCAGGCGGGAATAGGAAGATGGCTTCATGGCGCGGCCGGGCAAGGGGATTTGGTTTAGTATACCCCCGTCGAGCGGCGAATGTGACCCCGAAGGCCGGGGCCTAAATGAAATGCCCCGCGGACGCGGGGCATGAGGGGTAATAATAAAATCGCTTGCCGTGGCTGTAGTGCTGCTATAAATCGCACAGCAGGCATTCCAGTTCCTGCTTGGCGTCATCGATCATCTGATACAGCTCGAAGGCATCCTGCCGCTGCAAAGTCAGGCTGACCTGCTGTTGCGGAGCCTCGTCGCACTGTTCGCAGACCAGTTCCATGCCCTGCTCGCCCCGCTTGAAGTAGACGTGTTCAAACTCGCTGGTAAAATGCTGATTACGCTCGATAATATCAACTTCCAGCAGGCCGGTCGGATTGACCACTATGTGGGCGTGAAGTGGTTCTGCGCCCTGTAGGGTATAGCTACATTGCCTTGCCAACATCTCCGTCTCCTTCTGCCTGAAAAATTGCCTCACTATTGTAGAACAGGCCCGGAGTGATCGATAAATAATCAATGGAGTTTCATGGTTATGCCTTAATAACCAGACCGTCTAAATGGTTTTATCGCGCTCCCGCAAAACCCTGCTGGCGCCAGGCTTCGTAGCTGATGACCGCCACCGCGTTGGACAGGTTCAGGCTGCGGCTGTCGGGCTGCATGGGGATGCGGATGCGAAATTCGGGCGCCACCGCCGCCAGCACCGCATCCGGCAGGCCCCGGGTCTCGGGTCCGAACAGCAGCACGTCGCCGGGCTGGTAGGCCGGCTCGTGGTGGTGCCGGCTGCCCTTGGTGGTACAGGCGAACAGGCGCCGCCCGGCCATGGCCGCCAGAAACGCCGCGTAGTTGGAGTGCAGCTGGATCCGGCCGAAATCCGCATAATCCAGCCCGGCCCGGCGCAGCTTCTTCTCCTCCAGGTCGAAGCCGAGCGGCTCGATCAGGTGCAGCCGGCAGCCGTTATTGCGCACCAGGCGCATGATGTTGCCGGTATTGGGGGCAATTTCCGGCTCGTAGAGGGCAATCTCAAACATCTTTAGTCTCTCTCATCAATACGGCCCCGCCGGTAAAACCCTGCCGACGATCGAGCCGCCACCAGGCCCAGCCCAGAGTCAGCCCCCGCGCCAGCATAAAGCAGAGCATGGCCAGCCAGAGGCCGTGGTTATCCAGACCCCGGGCCAGCCACCACACCGGGAAGAAGACCCCCAGGGTGGCGACCAGCATCATGTCGCGCATCTCCCGCCCGCGGGTAGTGCCGATAAAGATGCCGTCGAGGATAAAGCACCAGCAGGCGGCCAGCGGCATCAGCACCAGCCAGGGCAGGTAGAGGGCCGCCAGGCTCCGCACCTCGGGAATACTGGTGATCAGACCGATCAGCGGCTCACCGGCCAGGGCGAACACCAGGGTAAAGAGCACCGCCACCAGGGCGCCCCAGAACAGGTTGAGGGCGCAGGCCTGCCGGAATCGCTGTCGGTTGCCCTCCCCCACCGCCTTGCCCACCATGGCCTCCACCGCGTAGGCGAAGCCATCGAGGCCGTAGGAGATGAACATCAGGAAATTCATCAGCACGGCATTGGCCGCCACCACCCCATCCCCCAGCCGGGCGCCCTGGAAGGTCATAAAGGCAAAGGTCAATTGCAGGCAGAGGGCACGGATAAAGATGTCCCGGTTCAGCCCCAGCAGACGGCCGAAGGCCGCGCGGTTCAGGCAGCGCCGCCAGAAACCGGCACCGGGCCCGAGCCCGCGGCCGCGCAACGTTCGCCAGACCAGCCAGGCCCCCAGCCCCATGGCCAGGTAGTCGGCCAGCACCGAGGCCGCCGCCGCCCCCTTGACCTGCCAGCCCAGGCCCAGCACGAACCAGATATCGAGCAGGATATTGGCGCCGTTGCCCAGGATCAGCAACCACATGGGAGCCCGGGCGTTCTGGTTGCCCAGCAGCCAGCCCAGCAGCACCAGGTTGGTCAAGGCCGCCGGCGCGCTCCAGATGCGGATGCTCACATATTCACGGCCATGGTACTGCACTTCGGCGCTGCCGCCGGCCAGCCAGAAGGCCAGCTCCATCAGGGGCCACTGCAGCAGCAGGATCAGCAACGCCAGCCCCCAGGCCAGCAGCAGGGCCCGCGCCAGCACCTGCAACAGCCGCTCGCCATCACCTGCGCCGAAGGCCTGGGCCGCCAGTCCGGTGGTCGACATCCGTAAAAAACCGAGCAGCCAGAAGATCAGGCTGATGATGGTGGCGCCCACCGCCACCCCACCCAGGTAGTAGGCCTGCTCCAGATGGCCGATGACGATGGTGTCCACCAGGCCGAGCAGGGGCACGGTAATGTTGGACAGCACCATGGGCAGGGCCAGGGCGAACACCTGGCGGTGGCCGGCCCCGCTAAAGAAGGAAGACCCCATGTCGTCGGGTGAGCGGAGAAACGGGCGGCCTAGCCGCCCCATTGCCTGAGGATACGGGCCAGATCCCGGACCAGTTCATCCCCGTCGACCAGCGGCATCATGCTCTGCTCGTCGAAGCCGGGGCGGAAGGAGGCATGCAGTTCCCCCCTGGGATTGACCAGGGCGATGGAGGCGGAATGATCCACCAGGTAATCCTGCTCTTCCCGCTCGTGGATACCGTAGATCAGCCCCAGCTGCTGCACCGCCGGCATCAGTCGCTCGTGGCCGGCGGTCGCCGCCACGAAGTCGGGATTGAAGTAGGCGGTGTAGGCCTTGAGCCGTTCGGGCGTGTCCCGCTCCGGATCCACCGACACGAACACCACCTGCACCGGCCCGTTCAGTTGCCGCAGCTCGGGGTAGATTCGCGCCAGATCCGCCAGGGTGGTGGGGCAGATATCGGGGCAGAAGGTATAGCCGACGAACACCAGGCTCCAGCGCCCGGCAAACCGCTGCTCGGTAAAGGGCTCGCCGTCGGCGTCGAGCAGGCTGATGTCCTTCAGCGGCCGCGGCTCGGGGTAGACCACTACCGCCTCGGTCAGGCTATTTTCCTGGTTGTTGTACCAGGCGATGCCGCTCAGGGTGCCCGCTATCAGCAAGGCAACCGCCACTATCCATATCAGCTTGCTCGTATTAGCCATAGTCTATCCAGTGATCCGCCAGTATCAGCACGAACAGCCACATCAGGTGGCTGATTGAAAAGCGGAAACATTGTAGTGCGGTTTGCGGCCCAGGTCTAAACTTCAGGCGCCAGGCCCACTGGATAAAACGCAGGTTGAGCGCCAATGCCCCCAGCAGGTAGAGCGGGCCCGACATGCCCACCACCCAGGGCAGCAGGCACACCAGGGTGAGCAGCAGGGTATAGAGCAGCACGCAGGTCTTGGTGAACTCGATGCCATGGGTCACCGGCAGCATGGGAATGTCGGCCTTGGCGTAGTCGTCGCGCCGGTGGATGGCCAGCGCCCAGAAATGGGGCGGAGTCCAGGCGAAGATGATCATCACCAGCAGCAGGGCATGGCCATGGAAGCCCCCGCTTACCGCCGTCCAGCCCAGCAGGGGCGGCATGGCGCCAGCCAGGCCGCCGATGACGATGTTCTGGGGGGTTGCCCGTTTCAGCCAGACGGTGTAGACCACCGCATAGCCGAGCAGGGACGCCAGAGTCAGCCAGGCGGTCAGGGCGTTGACCCACAGCAGCAGCACCGCCAGTCCTGTTGCCGAGAGGGCAAAGGCAAAGGCCAGGGCGGGCACCGTCTGCACCCGGCCCTGGGCCACCGGCCGGTGGTAGGTACGGGCCATCTTGATATCGATGCGCCGGTCCAGCACATGGTTGATGGCCGCCGCCCCGCCCGCCATCAGGCCTATCCCCAGGGTGGCCGCCACCACCAGTTGCGGGCTCGGCAAGGCGCCGGTGAGAAACATCCCCACCACGGCGGTCAGCAGGATCAGCAGCACCACCTTGGGCTTGGTAAGGGCGAAATAATCCCGCCAGGTCAGTTCCCAGCGTCTGGGCAATAATGCGCTTCGTGCCATGTTTCCTCCCTGTAACGCCAGAGGCGTTCTCCGGTTCCCGTTAAAATCAGCAATAGCGCCGCCGCCCCGGCATTGTGGGCCACCGCCACCGCCAGCGGCAGGTGCAGCACCACGTTGGCCACCCCCAGGGCCAGCTGGCCAGCGACCCCCAGGGCCAGACAGGCTCCCCAGCCCTTCATGCCGCGTCGCTGCCACAGCCGCCAGGCCAGCGCCAGCAGCAGCAACGCGGTGACCAGGGCCCACAGCCGGTGGGCGGCATGGATGGTGACCCGCTCCTCCTGGCTGAGCACCCCGTATTGGTAAGTCTCGGCAGGCACCCCATGGGGATGGAAGGCACTCCACTGCCACTGGCCCAGCCAGTCACCCTGACACACCGGCAGCTCCAGGCAGGACAAGGCGGCATAGTTGGCCGCGGTCCAGCCACCCAGGGCGATCTGCAGCACCAGGGCGCCCAGCCCCGCCAGGTACCAGCCGCCCAGGCCGGCAACCCGGGGCGGCTCGGGCATCGCTCGCCGTCCCTGACAGATGGCCAGGAACAGCAGCGCCAGTATGGTAAAACCGCCCAGCAGGTGGCCCATCACCACGAAGGGCAGCAGGTTGAGGGTCACCGTCAGCATGCCCAGGGTCGCCTGCCCCGTCACCAGCGCCAGCAGCAGCCAGGCGGGAAGCCGGTAGGCACGGTGCACCGCCTTCAGCGACCACAGCGCCATCAGCAGTATGGTCACCCCCAGCAGGCCCGCCGCGTAGCGGTGCACCATTTCGTTGCGTGCCTTGACCGGCTCCAGCGGGCTGTCGGGAAAGCGCTCCGCCGCCAGCCGCTGGGCCTGCTCGGACTTGGGCACGGTGTGAAAGCCGTAGCAGCCGGGCCAGTCCGGGCAGCCCAGGCCGGCGTCGGTGAGGCGGGTATAGGCACCCAGCACCACCACCACCAGGGTCAGGGCAAAGGCAAAGAGACAAAGTTTACGCATGGCGCCTCCTATCCGGCCCGGGAAAACTTGAGCAGACGACGCAGATCCTCAAGCAGGGCCTTGCCGGTCAGCCGGTCCTGTTGCTCGTTGCCGCTCAGGGCATAGCGCATGACGAGTTGGCCGGGCGGATCCGCGATATAGACAAAACCGGCCTCCAGCCCGGGGCCGGCCGACACCGGCATCACCGCCACCCTTTCCTGGTCCCGTCCCAGGGCGAGGTCGATGTTGTGCAACAGGGAAGCGGCGTCGGCGCAGTGGCCGCATTCCGGCGCCAGCGGCAGCAGCAGCCGCCACTGGCGGGCCCCTTCTATCCGTCCCTCCACCCACTCCCCCTGGCCCTTGACCCCGGGGGTGAACCAGCCCTGCTGCAGAACGACCCAGGCCAGGGCTACCGGCAACAGGAATACCCCCACCAACGCCAACACCGGTTTATGTTTCATGCCGCCTCCGATAGAACACCAATGCCGCCACCCACACCGCCAGGGCCATGGCAAACCACTGCACCGCATAGCCCAGGTGCCGCTCCGGCCCCATCACCACCGGCTGCCACTCGGTTCCCTCCGTCTCCAGCCGCAACACGAACGGCAGCGTCCGTTGGCCCCAGCGGGCCCGCAGCAGGTCCGGGTCCAGCCCGCTGATGCGTCGGGTCTGGGGATCCGGGGCGCCACCCAGGGAAAGGGGCGGCCGGTAGGGCCGGACCAGCACGCCATTCAACTGCACCGGCCCTTCCGGTACCGCCACCACCGGCAGCCGCCGCCGGTCCGGATCCGCCGGCCACCAGCCGGCATCCACCGCCAGCAGGCCGTAGGGGCTCTGCAGCGGGCGGATCAGGCGGTAGCCCGCCCGCCCTTCGTGCATCTGGTTGTCGAGGAAGAGATCGCCGCCGGCCAGGTAAAGACCGCTCACCTCCAGGCGATAGCCGAAGGGGTTATCGATAGCCAGGGTTTCATCCAGATCCAGAGCGATGTCGCGCCGCTGCTGCCATTCCTGCAACAACTGCCGCTTGTCATCGGCCCGGGACAACTGCCAGATCCCCATGGTGACCATCAGCATGGTCATCAGCAGGGTCAGCGCCAACAATCCCCAACTTTTTCCTATACTCAAGACCTGGTCTCTCCGGGAAGCGATTGATGCTGTTCAAACTACTGATTGTCTTGCTGTTGTTGATGATGATCGGCAACCTGCTGCTGGGTCTCAGGGCCATGCTCGGCAACCGGGATCCGGCACTGATGGCCCGCTATATCGGTCGCCGCCTGCTGTTCGCCGTCATCATACTGCTGCTGTTGATCGCCGCCATGGCCAGCGGGCTGCTGGTGCCCCATCCCACCCCGGGATAGAGCACCAAATGAAGCCCGCTATAAAATATAGACGAAGACGAACAAACAGAGCCAGACCACGTCCACAAAGTGCCAGTACCAGCTGCTGGCCTGAAAGCCGAAATGCTGCGCCGGGGTGAAATGCCCCTTGTTGACCCTGAGCCACATGATGAACAGCATCAGGGTGCCCAGGGTGACGTGGGCCCCGTGAAAACCGGTGAGCAGGAAGAAGGTGTTGCCGTAGATGCCGGAATCCAGCCGCAGGCCCAGATCCCGGTAGGCGTGCACGTACTCCCAGGCCTGCAGGCCCAGGAACAGCGCTCCCAGCAGCACCGTTCCCCCCAGCCATTGCTTGAGCCGGGCCCGCTGCTCCCGCAGCAGCGCCAGGTGCGCCAGGTGCACCGTCACCGAGGAGGACAGCAGTATGATGGTGTTGACCAGCGGCAGGCCGAACCAGCCCATGGCGGTGGTTTCGATGCCGCCGGGGGTCAGTACCAGGGGCCAGACCGGATTGAACTCGGGCCACAGCACCTCGTGGGTCATGGCGTTGTTGCCGGCACCGCCCAGCCAGGGCACCGCCAGCACCCGGGCGTAGAAAAGGGCACCGAAGAAGGCACCGAAGAACATCACCTCCGAGAAGATGAACCAGCTCATGCCCTGGCGGAAGGATCTGTCCATCTGCTCGCTGTACAGGCCAGAGTGGGCTTCGTCAATCACGTTGCCGAACCAGCCAAACAGCATAAAGGTCATCACCAGGGTGCCGGCACCGAACACTACGGGCCCCCAGATGCCGGCGATGCCCGCCGCCCACATGCCGGCCCCCGACGCCAGCAGGAAAAGCCCGACCGCCCCCACTATGGGCCAGGGGCTCTGGGCCGGAACATAATAACTCTGAGTCTTGACCGCCATGACTGCCTCCTTGCTCAGCTGCGCGTGGCAACCTGCTCGCTGATGTCGTAAAGGGTATAGGACAGGGTGAACACCTCGATATGACCGGGCAGGGCTTCATCCACATAGAAGCGCATCGGCATCACCGCCTGCTGCCGCGCCGCCAGGGGCTGCTCCTGGAAACAGAAGCACTCGGTCTTGCGCAGGTAGCCCGCCGCCACCCCCGGCGACACCGAGGGAATGGCCCGCAGCACCCGGTCCTCCGCCACATGGCTGGTCACGATGAAGTCCACCTGGTGCATCTCGCCCGGATGCACCTGCAGCCGGCGCACCGAGGGTTCGAAGTCGCCGCTGAGGCCCTTGGCCTTGTAGGTCACAAACTCCACGGTGATCAGCCGCTGCTCGTCCATGGTCCTGGACTCCGCCGCCGCGCTGGTGGCGGTCTTGCCATTGAGGCCGGTGATATCGCAGAACACGTCGTACAGGGGGACCAGGGCGAAGCCGAAGCCGAACATCCCCACCGCCACCAGACCGAGCTTGAGCGCCTTTTTACCGTGATCCATTGCCTTCCACCTCCGGGGGGGTGCTGAAGGTGTGGTAGGGCGCCGGCGAGGGCACCGTCCACTCCAGGCCGTGGGCCCCTTCCCAGGGGCAGGCCGCCGCTTTTTCTCCGCCGCGGATGCACTTCACCAGCACCGCCACGAAGATCAGCTGGGACAGGCCGAAGGCGAAGCCGCCGATGCTGACCAGGGCGTTGATGTCGGCGAATTGCAGGGCGTAGTCCGGGATCCGCCTGGGCATGCCGGCCAGCCCCAGGAAATGCATGGGGAAAAAGAGAATGTTCACCGAAATCACCGAGCACCAGAAATGCCACTTGGCCAGCCGCTCGTCGAACATGTGGCCGGTCCATTTCGGCATCCAGTAATAGGCCGCCGCCATGATGGAAAAGATGGCGCCGGACACCAGCACGTAGTGGAAGTGGGCTACCACGAAGTAGGTGTCGTGGTACTGGAAGTCGGCCGGGGTGATGGCCAGCATCAGGCCGCTGAAACCACCGATGGTAAACAGCACGATAAAGGCCAGGGCGAACAGCATGGGCACCTCGAAGCTGATGGAGCCCCGCCACATGGTGGCCACCCAGTTGAACACTTTGACCCCGGTGGGCACCGAGATCAGCATGGTGCAGTACATGAAGAACAGCTCCGCCGCCACCGGCATGCCCACGGTGAACATGTGGTGGGCCCATACCAGGAAGCTCAGGCCGGCGATGGAGGCGGTGGCGTACACCATGGAGGCGTAGCCGAACAGCCGCTTGCGGCTGAAGGTGGGCACTATGGCCGAGATGATGCCGAAACTCGGCAAGATCATGATGTACACCTCGGGGTGGCCGAAGAACCAGAAGATGTGCTGGAACAACACAGGGTCGCCGCCCCCGGCCGCGTCGAAGAAGCTGGTGCCGAAGTACTTGTCGGTGAGCACCATGGTCACCGCCCCCGCCAGCACCGGCATCACCGCGATCAGCAGGAAGGCGGTGATCAGCCAGGTCCAGCAGAACAGGGGCAGTTTCATCCAGGTCATGCCCGGCGCCCGCAGGTTCCAGATGGTAACGATGACGTTGATCGCCCCCATGATGGAGCTGATGCCCATGATATGGATGGCGAACACGAACAGGGCGGTGCTGTCCGGCGCGTAGGTGGTGGACAGGGGCGCGTAGAAGGTCCAGCCGAAGTTGGGGCCGCCGCCGGGCATGAACAGCGAGCTCAGCATCAGCAGGAAGGCAAAGGGCAATATCCAGAAGCTCCAGTTGTTCATGCGCGGCAGCGCCATGTCGGGCGCCCCTATCATCATGGGGATCATCCAGTTGGCCAGGCCCACGAAGGCGGGCATGACGGCGCCGAACACCATGATAAGGCCGTGCATGGTGGTCATCTGGTTGAAGAAGTTCGGCTCCACCAGTTGCATGCCGGGCTGGAACAGCTCGGCACGGATCACCATGGCCATGCTGCCGCCCAGCAGGAACATGGCCAGGCTGAACAGCAGGTAGAGACTGCCGATGTCCTTGTGATTGGTGGTCAACAACCAGCGCATGATGCCCCTGGCCGGGCCATGGTGGTGATGGTCGTCCGCCACGCCCAACTGGCCGTTCGCGGTCTGAGTACGGTCTAACTGCGTCATCCCTGCCCCCTATTGTCCCTGCCTGGCTTCATGGATGTCCTTGGGCTGCACCAGATCGCCGGTGTCGTTGCCCCAGGCGTTGCGCTCGTAGGTGATGACGGCGGCCAGCTCCTTCAGCGCCAGCTGCCGGTCAAAACTCTGCATGGCGGTACCCGCCTTGCCGTAGAGCACGATGTCGATATGGGCGGCCCTGTCGTTCAGCACCATCTGGCTACCCTTGAGCGCCGGAAAAGCGCCGGGGATCCCTTCGCCATTGGCCATGTGGCAGGCGGCGCAGCTGCGCTGATAGACCTGCTCGCCCAGGGCCATCATCTCCTCCATGGTCATCTCCATGGCCAGCAGTTCCTGCTCGGCGGCCCGGGCGGCGGCCTGCTCCGCCTTGGCTTGCGCCAGCCAGTCGTCGAACTCGGCGGCCGGCCGGGCATCCACCACTATGGGCATAAAAGCATGATCCTTGCCGCACAGCTCGGCGCACTGGCCCCGGTAGATACCGGGCTGGTTGATGCGGGTCCAGGCCTCGTTGATAAAGCCGGGGATGGCGTCCTTCTTGACCGCGAAGGCCGGCATCCACCAGGAGTGGATGACGTCGTCGGCAGTGATCAGGAAGCGCACCTTGCGATCGGTGGGCAGCACCAGGGGCCGGTCCACCTCCAGCAGGTAGTTGTCGCGCTTGCGCAGGCTGCCGTCGATTTCCTGGGGCAGGGTCGCCAGCAGGCTGAAAAACTCGACGTCCTCGCCGAAGTAGCGGTAGTGCCACTTCCACTGGGAGGCGGTGACCTGCACCGTCAGATCCGACTGGCTGGCATCCTCCATGGCGATCAGGGTGCGGGTGGCGGGAATGGCCATGCCCACCAGGATCAGGAAGGGAATGATGGTCCAGAGGATCTCCACCTTGGTGCTTTCGTGAAACTGGGCGGCCTTGGCGCCCCTGGACTTGCGGTGGTGGATGATGGCCCAGAACATGACCCCGAACACCACCAGGCCGATCAGCGCACAGATGATGAGTATGGTCATGTGCAGGCCATACACCTTCTGGCTGATATCGGTGACCCCCTGGGTCATGTTGAAACGGCTTTGCGCCCACACGGGCAACGATGCCACTAGCGACAGCAGCAGAACGATCGGCTTCACACGCACCCCCAAAAAGTCTTGGTCCTTTATTTTGGCGCACTCGCAAGAGAGTCAGTGCTTACCGAACCACCGCGTCCATCGGTCCGGCACACACTAAGTAAAGCATTGATTATGAAAAAGTAAAAAAATGAAAAAAGAAGCGGGAAGCGGGAAGCGGGAAGCGGGAAGCGGGAAGCGGGAAGCGGGAAGCGGGAAGCGGGAAGCGGGAAGCGGGAAGCGGGAAGCGGGAAGCGGGAAGCGGGAAGCGGGAAGCATGCTAAGCCCCCGCCAACCCCAAGGCAAGCGGACGAGTTAAAAGTCGGTGTTGCGGATCACGCCCACCGCCAGGCCCTCGATGGTCAGTTCCTGGCTGCGCAGATCGACCTCGATGGGAGACAGCTCCTCGTTCTCCGGCAGCAGGCTGACCTTGCTGCCCTGGCGCCGGAAGCGCTTGACCGTGACTTCATCGTCGAGCCGGGCCACTACTACCTGGCCGTTGCGGGCCTCACCGGTCTTGTGCACCGCCAGCAGATCGCCGTCCATGATGCCGATGTTCTTCATGCTCATGCCCCTGACCCGCAGCAGGAAATCGGCCGGCGGATGGAACAGGGCCGGATCCAGCTTGTAGTGGCTTTCTATGTGCTGCTGCGCCAGGATGGGCTCGCCGGCGGCCACCCGCCCGATCAGCGGCAGGCCCGGCTCTTCCTCCGGCTCTTCTTCCTGGGCCAGGCGAATGCCGCGGGAGGTGCCGGGCATCATCTCGATCACCCCTTTCTTGGCCAGGGCCTTCAGATGCTCCTCGGCGGCGTTGGCGGACTTGAACCCCAGGGACTGGGCAATTTCGGCACGGGTGGGCGGCATGCCGGTCTGCTGGATATGCGCCTTGATGATTTCCAGCACCTGGGACTGACGGGGGGTTAGCGCTTTCATAGGGAACCTGTCTTTTTATACAGCTAACTGTCAGTATATCCAGTAAATCCGGCAGGGCAAGCACAATACGCCCTCCCCGGCCGGCACTCCCCTGGCGACCAGGGCGGGAACAGGGCTACAGCAGCGCCAGGGCCAGACCGGCGAACACCGCCATACCCGCGAAGTTGTTGTTGAGGAAGGCCCGGAAGCAGGCCATCCGTTCCCGGTCCCGGATCAGCCGCTGCTGGTGCACGAAGAGCGCGGCGGCGCCCAACAGCCCCCAGTAGAAAGGCGCGGCCAGGGCGAATACCTGGCCCGCTGCCACCAACAGCAGCAGGGTGACCAGCTGCAGCAGGCCGACCATCAGCTTGTCGCGCCGGCCGAACAGAACGGCGGTGGACTTGACCCCGATCCGGAGATCGTCGTCCCTGTCCACCATGGCGTACATGGTGTCGTAGGCCACGGTCCAGCTCAGATTGGCGGCAAACAGCAGCCAGAGCCCCGCGGGCAGGCTGTTTGCCTGGGCCGCAAAGGCCATGGGAATGGCCCAGGAGAAGGCGATACCCAGGAACAGCTGGGGCAGGTGGGTATAGCGCTTCATAAAGGGGTAGAGCGCGGCCCAGCCCAGGCCGGCGAAAGCCAGCTGGATGGTCAGGGTGTTGGTGGTCAGCACCAGCAGGAAGGAAATGGCCACCAGCAGGGCGAAAAAGCCCAGGGCCTGGCGCTCGGTCAGTTCGCCGGCAGGCAGCGGCCGGGTCTGGGTGCGCTTGACGTGGCCATCGATATGGCGGTCCGCATAGTCGTTGATCACGCAGCCGGCGGAGCGCATAAAGAAGACACCGGCGACGAACACCAGCAGCAGCCAAAGTGAAGGCAGGCCGTCGGCGGCGATCCACAGGGCCCAGAGGGTGGGCCAGAGCAGCAGCAGGCTGCCGATGGGCTTGTCCATGCGGGCCAGCGCCATATAGGCACGCCAGCGCGGGCGGGAAGGCGAAGTCAGGGTGGTCATGCTACAGGCTCCTGATAGGCGGGCACGGCGGGCAGAAACAGCTCGGTCACCAGCACCCGGGCACGCCCGGTGGCCAGCACGGAACGCCGGCCCCAGAGCGGTCCCGGGCTTGGGTCCAGACCGGCGCGGTGGCAAAGTCGAATGCGCTCATCGTTGGTCAGTTCGGCGAACTCGAAGGTGGATCGCTGCAGATCCGGGGCATCGAACAGCAACTCGCCCAGGGCGCGCCGTCCCAGCCCGGTCAATTGCGGCATGGCAGCCCGGGTGGCCGGAGAATAGAGGGAACTGGCATAGACCCAGGGGGTTTCGTCGCAGTAGAGCAATACCTCCCGGCAATAGGCCTGCTCGCAGTCCAGCAGGGCCTTCTGTTGCGGGGTCAGGGAGAGCAGCGCTTCGCTGGCCAGCACCTCGACCCGGAAGTCCCGGCAATGCCGGCGCAGGCGCTCGGTCAGGGAGCCGGGATCCCGCAGCCAGTCGCACAGGGCGGGCCACCCCAATGGCGACGCTGCCGACCAGCCCCAGCGGTGATCGATGGACGCCGTCACGGCGCGCTCCTGAAATAACGGATAGACATAAAAAGGGACAGCTCAGTTACCTTAAAAACCACCTAATTACTTGACCGGCACGATATTTGTTTAAACAATGCGCCCCAGAAACCAAGGTTGGAGACATTGTTTATGCTACGCATTGCTGCGCTGTGCCTGTTGCTGACGATAGCGGGCCAGACCCGGGCACAGGAAGCATCGCCGGCTCCCGAAGGGGCCCTATACTACACCATGACGCCGGACATTATTACCAACTACCAGCATTCGGGCGATCAGCTCGGTTATATCCGGGTGGCCGTCGAGCTGATGCTGGAGCGCCCGGAGCAGATGCCGCTGGTGGAGCGGCACATGCCGCTGCTGCGGGACGCCATCAACAGCCTGCTGGCCGAGAAAAACCAGCAGGAGATCCGCTCCCTGGCCGCCCGCACCGAACTGGCCAGCGAGGGCCAGCGCCGGCTGAACGACCTGCTGCTGAAGGAAACCGGCGAGGCGCCCATCCGTCGCCTGCTGTTCACCAATTTCCTCTATCAGTAACGGCGGGATCTGTTGTCGAGCCAGGCCTGGGCCAGGCCGATCAGGCCGCCGCCCAGGTGGGCCATATTGGCCACCGGTCCCAGCACCCCGGCGAAGCCCAGCACCAACCACACCACCATAAACACCGCCATGCCGTCCGGCAGGCCGATACCCCGCAGCGGGTTGAGCCGGCCGCTGAGCCAGACATAGGCCAGCAGGGCATAGACCACCCCGGACAGGCCGCCAAAGCGGGGGCCGCTGGCCCAGTACTGCATCAGGTTGGGCAGCACCGCCGCCACCAGCAGCAGGGTCAGCAGCTTGCCGTGCCCCAGGCGGCGCTCCACCATGCCGCCCAGGTACCACCACCAGAACAGGTTGAACACCAGGTGCATCAGGGAAAAGTGCAGCAGTGCCGGGGTAAAGGCGCGCCAGAACTCCAGCCCCAGCAGCAGTTCCCAGCGGGGCGGAAAGGACAGCAGCCCGAACATGGGCAGCCCCAGCCAGCTCAGGCCATAGACCAGCAGGCAGGCCAGCACCACCACCATGTTCACCGGTCCGGTCTGGCGCAGCAGATCGCCCAGCCAGCCGGGCTCCTGGCGACCGTGGCTAAAGCGGACCTGGGTGTCGCCCTGGCGCCAGGAGGCATCCTGGTAGCGGGGATGCAGCGGCTCCGCCAGGAAGCGTTTCACCTCCTGCAACGCCTCCTGATAGCGGGACTCGTTGACCAGCCAGATGCTGACGTTGCCGTCGTCGTCCAGGGTCAACTCGCACTTGAGCCCGATGTCGGCCAGATAATCCACGAAGGCCTGGGCCCGGCGCGGATCATCGAGCACCAGTAGCAGCTTCATCCGGCCCCGACCACAGCCTGGGTACGGCGCCAGGCCTCGAAGCCGCCGTCCAGGCTGTAGACTTCCTCGAAGCCTTGGTGGATCAGGTACTGGGCCGCACCCTGGCTGCTGATGCCGTGGTAGCACATCACGATCACCGGGGTATCGAACTCCACCTCACTGGTGAACCGCACCAGGCTGTCGTTGGTAAGATGAAAGGCGCCCTCGGCATGGGCCAGGGCAAAGGACTGGGCATCGCGGATATCCACCAGCCGGGCGCGGCCCTCGGCCAGCAGGGTACCGGCCTCGGCCACCGAAATATGGGCAAACTGATCCATAGACTCCTCCTCGAGTAATGTCAGGGCAGTTTACCCAATAGCGGCGGCCTTGGCATCATCCGCCCAGGTAGGCCCGCCGTACCTGTTCGTTGACCAGCAGGGCGGCGCCGGTATCGGCCAGCACGATACGGCCGTTTTCCAGCACATAGCCCCGATCCGCCAGCTTCAGCGCCTGGTTGGCGTTCTGCTCCACCAGGAAGATGGTCATGCCCTTCTCCTCGCGCAAGCGGGCGATGGTGTCGAAGATCTGGGCGATGATGATGGGCGCCAGGCCGAGCGAGGGCTCGTCCAGCAGCAGCAGCCGCGGCTTGCTCATCAGCGCCCGGCCGATGGCCAGCATCTGCTGCTCGCCGCCGGACATGGTGCCGGCCCGCTGGTGCATGCGCTCCTTGAGTCGGGGGAACATCTGGTACACCTCCTCCAGCAGCCCCTGGTGCTCGGCCTTGTCCACGAAGAAGGCGCCCATGTGCAGGTTCTCCTCCACCGTCAACCGGGAAAAGATCCGCCGCCCCTCGGGCACGATGGCGATGTCCTTGCGCATGATGGTGGCGGTGTCCAGGGCGCTCATGTCCTGCCCCTCGAACAGCACCCGCCCCTGGGTCGGCTTGGGATCGCCGCAGATGGTCATCATCAGGGTGGTCTTGCCCGCCCCGTTGGCGCCGATCAGGGTGACTATCTCCCCCTGGTCGATATGGATGGACACCTGTTCCAGCGCCTGGATCTTGCCGTAGCTGGCACTCACATTCTCCACTCGCAGCATGGTCAGGCTTCTCCCAGGTAGGCGTTGATCACATCGGGGTTGTTGCGCACCTGCTCGGGGGTGCCGTCGGCCAGGGGCCGGCCCTGGTTAACCACGTAGATATGGTCGGAGATGCCCATCACCAGTTTCATGTCGTGCTCGATCAGCAGTATGCTCACGCCCTCGTTGTCGCGCAGATCGCAGATCAGCCGATCCAGCTCATGGGTCTCGTTCGGATTAAGCCCCGCCGCCGGCTCGTCCAGCATCAGCAGTTGCGGCCGGGCCGCCATGCAGCGGGCGATCTCCAGCCGGCGCTGCTGGCCGTAGGCCAGGTTGCCGGCGGTGCGGTTGGCAAACTCGGTCAATCGTACCTTCTCCAGCCAGTAGTGGGCCCGCTCCAACCCTTCCCGCTCCGCCCGGCGAAAACCGGGGGTCTTGAACAGGCCGGCGAGAAAGTTGGTATTGAGATGGCGATGCTGGGCCACCAGCAGGTTTTCCAGCACCGTCATTTCCTTGAACAGGCGTACGTGCTGGAAGGTGCGCACCATGCCGAGACGGGCGATTTTGTGGCCGGGCATGCCCTGGATCTCCTGCCCCCGGAAATTGACGGTGCCGCCGCTCGGCCGGTAGAAGCCGGACAGGCAGTTGAACACCGTGGTCTTGCCGGCCCCGTTGGGGCCGATCACCGAGACGATCTGCCGCTCTCCCAGGGACAGCGCCACCCCGTCCACCGCCACCAGGCCGCCGAAGCGCATGGTCAGGCCGGATACCTTTAACAGCTCGGTCATGATTTCAGCTCCATGTGCGGTCGGTGCATCGGCAGCAGGCCCTGGGGCCGCCAGATCATCATCAATACCATCAGCAGGCCGAACAGCAGCATGCGGTATTCGTTAAACTCCCGGGTCAGCTCCGGCAGTATGGTCATGACGATGGCCGCCAGCACCACCCCTATCTGCGAGCCCATGCCGCCCAGCACCACGATGGCAAGGATGATGGCCGACTCGATGAACACGAAGGACTCGGGGCTGATAAAGCCCTGGCGGGCGGCGAAGAAGCTGCCGGCAAAACCGGCGAAGGCGGCCCCGATGGTGAAGGCGCTCAGCTTGATCAGCGTCGGGTTGAGGCCAAGCGAGCGGCAGGCGATTTCGTCCTCGCGCAGCGCCTCCCAGGCCCGGCCGAGCGGCATGCGCAGCAGCCGGTTGATGATAAAGATGGTGAACACCACCAGCACCAGCGCCAGCAGGTAAAGGAAGATCACCTTGTGTCCCGAGTTGTAGGCAATGCCGAAGAATTCGTGGAAAAGGTTCTCGCCCCGGCGCTCGAACTCCAGCCCGAACAGGGTCGGCTTGGGAATGCCGGCGATGCCGTTGGGGCCGCCGGTCACCTCCGTCATGTTGTTGAGCAGGATGCGGATGATCTCGCCGAAGCCCAGGGTGACGATGGCCAGGTAGTCGCCGCGCAGGCGCAGCACCGGAAAGCCGAGCAAAAAGCCGAACAGGGCCGCCATGCCACCGGCGATCAGCAGACAGGTCCAGAAATCCAGCCCCAGGTAGGCGTTGAGCAGGGCATAGGTATAGGCGCCCACCGCGTAGAAGCCCACGTAGCCCAGATCCAGCAGCCCGGCCAGGCCCACCACCACGTTGAGTCCCAACCCCAGCATCACGTAGATCAGGGTCAGGGTGGCCAGATCGACGGCACCGCGGGAACCGACGAAAGGCCAGATGATGAGGGCGCTCAGCACCAGCACGGTGACGATGCGATACAGCCAGGGCTGCTCTTCCGGCGCAGGCAGGGCGAAATGGCCCTTGCGATCGGAGAGGTAACGGAAGGGCTTGCGCAATTGGGCCTGAAACAGCTGGGCCAGGAACACCAGGGCGGCCCCCAGCGCCAACCACTCCCAGGCCGCGTCCAGGCGGTTGGTCACCACCAGCCGGGTACCGGCGGTTTCCAGCCGGAAGCCGAGCAGCCAGCCGGCCAGCACCAGGAACAGGGCGGCGGCGATGAAGGCGGGTTTGAACTTGTTCATACCTTTTCCACCTCCGGTTTGCCCAGAATGCCGGTGGGCATGAACAGCAGCACCGCGATCAACAGGCCGAAGGACACCACGTCCTTGTACTCGGTGCTGAAGTAGGCGCCGGTCATGGCCTCGGTCACGCCCAGCAGCAGGCCGCCGAGCACGGCACCGGGAATGCTGCCGATGCCGCCAAGCACGGCGGCGGTAAAGGCCTTGAGCCCGGCCATAAAGCCGATATAGGGGTTGATGACGCCGTAATAGGAGCCCAGCAGCACCCCGGCCACCGCCGCCAGGGCGGCGCCGATCACGAAGGTGAGGGCGATGATGGTGTTGCTGTTGATGCCGAGCAGGTTGGCCATCTTCAGATCCTCGGCGCAGGCGCGGCAGGCGCGGCCCATGCGCGAGCGGGAGATAAACAGCGACAGCAGGGTCATGGCGACGAAGGTCACCAGGAAGATGATCAGCTGCATGTAGGACAGGGAGGCCTGGAAGCTACCCTCGCCGAAGCTCCAGCCGCCGGGGATCAGGCTGGGCATGGCGACGTCCCGCGAGCCCTGGCTGAGGCGCATCATGTTCTGCAGGAAGATGGACATGCCGATGGCGGAGATCAGGGCGATCAACCGCTTGCTGCTGCGCAGCGGCCGGTAGGCCACCCGCTCGATGGAATAGCCATAAACGCTGGTCAGGGTGATGCTCACCAGGAAGGCGGACGTCAGCAGCAGGAAGCTGCTGTCGATGCCCATCATCATCAGGCCGGTCATCACCATGAAGGCGGCATAGGCGCCGATCATGTAGACCTCGCCATGGGCGAAGTTGATCATGCCGATGATGCCGTACACCATGGTATAGCCGATGGCGATCAGGGCATAGGTGCTGCCAATGGTCAGGCCATTGAGCAGTTGCTGGATGAAATAAAGCACAGGCTCAGACATACAACCTTGTCCTTGTCGTAAGAGCGGTCGGGAAAATGGGGGAATACCAAAGCGGGGCCGGCAGGCCCCGCTTGCGTCAGGAGGTGCTTCCCCTTACAGCTGGGTGGAAGAGCCGTCCTTGTGCCATTCGAACACGCCGAACTCAAAGCCGAGCAGGTCGCCCTTGTCATCCCAGGAAAGAGGGCCCATCACGGTATTCACCGGCTCGGCGCGCAGCGCTTCGGCCACCGCTTCCGGCTCGGTGCCGGCGCGCTTGATGCCCTCGGCGATGGCTTCCACCGCCGCATAGGTGGTCCATACGAAGGGGCCGGTGGGATCCTCGCCCTTGGCCTTGATCGCCTCGACCACGGCGGCGTTGGCCGGATCCAGGTCGTATTTCTTGGGCAGGGTGACCAGCAGGCCTTCGGAGGCATCGCCGGCGATGGAGGTGATGTCCTTGTGGCCCACGCCTTCCGGTCCCATAAAGCGGGCCTTGAAACCTTTCTCGGCGGATTGCCGCAGGATCAGCCCCAGTTCCGGGTGGTAGCCGCCATAATAGACGAAGTCCACCTGTTCCCGCTGCAGCTTGGCGATCAGTGCCGAGAAATCCTTGTCGCCCGAGGTGATCCCCTCGTAGGCCACCACCTCGACACCGGCCTGCTTCAGCGCGTCGCGCACACTGGAGGCCAGGCCTTCACCGTACTGTTTCTTGTCATGGATCACCGCGATGCGGCTGGGCTTGGCGTGCTCCAGGATATAGCGGGCGGCGGTCGGCCCCTGGTCACTGTCGAGGCCGATGGTCCGCATCACAAACTCCAGGCCCCGCTCGGTGATGGCGGGGTTGGTAGAGGCCGGCGTTACCATCAGTATGCCTTCGTCGTCGTACACGTCCGACGCCGGCAGGGTGCTGTCGGAGCACAGGTGGCCCACCACGAACTGGACACCGTCATTGACGATGCGGTTGGCCACCGCCACCGCCTGCTTGGGATCGCAGGCATCGTCGTATTCCACCGCCTGCAGGCTGTACTCGCCCAGGGTGCCGGACTGGTTGAGCAGCTCCACCGCCATGCGGCCGCCGGTAAACTGCATGTCGCCGTACTGGGCCACGGCACCGGTTACCGGGCCGGCAATGGCAATCTTTACGGTTTCCGCCGAGGCGGAAAAGGCCGCGCCGTAACCCAGGGCGGCGAACACCGCCACCGCTACCGCCTTCTTGTTCCATATGACCATGTAAATTCCCTCTGTCCTGATATTGGTCTTGCCGGAGATGATCCGGTCTGCCCTTTTTTCTAACCCTAGTGCGTCATTTCCACAAGAGAAAAATGCTTCAGATGGGGCCGGTTACAAAATAAAAACAAAGAGTGTGAAGCCGGATCCCATCCGGGAGTGGTCCATAACCCGAACCTGCCTAAAAAACAGGCAGCGAGGTGTCATGCCGCCTTCCGGCTCCGTCCTCGCCGAGGTGTCGCCCGGAGGTGAACACCAAAGCACCGCTTGACGATGACATTTGCTACTATGTGTCCTTTCCCAGTTCGAGGTGTCAGCATGGCGACCATCAAAGATGTGGCAGCACAGGCGGGAGTGTCCATCTCCACCGTCTCCCATGTGCTCAACCGGACCCGCAAGGTGAGCGAGGCCGCCCGGACCCGGGTCGAGCAGGCGGTGCGGGAACTCAACTACGCCCCCAACTCGGTGGCGCGCAGCCTCAAGGTCAACAATACCCGCACCATCGGCATGCTGGTCACCACCAGCGCCCATCCCTTCTTCGCGGAAGTGGTGCAGGCGGTGGAGGATCTCTGCTTCGAACTGGGCTACAGTCTGATTTTGTGCAATACCGAGAACCAGCCCGAGCGACAGCTGATGCACCTGCGCATGCTGCTCGAGAAACGGGTGGACGGCCTGCTGGTGATCTGCACCGATACCCCCCCTTCCCTCACCGAACTGTTGCAGCAGCACCCCAGCCTGCCGCTGGTGATGCTGGATTGGAGCCGGGACAATGATTTTGCCGACATCATCCACGATAACGCCGACATTGGCGGGTATCTGGCCGCCAAATACCTTATAGAACAAGGACACCGGGATTTCGCCTGCATCACCGGCCACCTGCACAAGGGCACCAGCCGGCTGCGACTGGACGGCTTTACCCGGGCGTTGGCCGAGGCCGGCCTGGAACTGCCGCCCGAACAGATTATCGAGGGAGATTTCGAGAGCGAAAGCGGCTACCGGGCCATGCAGCAGTTGCTGCGGCAGGGGAGCAGCGCCACGGCCGTGTTCGCCTTCTGCGACACCATGGCCTTCGGCGCCATCTGCGCCATCACCCAGGCCGGGCTCAGGGTACCCCAGGACATTTCGGTGATCGGCTATGATGACGTCAACATGGCACGCTTTACCAGCCCGCCCCTGACCACCATCTCCCATCCCAAACGCACCCTGGGCCGCTGGGCCCTGGAGCTGCTGCTGAAGCAGATCAAGGAAAAAGATCACCGGCCCGAGCAGCTGGAACTCCAGCCCCGGCTGGTGGTGCGGGACTCGGTATGTCCGCCCGGGAGCAGGGATTAGGGACTGAAAGCCGGAAGCCGGAAGCCATATCCCCGGATTTCCGAAAGAACAGGGCCCGCCGAGGCGGGCCCTTGTTTAACCAGGCGGGGCGGCTTACTGCCAGTCCAGTATCACCTTGCCGGACTGGCCCGAGCGCATCACGTCGAAGCCCTGCTGGAAGTCGTCCACCTTGAAGTGGTGGGTGATGATGGGGGTCAGATCCAGGCCGGACTGGATCAGGCTGGCCATCTTGTACCAGGTTTCGAACATCTCCCGGCCGTAGATGCCCTTGAGCACCAGGCCCTTGAAGATCACCTTGTTCCAGTCGATGGCCATGTCGGAGGGCGGTATGCCCAGCATGGCCACCTTGCCGCCGTGGTTCAGCTTGTCCAGCATGTCGCGGAAGGCCGCCGGCACCCCGGACATTTCCAGGCCCACGTCGAAGCCTTCGGTCATGCCCAGCTCGGCCATGACGTCGTCCAGTTTTTCCTTGGCCACGTTGACCGCCCGGGTCACGCCCATCTTGCGGGCCAGCTCGAGCCGGTATTCGTTGACGTCGGTGATCACCACATGGCGGGCCCCCACATGGCGGGCCACGGCGGCGGCCATGATGCCGATGGGGCCGGCGCCGGTGATCAGCACGTCCTCGCCCACCAGATCGAAGGACAGGGCGGTGTGCACCGCATTGCCAAAGGGGTCGAAGATGGAGGCCAGATCGTCGGAAATCTCGTCCGGCAGCTTGAAGGCGTTGAAGGCCGGGATCACCAGGTACTCGGCGAAGGCGCCCTCCCGGTTCACCCCCACCCCCACGGTGTTGCGGCACAGGTGGGTGCGGCCGGCGCGGCAGTTGCGGCAGTGGCCGCAGGTGATATGGCCCTCGCCGGACACCCGGTCGCCAATGTCAAAGCCACGCACTTCCTGGCCGATGGCCACCACCTCGCCCACGTATTCGTGGCCGACCACCATGGGCACGGGGATGGTCTTCTGGGACCAGTCGTCCCAGTTGTAGATGTGGATATCGGTGCCGCAGATGGCGGTCTTGCGGATCTTGATCAGCAGATCGTTGTGGCCCAGCTCGGGTTCGGGCACTTCCGTCATCCAGATGCCGGGTTCCGCTTTCAGTTTTGCCAGTGCTTTCATCGTCATGCTCCCCTTAGATCACGCCCAGTTCCCGGCCGACTTCGGTGAAGGCGGCGATGGCCCGGTCCAGCTGTGCGCGGCTGTGGGCCGCCGACATCTGGGTACGGATGCGGGCCTGGCCCTTGGGCACCACCGGGAAAGAGAAACCGATGACATAGATGCCCCGCTCCAGCAGCCTGTCGGCCATGTTGGCCGCCAGGGCGGCATCGCCCAGCATCACCGGGATGATGGCGTGATCCTTGCCCGCCAGGGTAAAGCCGGCGGCGGTCATCTTCTCCCGGAAATAGTCGCTGTTTTCCCGCACCTTTCTGCGCAAATCGTCGCCGTCTTTCAGCATTTCCAGCACCTTGATGGAGGCGGCGACGATGGCCGGCGCCACCGAGTTGGAAAACAGGTAGGGACGGGAGCGCTGGCGCAGCCAGTCGATCACTTCCTTTTTGCCGGAGGTATAACCACCGGAAGCACCACCCAGGGCCTTGCCCAGGGTGCCGGTGATGATGTCGACCCGGCCCATCACGTCACAGTACTCGGGGGTGCCCCGGCCCTGCTCGCCGACGAAACCCACGGCGTGGGAGTCGTCCACCATCACCAGGGCGTCGTACTTGTCCGCCAGGTCGCAGATGGCCTTGAGGTTGGCGATGACGCCATCCATGGAGAAGACACCGTCGGTGGCGATCAGCTTGAAGCGGGCACCGTCGGCGGAGGCCTGTTGCAGGCAGGCCTCCAGCTCGGCCATGTCGTTGTTGGCATAGCGGTAGCGCTTGGCCTTGCACAGCCGCACCCCGTCGATGATGGAGGCGTGATTGAGGGCATCGGAGATGATGGCATCTTCCGGCCCCAGCAGGGTTTCGAACAGGCCGGCATTGGCGTCGAAGCAGGAGGTGTAGAGGATGGTGTCTTCCATGCCGAGGAAGGCGGACAGCTCCGCCTCCAGCCGCTTGTGCAGATCCTGGGTACCGCAAATGAAACGCACCGAGGCCATGCCGAAACCGTGGCTGTCCAGTCCCTGCTGGGCCGCCTTGATCAATGCGGGATGGTTGGCGAGTCCCAGGTAGTTGTTGGCACAGAAGTTAATCACTTCCCGCTGACCAACCTCGATGGCCGCACTCTGGGGAGAGGTGATCACCCGCTCCTGCTTGTAGAGCCCTTCGGCCTTGGTTTGCGCCAATTGCTCGCTGATATGAGCATAAAATGCCAACGACATACTGAACTCCCGTTATCAATCTGGCTGACTGGGTTAATTTCAGGTCATTTTACTACCAACAATCCCCTTTGACACAAGATATTCTAAGCAAGCCGACTATTTGTGAAAGGGATCACTGGGCGTACGGGCCAACGCCTGATAATGCTCCGACAATTTGGCCAGTTCGGCTCCTTTCTCCGGGTGGAAGTAGGGCTTGAGCAACAGCAGCACCCGGGCCACCCCCTCGTACAGCACCGCCTGGCTGATGCGGGGATCGAGCGACTGGGCCGACTGGTAGCTGACCCAGAAGGAGACGACCATCTTCAGGGTCTGAGTCAGGGGCTCTATCTCCTGGTCGGGAATGGCCAGCACCTGCTGGGCATTCAGCTCCCGCAGCAGGGCCTGCAGGTTGACGGCCAACTCCCGCTGCACCGCCAGGTACTTTTTGTGCAGCTCCGGATCCCGGTGCAGGATGTCGTTGAGATTGGCGTAGAAGAAACGGAACTCCCACATTACATAGAAGATGGCGTCCAGGTAGTGGAACCACACCGCCGGGCTGGCGCTGGCCGGGCCGGTGACCGGGGTAAAACTCTTGCGCAAATGCTCGGCATATTGCTGGAAAATGCGATGGATAATGTCGTTTTTATTGCGAAAGTGGTAATAAAGATTGCCCGGACTGATGCCCAGATGGGCGGCAATATGGTTGGTGGTAACATTCGCCTCCCCCTGCTCGTTGAACAACTGCAGGGCGGCGGCGACAATACGGTCCTTGGTTTTCATCCTGTTAACCAATACTCACTGACATAACTGAATAGTAACACAGGCGGGCGGGTTAGTTTTCTGTCGCCGAACCATGATAAACTTTCGCCCGATTTTATTCCGTTTTGCCGGACAGATTCCGGCCAGCAAGAGGCAGCTAACGATGATCATTGTGACTGGCGGCGCCGGCTTTATCGGCAGTAACCTGGTGAAGACCCTGAACGAGCAGGGCCGGACCGACGTGGTGGTGATCGACGATCTGACCGATGGCACCAAGTTCGTCAACCTGGTCGACCTGACCATCGCCGACTACCTGGACAAGGACGAGTTTCTGCACCGCATCGTGTCCGGCGACGAATTCGAGGAGTGGGGCGGCATCGAGGTCATCTTCCATGAAGGCGCCTGCTCCGCCACCACCGAGTGGGACGGCAAGTTCATGATGGAGAACAACTACGAGTACTCCAAGGATCTGCTGCACTACTGCCTGGAACGGGACATTCCCTTTATCTACGCCTCTTCCGCCGCCACCTACGGCGGCCGCAACGACAACTTCATCGAAGAGCCGCAATACGAGCAGCCGCTCAACGTCTACGGCTACTCCAAGCAACTGTTCGACCAGTACGTGCGCCGCCTGCAGCCGGAGATCCAGTCCCAGGTGGTGGGGCTCAAATACTTCAACGTGTACGGCCCGCGCGAACAGCACAAGGGCGGCATGTCGAGCGTAGCCTTCCACCTCAACACCCAGCTGCACAAGGGCGAAAACCCCAAACTGTTCGAAGGCTGCGACGGCTACCCGGACGGCGGCCAGATGCGCGACTTCATCTACGTGGACGATGTGTGCAAGGTCAACCTCTGGTTCTGGCAGAACCCGCAGGTTTCCGGCATTTTCAACTGCGGCACCGGCCGCGCCGAGCCCTTCAGCAACGTGGCCGAGGCGGTGATCAAACATCATGGCAAGGGCCAGATTGAGTACATCCCTTTCCCCGAGCAGTTGAAGGGCCGCTACCAGAGCTTTACCCAGGCCGATCTGACCAAGCTGCGCGCCGCCGGCTACCCCCATGAATTCAGGACGGTGACCGAAGGGGTGGCGGAATACATGGCCTGGCTGAACAGATAACGCCCGGGCCGCCCATGAATATACTGATGGCGCTGTCCCAGCTGGAAGTGACCGGGGCCGAGGTGTATGCCACCACCCTCGGCGACGAGCTGAACCGGCGCGGGCACCGGGTATTTTATGTCTCCGACACCCTGACCAAGCCGCACCAGGGCCAGTTCTTCCGGCTGCGCTTCAACAAGCGCAGCGTCCCCCGTCGCTTCTGGCATGTGGGTTACCTGATTTATCTCATCAAAAAACACCGCATCCAGCTGGTGCATGCCCACAGCCGCGCCTCCAGCTGGAGCTGTTATGTGGCCTGCAAACTGACCGGCACGCCCATGATCACCTCGGTGCACGGCCGCCAGCCGGTGCACGCCTCACGCAAGAAATTCCATGCCCTGGGCGACCGCGCCCTGGCGGTATGCGAGGCGGTGCGGGACCAGCTGATCAGTGCCCTTGGCGTCGAACCCGGATTGATCGCCATCGGCCGCAACGGCATCGACACCCGTCATTACCAGCCCGTGCCGGCACCGGTGAATGAACGGCCGGTGATCAGCATCGTCGGCCGGCTCACCGGCCCCAAAGGCGAGCTCTGCTACCGGCTGCTGGATCAGTGCCTGGATACCGACAGGTACCGGGTGCAGGTGGCCTCCGGCTCCGAGCTTCCCGAGCGCTTCCGGCGCTTTCAGGACAAGGTGGAGTTTCTCGGTTATGTGCGGGACGTGCCCGGGCTGATGGCCACCTCCGATCTGGTGATCGGTGCCGGCCGGGTGGCCATGGAGTCCATCCTGATGGGCAGGCCCACCTTCGCCATCGGCGAAGCCAGCGCCCCGGGGCTGGTGACGCCCGACAATATTGATGCTGCCATGGCCGGCAACTTCGGCGATATCGGGCCCATGGACCTGGACATCGACTTCGCCGCCCTGCCCGACCGGATAGCGACGGCGCTGGCCTGCCAGGGCACGGCACCCGCGGTAATGACAAAGGTCAGGAGCAACTACGATCTCGTCGCCGTGGCCGACGAGCTGGAGCAGCACTACCAGAGCGTCTATGTGCACCGGCTGCGGCGGGAAGTGCCCATCGTCATGTACCACCGCTTTATCCGCGACGACAGCGAAAAAGGGGTACATGGCACCTATCTGCATGTGAACATGCTGGAAAAGCACTTCAAGCTGCTCAAACGCCTCGGCTACCGGACCCTCACCTTCGCCGATCTGGCCGACCAGGGCCTGGCCAGCCGGCTGACGCCGGACAGCAAGTACATCATCATCACGGTAGACGACGGCTACCGGGACAACTACGAGTTGCTGTTCCCCCTGCTGAAAAAGTACGGTTTCAAGGCGGTGATCTACCTGGTGACCGGCGAGCGTTTCAATCGCTGGGACGTGGAGCAGCCCGGCAACCCGGAAAAGCGGGTGGAGCTGATGACGCCGGAGCAGATCAAGGAAATGGCCGACTCCGGCCTGGTGGAATTCGGCGGACATACCCTGACCCACCCGCACCTGGACACCCTGAGCAGGGAAGAACAGCGACGGGAAATCGCCGACAACAAGGCGCAACTGGAACAGCTGCTGGGCCGGCCCCTCGCCTCCTTCGCCTACCCCTTCGGCAGCCATAACGAAGACAGCAAAGCGCTGGCCAGGGAGCTGGGCTACCCCTTCGCCGTAGCCACCAACAGCGGCCCCCTGGCCATGCACGAAGATCCTTACCAGATCCGCCGTATCGCCATCTTCCCCCGCACCGACGTGTTCGGGCTGTGGCGGAAGATCAAGGGGGATTATGTGTTCAGAAAGAATAAATAGTCTTCTCAAGTCAATGGAATATTTTCATGTTTAACAAGCTGACATCAAGATTGCTAAATATAATAAAAAGCAAAGGCGGCCAGCTCCTTACCAGCCCGGATTCTTATCTGATATGGAACAAAATCAAGTTATCTGGTAAGGGAAACCGTCTTGTTGTTCTTGGCAATGGTAAGTTTCGCCGTTGCGTGATCAGCGTTAGAGGAGAGAACAACATCATAGAAATTGATAATGGTGCCAATATCAGCTTTAGCACATTGGAAATAGTCGGCAACAACTGTCTTATTCGTATAGGTAAACAAACAGATATCGGAGGAGCGTATTTGTCAGCCAAGGGTGAGGGTACCAGGCTCACGATAGGTGAGCATTGCATGTTTTCTCGCGATATCAGTGTCATGACTTACGATGGACATCCTATTTACGATGCGGATACAAAAAAAATTCTTAACCACCCTCAAGACATCCACATAGGCAATAACGTATGGATAGCCGCCAATGCTTCCATATTAAAAGGTGTAACTATAAATGATGGCAGCATTGTTGCCTTCGGCGCCATAGTTACTAGAGATGTTGAAGAAAAAACAATTGTTGCTGGAACTCCCGCAAGAAAGATAAAAAGTAACATTGCGTGGGAGCACTAAAGTGAAAAAACATTGGTTAAGGCCATCCCCACAACCTGAGCGCTCATGCATCTGAAATACAGGACCATTATGAACAAGACTCCTATTCTCATAGTCAACCGCCTCACCCGATTGATCGGCAATGTTTTCAAAATTTTCTCCTACCTATTTCACTTCTTATTACCAAATCTACGCTTTTCCATCCCTGAGTACTCCCCTGCAAAGCTCAGTCTGTCCCGACGCAGCTCGATTCCTCGTACCATTTGGCAAACCAACTTCACCAACAAGTGCACCTTGCCCGTGTATATGAACTACTTGTTCAATCGCTTAATGTCCCTTGACTGTGACTACCGCTATGTAAGCACCGAAGCTCGTGGAGAATATTTAAAAAATAACGCGAAAAAAGAAGTCTATGACGCCTATATGAAACTCACCAATGGTGCAGCTCAGGCTGATTTATGGCGCCTGGTAGTCTTGAATCTCGAAGGTGGTGTATATATGGATATAGATGCTACCCTGGTATGGCCGTTGGACAAGCTGATTGGTATGGAAGAAAAGGCTATTTATATAAAAATAGATAACAACACTCGCTTCACCAATTATTTTATTGCATCCGCCCCAAACAATCAGGATCTTGAAAGCGCGATTGAAAAAGTATTATACAATATTGATAATTATGATCCGGCCATGGGAGTTTATTACTCTACCGGACCAGGCGTATTTGACGAGCTTCTCAAAGAAAAAAATGACATTCATACGGAAGATCGTAAATACGTTTGTATCCAGGGGAGTTTCACCAATGAACACTTTCAATATTTGGATCGTCCTCGCTCCAAATGGACCCACATCAATCCGGCAGACCTGGTCAAAAAAGAGGATAACTGAGTGTCTATTTCTGAAAAGGCATCGCTAATTCTAACAAATTTGTCTGCTTGCATGAGCAATAACAATAAAGTTAAAGGTAGTGGGGTCAACAAAATATGAGAAAACTAATTGTTGACCTGGATGGTACTCTGACTCAGGCTAACACCTCTGACTACAGGAATGTGCTCCCCAAAGAGGAAGTAATAGAGCAACTTCGAGAATATAAAAAGCAAGGATTTGAGATTGTCATTTCTACGGCACGCAATATGCGCACCTATGAGGGAAATGTTGGTAAAATTAACATCCATACACTGCCTGTCATTACAGATTGGCTGGACAGACACTCTGTGCCCTATGATGAAATCCTGGTTGGCAAGCCGTGGTGTGGCCACGAAGGTTTTTATATTGATGATCGTTCCATTCGCCCCTCTGAATTCACTTCAATGACATTAGAAGAAATTCACAAACTGCTCGAGAAAGAAAAAACATGTTTCTAATCATGTCGGGTGCCTATGTTGGGCAGGAGCTAGAGTCAGAATTCGGACGAATACCTCCCAGCTTTTTACCCCTGGGGAATAGGCGACTATTTCAGCATCAGGTGGCTTTGGCACCAAAGGGATTACAGATTTATCTTTCCCTTCCGGAGTCGTTCGATATTTCTCCCATTGACCAAGCCTGGCTGGATGAAAACAAAATAGAAGTCGTCCCCATCCCCGATGGACTGAGCCTGGGTGCATCCCTGGTAGCGGCAGTCAATATCAGTGGTCATCGACTCGACAAGCCGTTGCATGTGCTTTATGGAGATACCCTATTCCAACAACTACCTGTTGGTGATGACGTAGTCAGTATTTCTTTGGCAAAATACAGTTACAACTGGGCGGTATTAACTGACGACCATTGTGAGTGGCTAAAAGATCACCAACCTCAGAAAACGAGAGAGACAACAAGAATCATAGATGGCTACTTCAAGTTCAGCCAACCTAAGACAATTCTGAAATGCATTACTCAGAGTGAGTGGAACTTTATACAGGGTCTTAACCGCTATCATCAAGCTGTCGGACTGACACCAGTATATTCTTCTGGCTGGTTGGACTTTGGCCATGTTAATACCTACTACCGTTCCAAGGCAAAATTCACTACACAACGTGCATTCAACGAGTTGGTGATCACGCCACACTGGATAGAAAAATCCAGTTCACATAACAATAAGATCTCGGCAGAAGCAGAGTGGTTCACAAAGCTGCCGGCCCCATTACGCGGCTATACTCCACAGTTTTTGGGCTGCGAGACCTCACGTGATGGCAAGATTTCTTATCGTCTTGAGTATTTGCATAATACGGCACTTAATGAGCTATTCGTCTTTTCAAGACTTCCCCTTCCAAGCTGGCAATCCATATTAAAGAATTGCATTGATTTTCTTGTTGAATGCTATAACACAAAGGCCCCGGACGAAGCCGAAAGCAACTCCCTGGATATATTGTTCGGAATAAAGACTGAACAACGAATAAAGGAATATTGCCAAAATACCGATCTGGATCCTTCAAGCTGTTGGGTATTCAATGGCGAGCCAAGTGTGTCACTCAAGAAAATATTGCAGGACAGTCACGACAACTTGCCCGATTGCAGTCCTCATGCCTCGGTCCTGCATGGTGACTTCTGCTTCAGTAATATACTATATGATTTTCGTGCCGAGAAAATCAAAATAATAGATCCGAGAGGCATGACTCCTGAAGGAAAAAAAACTTTATATGGTGATATTCGTTATGACATAGCCAAGCTCAGTCACTCTGTGCTGGGCTTGTATGACTGGATAGTTGCGGGATATTATCAGGTTGACACCCACGAAAATAACATATTTTTATCAATTGCAGAGCCTGCCGAACACAAAGAATTACAGCAGGGATTTGTTGAAATGATTAAACATCACTTTGGGCTGGAAGCACAGCATCTCTATGCCATGCAAATACAGTTATTTTTGTCGATGCTGCCTCTTCATGAGGATGACCCAAAACGTCAGCAGGCCTTTTTTGCCAATGCATTTAGACTTCATCAGATCATGACGAGAGTTAAGCAATGATAGTGATACCGATGGCGGGTATGAGTTCACGTTTTTTTAAAGCCGGCTATGCAAAGCCCAAGTATATGCTTGAGGCTCATGGAAAGACGTTGTTCGACCACTCAGTGAGCAGTTTTGATTCATACTTTTTGAGCACACCATTTCTTTTTATTGTCAGAGACGCTTTCAATACTGCGGACTTTGTTGCGCAGTCTGCAAAAAGACTGGGGATTAAAGAATTCCATATCATTGTTCTGGAGCAGGAAACACGCGGTCAGGCTGAAACCGTTTCGCTAGGACTGGCCGGATTATCAGACCAAGGCATTGATTACAATGATGAAATCACCATTTTCAATATAGACACCTTCAGACCAAACTTCGTTTTCCCGGAGGTGGCAAGTTCAGGTTGTGGATATCTGGAAGTCTTTGAAGGAAGCGGTGACAACTGGTCATTTGCCAAGCCCAGGCATCCTGACAGCACCGAAGTGATTCAGACTGCTGAAAAAAAACCAATATCCAACTTATGTAGCACTGGATTATATCACTTTTCTAAAAAAAATCATTTTTTAAATGCGTACTTTGACTATTTATCAAAACCCAAGACAGAATGGGAAAAGGGGGAACTCTATATTGCTCCGCTATACAACCATCTGATTGAGAAAGGATTGACGGTTCACTATCACCTTATTGATCGTGATGATGTTATTTTTTGTGGCATTCCGAGTGAGTATCATGAGTTTCTACAAGCCTGAAAACGATATCAAAATTGATGACAAAGACATTACCTTTGTATTGCAAGGACCCGTATCTTCTAGTAAAAGCCGTGCACAGATTGAAGGTGTAACAGAACAAAATGTTGCATCAATCAGAGAGCTATTCCCCAGTTCCACCATCATACTGTCAACCTGGAAAGGTCAGGATGTTGCCAACCTGGGTGTAGATAAAGTGTTACTACTTGATGATCCAGGACAAAATAGTGTTTTCAATGATAATGAAGAGATAAAACTGAACAACAACAGGCAGCTCCATAGCGCCCATCAGGGCCTCATGGCTGTAAAAACTCGATACGCAGCCAAAGTAAGAACCGACAACATTATTAAAGGCCGAGGTTTTGTTGATCTATTTGAACGATTTGCCTCTGCTCCAAGAGTACCAGCCATTTCCTACTTGAAGAATCGCGTTGTCACAAGCAGCACATTTTTTATTTCATCTCACATCGGCCAGCCAGTTCACTTCCACAAGAGTGATTTATTTGACTTTGGGGAAACACAGGACTTGCTTAAAATATGGCATGACCTTCCTGTTCCAGCGCTTCACTTCAGTAAGCGTTCTGGATACAAGTCTCGCTATCCAGCAACAGAGCAGTTTTTGTGCCTTCACTGGTTGTCCAGACTGATGAACAAAAAGCTGTTTATTAACACTAAAGCTGGAGATGATGCAGGTCTGGGGCCTGATTTTTGGAGAACATTTATCGCCCATAACCTTATAGTTTGCGAACCAGCCAAGATGGGGCTTGATGTCACTGAAAGATTTTATCAGCGCGGAAACATTGCACTTGAGTATGACTTGGATGATTGGAAATACATGGCAGGCTTGTCGGGAAAGCCGGTCGACAAAAAACGCCTAAAAAGATCATTAAAAAACCTTGAAGGACGACTACTTAGAAGAATTTTTAAATAATCACCACCTACCATTTTTTGCATTAAAGAGTGTTAATAAATGATGATTGAAAAAGATGACACATCAGACATCCACTTTCTATGGTAGCTATATCAGGTTCATCTATTTATAATCATGCAACATAACATGGCTTTACAGACGAATATATCCGGATGAAAACTCTAGTCATAGGCCCCTCCTGGGTGGGTGACATGGTGATGTCCCAGAGCCTCTATATCACCCTGAAGCGCTTGCACCCCGGTGCCGAGCTGCATGTGATGGCGCCGGCCTGGTGCTGCGCCCTGCTGGAGCGGATGCCCGAGGTGGACAGGGCCATCGTTATGCCACTGGGCCACGGGGACTTCAAGCTGGCCGAACGCTTCCGCCTGGGCCGGCAACTGGCCGCCGAGGGCTATGACTGGGCCATTGTCCAGCCCAACTCCCTCAAATCTGCGCTGATCCCGCTGTTTGCCGGCATCAAAAAACGCACTGGCTGGAAGGGCGAGTCCCGCTATGGCCTGCTGAATGATCTGCGCCGCAACAAGACCGATTTCCCACTGATGGTGGAACGCTACGTCTCACTGGCCTACCCCAGGGAGCAGATGAAGGATAACCACTGTCTCCCGGAACTGCCCTGGCCCACACTGCGGGTCGATCCGCAGAACCAGCGGCAGGCCCTGAGCGAGCTGGGACTGACCACAGACAGATCCATTCTGAGCCTATGCCCGGGCGCCGAGTTCGGGCCGGCCAAACGCTGGCCGGAGCAGTACTACGCCGAGGTCGCCCGGCACCAGATCGAGCAGGGCCGACAAGTATGGATCTTTGGCTCGGCCAAGGATATCCCGGTGGCGGAGGCCATCAAACACCACTTGCCGCAGCGGCTGCAGGAGCATTGTCATATTCTGGCGGGCAGAACCTCGCTGCACCAGGCCATCGACCTGATGGCGCTCAGTTCCGCCGTGGTGTCCAACGACTCGGGGCTGATGCATATCGCCGCCGCCCTGCAACGCCCCCTGGTCGGCATCTACGGCTCCACTTCCCCCCGGTACACCCCGCCACTGGCCGAGCGGGTCGCCGTGGTTCATACGGATATCGAATGCCGCCCCTGCTTCAAGCGGGAGTGCCCCTTGGGTCACCTCAAGTGCCTGAAGGAACTGCCAGCCAAGCGAGTGATCACCGCACTCGAGAAGTTGCTCGGCCACGAGCTTATCTCCACATCTGCCCGGTAAGCCCATGCCCTATCGCCACGTATACAACCTGCTTATCCATCTGTTCAGCCCCGTCCTGCTGGCCATGCTCTACTGGCCCAAACGGGGCAAACCGGGATTCGGCCGGCGCTGGCCGGAGCATCTGGGCTGGGTCAGGCCAACATCGACAGCAAGACCGCTCTGGCTGCATGCGGTGAGCGTAGGCGAGGTGGTGGCCGCGACTCCCCTGATCAAGGCGCTGAAGGCCGCCCATCCAGAGATTCCTATAGTGGTGACCACCACCACCCGAACCGGAGCGGATCAGGTGGCCAGGCTGGGAGAACTGGTGGAGCACCGCTATGCGCCGCTGGATTTCCCCTGGGCGGTGGCAGGCTTTATGCGCCGCATCCGGCCGCGGGCCCTGCTGATCATGGAAACCGAACTCTGGCCCAACCTGCTGCACGCCTGCGGCCAGCGCCGGTTGCCGGTGCTGGTGCTTAACGCCCGGCTGTCGGCCCGTTCCGCCGACAGATACCGGCGTTTTCACGGTATATTCCGGCTATTGTCCGCCAATATCACTCACATCGCCTGCCAGCACCGGGACGATGCCGAGCGCTTCGCCGGGCTGGGTGTGCCCCGCTATCGGCTCAGCATCACCGGCTCGATGAAATTCGATATCGAGTACGGCGAGGGTATCCTCGAGCAGGGTCGGCAACTGCGCGAGCAGCTGGGAACTGCACGCCCGGTCTGGATCGCCGCCTCCACCCATGAAGGCGAAGACGAACAGCTCCTCGCCGCCCATCGCCAGTTGCTGCAACGGCACCCTGACGCCCTGCTGATACTGGTGCCACGCCATCCCCAGCGTTTCGACCAGGTGGCGGAGCTGGTTGCGCAGCAGGGTTTCATACTCTGTCGCCGCACCGAGGGCAATCCCGGCCCGCAGACCCAGGTCTATCTGGGTGATACCATGGGCGAACTGCCCGTCATGCTGGCGGCGGCGGACATCGCCTTTGTCGGCGGCAGTCTGATCGAGCGGGGCGGCCACAACCTGCTGGAGCCCGCCGCCCTGGGCAAGCCGGTGCTGACCGGTCCTTACACCTTCAATTTCAGTGACATTTATTTACGCCTGAAGAATAATGATGCCATTATCGCTGTACACGACAGCCATACGCTAAGCACCAGTCTCAATAACCTTTTGCAAGATGAAACATACCGCCTTAGGATTGGACAGAATGCCAAGAAATTCGTGTATAACAATAAAGGAGCCATCAAGAAGACTCTAGAGCAAACCCTTCCTTTTATTCACTAACCCGCTGGCAGTTTGTCTTCCTCAGAATCGCGTTGAAAAACACCAATACTTTGATGAAAAAAAACAGCAACTCCACATAGTAGATAATACAAGATAGCACGAAAATATCGCTGAACAAGCACGCTGCCCCAGGGATAATTTAGTGGCGTTTCCAAGGAGGGGAACACCCCCTCCTGCTGTTAGTTATTTCAGAAAGATAGCGCGCAACTTCTGATAAGCCTCACTTTCCTCATACAAATCAAACAGCATCTCACTGCCTTTTGCATTTAGATGATCGTTATCTAGGTACAGTGGCACGCCATTCAGCTCACTAAAACAAACATCTCCCTGACAGATAAATTTGTTGAGTCGGATGACTATCAACTCTGGATACTTCTTCTCCATCTCGGATATAACTGCATTAGCGTAATGCTGTCGCTTATCTACGGAGGCCTTATCTATATCGCAAGACTCTTCACTCAGCCAGCTATATCTTGCTTTCCTTACCAAACAGTTACTGGGTAGAAATGG
This sequence comes from Zobellella denitrificans, assembly GCF_002237365.1. Classification (GTDB taxonomy): domain Bacteria; phylum Pseudomonadota; class Gammaproteobacteria; order Enterobacterales; family Aeromonadaceae; genus Oceanimonas; species Oceanimonas denitrificans. The sequence continues at coordinate 54,463 of NZ_NMUO01000013.1, forward strand.
ATAGGCAGGCGCTTGCTCAAACAGCACAGGGCGCTTACTATAGGCAATCAATTGTTCAATTGTTGCATCCATGCCTGCACGAAAAGCCCTGCGACTATTTTCCAATGACTCTGAATAATCACTACTATCACCAAGAAAAACTCGACTACCTTTCTCTCCTTCCGAACGAGTGGTTTCCGTATACATGGCCCAGCGCCCAGCAAGGAACACTATAGACGTTTCCGACTTCTTTATTACCTCAAGCAGCCGATTATTTTTGTCGGTGCATTCTATCTCTGGCCGACCATTTTTAATCAAGTCAACACCGATGAATGGTGGACAACCACCGGCGCCACCATAGAGACTGTAAAATCCGTTCTTTTTTCCCATCACTTCAATAAAAGGACGAAAATGCCCTGCATGAGAATCCCCCCATAGAAATACCAAAGGCGCATCAGGCAACAAATGCTCATCACCAATAGGGATAAGCTCGAATGGCAGATAGCGGCTATCTGCGGCAACATTTTTTACCACACCATCAAAGCTGGAAACGGAGAGTTTATAGAGAAGACGCGCTTGCTCCGGCATTCTGTCTTCATAGCCACTGTGTCGTTTGATATCTTTTGCAATCATCACCAATAAGAAAATTGGTAAAATAAAATAGCCGACAAATACCCACCTTTTACGGACATTAAGATACCTGAGTGGCTTCTCAAAGTATTTCCAGGAAAGAAAGGAAAATAGAAACGTCAGAGCCGCACAGGCAGCATATCCCTGAGCACCGATAGCATTAAAGTAATAGCGATAAAGAACCAGCACAGGCCAATGCCACAAATACAGGGAAAAGGACAGCCTGCCAATAAACGCCAACCCTCGACTGCTCAGCAAACGATAGAGTACGCCTTTTCTCAACTCGCCACTCAGAATAACCATTGCAGTGGCAATAGATACCAAGGCAGCGTTTAAACCAGGAAATACAGACTCTTCATTCAGCGAAAAAAAGAGAGTGAATAGAATGACGCCACCAATCAATCCAGACAGAGCCAGCGTTGATTCACGAGCAAATAGCGCATCTTTTCTGCCATGAACGAGCATGCTCAACAAGGCACCCGTCAGCAATTCACAGCCTCGATACTGGATCAGGTAATAAGCGGACGCTTCTGCTCCTCGGGCTGCATACTCAGACACGCCAACAAGAACCAACAAAGACAGAATAAAAAACAAGTTTCTGTCTCTGGCAGGCAAGTACTTCACCGACAAAAAAAGCAGTAATGGCCAGACAAAATAAAACTGCTCTTCGACAGAAAGTGACCACATGTGCAACAAGGGCATAGTGTCAGCAGCTGGCGCAAAATAGCCTGAGTTTTTCTCGAAATAAATATTGGCAATAAATACACTGGCATAGCGTAGACTGTCGGCCAACCGCACCAAATCGTCAGGAGTAAGCATAAACCAGGCAGCTGCAAGCGTACTCACCGAAACAAGATAAAACAAAGGCAGTATTCTTTTTATTCTCTTTATGTAAAAGCACAAAAAAGAGAATTTACCTCCCTGCATTTCGGCATAGATAATGCGGGTGATGATATAACCAGAAATAACAAAAAAGACATCAACCCCGATGAAACCACCGGGCAACCATTGACTATTGAAGTGAAATGCAATCACCGTCAAAACGGCAATTGCTCTTAACCCATCTATATCTGGTCTGTACGTCGTAAACGCCACTTTGTTTCCCACGAAAAAACTGAGCCATGCATATGGCTCAGCAAGTTACACATTTATTGTTGTTCTGATAATCAACTGGCCCTGTAACCGCTCAGCAGCGCCTGCCAGTCCTGTTCACTCCAGTGAAACCCGGGGTGCAGGCCCTGCTCCTTGCGAAAGGAGCGCAACAGCCGCTCCATGTTCTCCCGGGACCAGCTGCCGGGCTGGCGGAAGTGGCATTTGTCGAAGTCGATCAGCCAGCTCTTGCCGCTGTCGTCCAGCAGCACGTTATGGCTGTTGAGATCCGCATGGTAGAGGCCGGCGTCGTGGAACTGGCGGATGGTCCTGCCGATGCCCTGCCATTCCTGCTTGTTCAAGGCCTGTTCCTTGAGGATAGCCACCAGATCGCGGGCGTTGTTGATGCGGGTCAGGATGATGTCGGCCCGGTATACCAGGTTGGAGCGCACCATGCGGGCGGCGCAGGGCCGGGGCACCGGCAGGCCGCGACGGTGCAGCTTGGCCAGCACGGTGAATTCCGCCATGGCCCGGCTCTTGGACTCGGCCACGTGCAGGAAGGTATCCTCCATCACCCGGCCTATCATGCCGCCCCGGTAGTAGTGGCGCAGCACCTTGTGACCCACCTCGTCCTCCACGAACCAGGTGGTGTTGCGCCCCACCGACTTGCCGCGGATGGCGTTTTGCTCGCGCCAGTAGTCGATTTCGAAATAATCCCGCTTGAATGCGCCGAAGCATTCGGGATCGTACCAGATAATTTCAGAACCGTGCTCTATCCGTTCCATTTCCACCCCCTGACGAAAACACGGATTTTACATGGCCGGAAAGGCTTTGCATAATGCCGGACTCGGATTCAGGAGAGTTCACCCATGGCCCTGTTCAGCTCGCCCCCCTCTTCCCTTTGTTTGCTGCGTTTATCCGCCATCGGCGACTGCTGCCATGCGGTGGCCCTGGTGCAGGCCATCCAGCGCCAGTGGCCCCAGACCCGCATCACCTGGGTCACCGGCAGGGTGGAAGCCGGCCTGCTGCAACTGCTGCCCGGAGTGGAGGTGATCCCCTTCGACAAGAAGGCCGGCTGGAAAGGCTATCTCGCCCTGTGGCAGCAACTGCGGGGACGCCGCTTCGACGCCCTGCTGCATATGCAGGCGGCCCTGCGCGCCAGCCTGGCCAGCCTGGGGATCCGGGCCCGATACCGGCTGGGTTTCGAGCGGGAGCGAGCCAAGGACGGGCAGTGGCTGTTCACCAACCTCAGGGTGCCCGCCACCGGCGACCATGTGGTGGACGGCTTTATGGGCTTCGGCCGGGCGCTGGGGCTGGACGATGTCTCCCCGAGCTGGTCCCTGCCCCTGCCGGCAGCCGAACGGGACTGGGCCCGCCCGCACCGGGACCACCGTCCGCTGCTGCTGATTTGTCCCGCCGCCAGCAAGGCCTACAAGAACTGGACCGCCGAAGGCTACGCCGCCCTCGCCGACCACGCCCACGAGCGCGGCATGAAGGTGGTACTCATCGGCAGCCCCGCCAAGATGGAACAGGATCTGGCAGCGAAAATCCGCAATATTAGCAGCAACATCGATGAAAACCTGGTGGGAAAAACCAGCCTGCCGCAACTGCTGGCCCTGATCCAGGAGGCCAGCCTGGTGGTGGCGCCGGATACCGGCCCCGCCCACATGGCGACCCTGGTCGGCACCCCCGTCATCGGCCTCTACGCCCACCACAACCCCCGGCGCACCGGCCCCTACCGCTGCCGGGACTACGTGGTCAGCGTCTACGAAGAAGCCCTGCTGGCGGAAACCGGCAAGACCCCCGAGCAGTTGCCCTGGCGTACCCGGGTCAGGGATCCGCACGCCATGCAGCGCATCACCCTCGAGCAGGTGATTGCCCAGTTCGACCGCATCACCCAGGATTTCAATCTGTTACAGGAGCCTTCTCGATGAACCAGCGCCCCACCCTCGCCGCCGTCCTGATCGTCAAGAACGAGGCGGACAACCTGGCCGACTGCCTGGCCACCCTGGACTGGGTGGACGAAATCGTGGTGATGGACTCTGGCAGCACCGATCGCACCCGGGAGGTGGCCGAGGCCGCCGGTGCCCGTTTCTTCGAGAACACCGACTGGCCCGGCTTCGGCCGCCAGCGGCAGCTGGCCCAGGACAGGGTGCAGTCTGACTGGGTACTGTGGATCGACGCGGACGAGCGGGTCACCCCCGAGCTCAGGGCCAGCATCGAGGCGGTGCTGGCCCGGCCCACCGACGACACCGTCTACGCCATTTCCCGCCTGTCCTGGGTGTTCGGCCGCTTTATCCGCCACTGCGGCTGGTACCCGGATCGGGTGCTGCGACTCTACCCCAGGGCCCTCACCGGCTACAACGACGCCCTGGTGCACGAAAAGGTGGAGCTCAAGCCGGGCATCAACACCGTCCGCCTGCGGGGGGATCTGCTGCACTACACCTATCGGGATCTGGAGCACTACCTGGTCAAGTCGGCCGGCTACGCCGCCGCCTGGGCCCGGCAGCGGGCCGAGCGGGGCAAGAAGGGCTCCCTGGCCCAGGGGCTGCTGCACGGGGTGGGTTGTTTCCTCAAGATGTACCTGCTGAAGGCGGGCTTCCTGGACGGCCGGCAGGGCCTGCTGCTGTGCCTGCTGTCGGCCCACTCCACCTTCGTGAAGTACGCCGACCTCTGGGTCAGGACAGAAACGTCCGGGCCCAGGGAGTGACCGCCGCCGCCGCTGCAGTCACGTCCACCCGGCTCATGTCCTCCACCTGCTCCCCGGCCTCGCCGGGAGGATGAAAGGCCAGGTGCCGCCCCTCGCTGTTCAGCGGCCGCCAGCGCAGCGGCGTGGCCGAGCGGCGCAACGGGAAAAAGCCCACCGTGGGCACGTCCAGGGCGGCGGCGATATGCAGGGGGCCGGTGCTGCCGGCCACGAACAGGCTGCCGCAGGCCAGCAG
>NZ_NMUO01000130.1 GCF_002237365.1 Zobellella denitrificans
AGGGTTGGTCAAGATCTCCACTATGTACTCTCTTGCAGCGTAAGACACAATCAAAATGAGCAACCTTGCCGCTGGACCGATCGATGCTTGATCAGGTTGGGCGAAAAATGATCATGCGTCGGCCCTGGGTAGATCACGGCCTTGTCACTCATCGAGCTATCCATTCTGGCAAAGTTGGTTTGCACTTCTTTGCCAAGAATTCGCTTTACAGAATAGTGAGCTCGATTACCCAGTAAGAGTCGAGTTCCTCGGATCAATTTTAGCCTGAACAGGCCTTCCAGAAAACGCTTGCGGGCTGGAAACATTCGTTGCAGATCCTGGTTGTTCGACTCGATACCGTACTGCTCTACAGCTTGCAAAAAGAGTCGAAGATCTTCTTTTGACAACCAGCATCGTACTCTCTGAATGCGCTCTGTACCAAGTGGTTGCCACCACTCGCGGTAATTATTGGCAGTGCTGGCGATACGAGGATCACCAGCGAGGCGGAGAATAAAGTCCTGCCATGCATCGCTCGGGTCCAAGCCAGCTCTGTCAATCAGGATCTCCAGGGCTGCATGCCCAATACGCCGGCCTCCTTCAAAAGGAGCCTTGCTCACAGAGGGCTTGAGCAATTCATCCATGACCGGATCCCACTTTTCCAGCGGTAGATTGCGCAGGGTTTCCAGGTAGAAATGAGCGCGACATATATCACCAAATCGACCATCATCGAAGCCCTGCAGACCCAGTGCGGTAAAGGTGTCTGCCAGCTCTGTGCCTTCTTGCTGTACCTGTTCTGCCAGTGCTTTTGGCCCCTGCAGGGTGAGTAACCAGTGACCCTGTTCTTTCAGGGTCTGTAAGGGATCTGCTCGAAGACTTTCAAATTTGGGAGGCGGGAGCTTGGCGAGTTGCTCTGACAGGCTTTGCTCCAGTAGCTCCCTCAAGCCTTCACGTTCATTCAGCAGATCGAAGCGACGAAAATAGAGTTGCGCCAGTTGTTGCAGGGTAATGCGGGTTAACCTGGGTGATTGTGCCTTCAGCAACGTTTCCAGTAGCTGAGGAATCAGTAATCGGTTTCCCAGTTCATCATTGCTGACCCAGAGCCAACTGAGAGCTCTTGCTGTGACACGGCGTTTGAGCAATTCGGGTAGTTCCTCAAATCGCCCAGTGCGTGCCATGTTACGCAGCTGCTGTACCATATGTTCGAAGGCGTCATTTTTTCCTGCCTTTCCTTCCATGGCTTCAGCAAGGGTTGTCAGCTTGCTCCAGGAGTCGATATGCTTCTGGCTCCATTCCAACTGTGGCAATTTTGCTGAAGGCAGCTTCATGGGTCAGCCTCCACCAGCCGCTTCCTGATTTGCTCATACTGAGTGCTGTCCGGTCGCCGAATGGTAAAGCGGATATCAATTCGGCGATTTCGCCTGAAGTCGTCTTCTGTGTGCTGATCGAGTATGACGGGGCGTGTCTCGCCATAACCACTGACTGAAAAAAGGGGCTTACCATCCTTGTTGTTCAGCCGAGAAAGGCGTTCCCCATCACTCAAGGCCTGCTCCCAGTATTGCCAGAGTGAAATTGCCCTGAAGGTGGACAGCCCCCAGTTTCCTTTACCCATAAAGCCAAGCAGTGGCCGATTATCTGTATGGCCTTCTATAAAGATGGTGTCGAGAAAATCAACCCTGTCCTGGCGAGTCAGGACTGTGTTGATAACCTGACCTATTTCCAGCGCTCGCGGTTGGTAGGTCTTGTGGATTTCGTAGGCTCCGGTATCAAAACCCAGTAAGTCATTGGGAATACTCAGCACGGTGTGATTCTCACTGACCTCCACGTTAATACCCCGCTTACGCAGAGCCTCAGCAGCTTCTTCGAGTATGGTCCGGCGAACCTGCTCAGCCTTTTTGAGCTCGACTATTTCTTCTTCAAACTCGATTTGACGATTTTGAAGCTCCTCCCGAATTTCCATCAACTGTAGTATCAGCACCACGGAGGCGAGGATAAAAATGACCAGCAATGCTGACATGATGTCTGAAAAGGACATCCAGTAGGGATTTTCTTCATCGACGGTTGCAGTGTGAGGCTTGCGAAAGCGCATCAGCGGGCCTCCAGCTCATCGAGAATGCCGCTCATAGCCTGCGCCGTATGGTACATCTGGTTAGCATAAGTTAAGGAAACATCGTTCCATTTGTTCATGCGGTCATCGATCTGGTTGCGCACTTCACTGGCATAGTTGCGCAACCATTCTTCGGCCTGTTTCTCAATGGCCTCAACCTGAGTACGCAGGGTTTCACCCAGATCGACGAACTCGTTCTTCACACCAACCAGGAACTCCTGCTGGGACTGTTTCAGTTCACCAAAGCCATTGTGTGCCTCCCTGGCTGCCAGCTCGAAGTGCTGTGCTCCCTCCAGAAGGCTGCTCTGCAGTTGCGCCAGAATATCGGCTTGTTGTTTGATCTTTTCAGCCAGCTCGGCATTTTGATTGCCAGCCCGTTCGATGCTCTGGGTAACCTGTTCCAGACGTTGTCCCAGCAAGTCTGTAGCCGAGCGCACATTGGCCGATAGCAGGCCCAGTTGGCTGGCGCTACTGTCCAGATGCTTGCTGCTTTGGGTGGCTGCTTCGGTGGTTTTTTGCAGGCGATCGAGTAGTTGTTGATGCTGTTCGGCCATTTGCCGGCTTTGTTGTTGGGAAGCTTGTACGGTGCTGGCGAGTTCTGATAGCAGCTCCTGTTGTTGTGCGGTAACTGCTTCGAGTTGCTCCTGAAAGCGCTGCTGGCGCGCCTGTTCCCGGTTTTCTGCCTGCTCGCCATGTTGGGTCATCTGAGCTCTGAAGCCAGACAGCAGTTTATTGACCGTCTCCTGCATTTCATGTTGCTGCAGCTTTGTCGCATCGGTAAGAGCGTCAATCTGCTGTTTGCTTGTCTGTCCCAGATGATTCAGCAACTGCTTCTGCTTTTCCATGAGTTCATTCTGCAGGTGCTCATGATGCTTGGAGCGTTCCAACTCACGCTTTTCGAAAGTGCCTACCTGGCTGTCAATTTGTTGAGTAAGGCCGTCAAGCAACTGCTTGAAACGACTCTCCAGCTGTATCTGCCGCTGCTCTGCCGATTCGGCCATACGCAGCAACTGCTCTTCAAAGCGTCGGTTCTGCTCGCTCTCTGATTCCTGTCGGCGAGTGTGCTGATCGTTGAGGTTGCTGAACAGCTGATCAAGGCGTTCTGTCATTTCGGTAACGGCAGAATTCACATCGGCAGCAGCCTGTTGCATCAGTTGGCCTTGCTCGCGGCCAGCTGAAGTCATTCCTTCCATAAAATTACCGACCAGTTTTTCCATTACTTGGTTAGATTGTTGATTGGTTGAGCTGACCAGAGACTGGATGGCTGGTCCCATGATGTTGTTAAGCGTATCGGCCAGTGCCGTTTGCATTGCCTCGCTCATGCCGTTTAGCGTTTCCTGCAGGCGATCCCCTATGCGCTCGTGCAACTCCTGTAGGGCTTCTTTGCTTTCCTTACCGTATTCGGCGATGTGCACAAGAGATTGTTCTGCAGGGATGCGAGGGTATAGAAAGTCTATCTGGTTCTGTAGTTTCTGAATGGAGTTAAGTACTGAGCGTTCAGCCGATTTTTCAATAAAGTTCAGTACCAGGCTGAAAAACACACCCCACACCGAGGTCATAAAGGCTACAGCGGCACCTGATATGAGTTTGTCGATCCCGCCTTTTAGGGTCTCCACTTCATTGGAGGTGCCTACCAGCCCTTCAAGCCCAATCGTCAAGCCTATAAAGGTACCCAGCACCCCAAAGGCCACCAGAAAGCTGGGGGTTGCTGCCAGTAGGCGGCTGGCCGTCAGCCCGCGGGCTAGGGTTCGGGGGTTGAAAAAATGTTCGGCATCGAGGGTATTGAACAGCTGTTTCTGGTCTGACGAAAAAACCAGACTTTCGTCAAACTCGCGCCAGAGCGAACCAGCATCCGAAACCTTAAGTTGTTGAGACTTCTGCAGAGTCTCCCGCCGGTTCAGAGCTAGAGCCTCCTTGCTTTGGCCATCTACCAGTGAGTGTAATGCATCAATTCGTGCTTTGAAGTGAAGGTAATGTCGGCCCAAGAAGAGGCATGACATGCCGAAAATGCCAACTATGAACACGCAGAACCAGGCGCTGATTGCACCTGTACTGTCACTGAGCATTTGTGAAAATTCTGGTATAAGGTATTTCAGCAAATCCAACATGTTGATGGCCTTAAAAATAATATTGCTTGTTTAAATTAGAGGAAAAGCAATATGTAAGCTGTTGATTTTAAATTTTTTATGTTCGGCTTGTTGGCTCATAAGCAAGCATCTTCGATAGGGCGGGTAAAACAACAGGGATAAGGGCGGCTAAATTATCAGGCTCAGCCACTATGATGTTTAGTCGTTGTGTCTTGTCAACCTATCCGTGTTGCTTTCTGCGTCCTGTCGTTGTTTTTACTCTAAGATAAAAATGAAATAAGCCATATTTGGCTAAGAATAGCGACAAAGTGTCGTAGTGGCCAGCATCAGACGGGGATTGTGGGAGAGGCGCGTATATATCTGTTAGATAAGGAAAAATTAAGAAAAAAAAAGGCCTGCAATCGCAGGCCTTTTCAGTATCAGATGTTCACGATCAGGAAGCGGGTTGTTCCGGTTTTTCCTGCTTCTCCGGTACCAGCGGAATGGCCGGCTTGGCGATAAGCGAGCGGGTATCTTCAATGGCCTCGGTGAGGATCACCTGGATATGCTGGCCCAGTTCGTAGACCGCTTCCTTGTCCAGGTAGACGCGGCCGTCGTCCCAGCTGCATTCCAGCCGGTCCCGGTTGGCCAGGATCAGCGAGGAGGGCATAAATACCACGGCGCCGTTTTCCTGCAGGCGCAGCTTTACGCCGCCCCGGCCGATGTCGATGATTTCGGCGTCGAATACCTTGCCCTCGGCCACCGCCGGCTGCAGGTAGCGCACATAGAGCCAGTCGGCGATGTCGCGCTCGGCGCGGCGGTGCATGCGGCGCTGCTCGGACAGGTGCTGGGCCAGCTCGGCGCTGGGCGCGTGGGCCTCGTGCTCCTGCTCGGCCAGTATCGCCTTGATCAGCCGGTGGTTGATGATGTCGCCGTATTTACGGATGGGCGAGGTCCAGGTGGCGTAGGCGGCCAGGCCCAGGCCGTAGTGCTCGGCCGGGGTCACGCTCATGGCGGCGAAAGACTGGTAGCGGCGCACCCGGTTGTCCAGGTAGCTGGTGTCGCGGGCGTCCAGCCAGCGGCGCAGGGCGCAGAAGCCTTCCAGGCTGGCCAGGCTTTCCGGCTCGAAGGGGGCTTCGTGGGCCTGCAGCAGTTCGGCCACCTGGGCCAGCTTCTCGGCGTCGAAGCCGGCGTGTACGTTGAACACCCCGGTGCCGGCGTGTTCGGCCAGCCAGTTGCCGCAGGCCAGGTTGGCGGCGATCATCGCCTCTTCCACCATCTGGTTGGCGATGCGGCGGTGATCCACGTGAATGGCCACCACGTTGCTGGCGTCGTCCAGCTCGAAGCGGTAGTCGGGCCTGTCCTTGAACACGATGGCGTGCTCGCTGCGCCAGGCGCTGCGGGCGCGGGTGAGTTCGGTCAGCTCGCGCAGCTGCTCGGCGATCACTTCGCTTTCCGGCTGCCAGTCGCCTTTCTGCTCGACCCAGTCGGAGACCTTGTCGTAGGCCAGCTTGGCCTGGGAGCGGATGCGGGCGGCGAAGAATTCCACCTGGTCGGTGACCTTGCCGTCAAAGTCGATCAGCAGGCGGGCGCACAGGGCGGGGCGCTCTTCGCCGGCCTTGAGCGAGCACAGTTCGTCGGCCAGGGTGCGCGGCAGCATGGGAATGTTGCGGCCGGGCAGGTAGACGGTAAAGGCGCGTTCGGCGGCGACCTTGTCCAGATCGCTGTCGTGGGGCACATAGGCGGTGGGATCGGCGATGGCCACGGTCAGCTCCCAGCCGTTGTCCAGCTTCTTCACGCTGAGGGCGTCGTCCATGTCCTGGGTGGACTCGCTGTCGATGGTGAAGAAGGGCACCTCGGTGAGATCCCGGCGCGGCAGGGATTCTTCCAGGGTCTGCCACTCGTCCTGGTCCCGGGGCGCCTGGTTGGCCAGCTTGTTGCGGGCCAGCACCACCCACCAGGGGGCGATGGGGTCGTCGACCCCGGCGATCAGCTCCACCACCTCGGCGAAAAAGCCGTTGTCCTTGAGGGCGTGGCGCTTGAGCTCGCCCAGCACCCAGTCGCCTTCCTTCAGGCCCTTTTCATCCAACCCCTTGATGGTGCGGGCCTTGATGGCGTCCTTGATCAGCGGGTGATCGGGCACTATGTTGAGCCGGTCGCGGAACCACTTCACCCGGGCCACGAAGCGGGTCAGCCCCTGCTCGACCAGGGTTTCCGGCTCGGCCACTTCCTTCTCGTTTTCGGTGCGCACCAGGGCGGTGATGCGGTCGCCGTGCAGCACCTTCTTCATGTAGGGCGGCGGGATGAAAATGCTTTCCTTCTCGCTCACCTCGAGGAAGCCGAAACCTTTGGCGGTGGCCTTGACGGTGCCTTCCTTGGTCGGCATGGATTCGCGCAGCTGTTGCTTGAGCTGGGCCAGCAGGGGGTTGTCTTGAAGCATAGATAGGGAACCTGTCGAAATATCGGCCTGACTATACGGATTTACCCCCCGTCTGCCAAGGAAACCTTGGCCCGGCGCCGGGTTTCGGTGCCCAACCGGAGCCTGTCAGCCGTATTCCCGGAGCAGGGTGAGTCTGCCGAGGTCCGGCCGGCCGTTGCCGTCCACGCCCCTGTCCAGCAAGTAGCGCAACCGGTCCAGCATGGCCGCCTGGCCCGGCGCCCATTGGGCGCTCAGGCGGGCCAACTGGGCGTTGCCCAGGCCGCTTTCCAGGCTGTCGGCCACCACCACTTCCAGCCCCCGGGCCCGGGCTGCCTCGGCCAGTTCCCGGCACAGGGCCAGGCCACCCAGTTGGCTGGGCCTGAGCACCAGGGCTTTCAGCTGGTCGAACAGCGGATAGTCGGGGGAGGCATGGCGGCCGAGATCGAAGGCCACCGGCCAGCCGTGGCGCTCCGCCAGTCGCTGGCTGGCGGCCAGGTCGGCGGCGGGCTCCAGCAGCCAGTCGATGCGGGCGGGATCGATGCGCCGCCACAGCCCTTCCAGCTGCTCCTCGCTCAGCCGGCCGCCCGCGTCCAGCACCAGCTGCAGGCTGGGTACCAGCAGGGTCAGCTCGCGCACCAGGCCGGCGTCGTGCTGCACCTCGCCGGTGAGGGTCAGCCAGGCCCGCTGGGGGTGAACCCGGCGGCAGCGCCAGGCGCGGATAATGGGTTCCCGCTCGCCTTCCAGCAGCGGCAGTGAGGGGGCCGGTTCGCCGTCGATGGCGGTGAGGGCGCAGTCCAGCCCGAATTGCACCGAGGACAGGCGGGCACCGTGGGGCTGGCCCTGGGCCAGCCGCGCGCAGGCGGCCAGCAGCTCGTCCTGGGCGTCCTCCAGGCTCTCGCGGGACTCGCCGGGCAGGGGGGCGACCTCGCCCCAGCGGCCGTCGATGCACACGTAAAAGCCCCGGCGGCGACCGAGGGGGGTACCCCTGATGGTGAGCGCCATGGTCAGGGGAAGTTCATAGCCGTAAACCGCAATATGCATTTGTGGTGACCCCGTTAATCGCCGTCGGAAATATCTTTAACTAAAAGTAACATCTGTCCGCCGGGGACGGTAGTGCTGTTTTTATCGCCCGGGGCTTGGGTATGATAGGTTTTTTCCTTGATGACCAAGAGAGCGCCGATGCCCCTGAGCACCTGGCTGAACGCCATCCGACCCAAGACCCTGCCCCTGGCGCTGGCGTCCATCCTGCTCGGCGCCGGGGTGGCGGCCGGGGAGGGTGCCTTCGACGGCGGCGTGCTGCTGCTGGCCCTGCTCACCGCCCTGCTGCTGCAGATCCTCTCAAACCTGGCCAACGACTACGGCGACGGGGTGCGCGGCACCGACGCCGTAGTCGTTGGCCAGGTTTGAGAGGATCTGCAGCAG
>NZ_NMUO01000131.1 GCF_002237365.1 Zobellella denitrificans
GGCCAGCTCCCGGGTCACCCGCTCGGTGAAGGCGACGGCCTCGGCCGAGCCGTAGCGCAGCCCCAGCAGGGCGAGGGCGGAACCCAGGCCCAGGTAGCCCATGCCGTGGCGGCGCTTGTCGGCCAGCTCCCGGCGCTGCTCGGCCAGGGGCAGGCCGCTGATCTCCACCACGTTGTCCAGCAAGCGGGTAAAGACCGCCACCACCCGGCGAAAGCGATCCCAGCCGAAGCGGGCCGCCGGGGTGAAGGGGGCCTCCACGAAACGGGTGAGGTCGACCGAGCCCAGCAGGCAGCTGCCGTAGGGGGGCAGGGGCTGCTCGCCGCAGGGGTTGGTCGCGCGTATGGTTTCGCAAAACCAGTTGTTGTTCAGCTCGTTGACCCTGTCGATCAGGATAAAGCCCGGTTCGGCATGGTCGTAGGTGGCGCGCATGACCTGCCGCCACAGGGCGCGTGCTTCGATGCGCCGGTAGATCCGGTGGGCCACCCGCTGCCGGTCGTCCTCCAGGTAGCCCTGGCCGAGCGGGCCGGCCTTCCAGCGGATCTGCTCCGGGTCGGCGGTGTCCAGCCGGTCCTGCGCCACCTCGGCCGGGGTGACCGGGAACAGCAGCGGCCAGTCCCTGCCTTGTTGCACCGCGTCGAGGAAGTCTTCGCCGATCAGCAGGGACAGGTTGAACTGGCGCAGCCGGCCCGGTTCGCGCTTGGCGTGAATAAAGTCGAGCACATCCGGGTGGGCGATGTCGAAGGTGGCCATTTGTGCGCCGCGTCGCCCGCCGGCGGAAGAGATGGTGAAGCACATCCTGTCGTAGATATCCATGAACGACAGCGGCCCCGAGGTGCTGGCCCCGGCGCCGGCCACGGGGGCGTTGCGCGGGCGCAGGGTGGAAAACTCGTAGCCGATGCCGCAGCCGGCCTTGAGGGTGAGCCCGGCCTGGTGCAGCTTGCCCAGGATGTCGTCCATGGTATCGGCGATGGGGCCGGAGACGGTGCAGTTGATGGTGGAAGTGCCCGGCCGGCAGGCCTGGGCGCCGGCGTTGGCCAGGATGCGCCCGGCGGGCAGGGCGCCCTGCTCCATCGCCCACAGGAAGCGCTGGTACCAGGTCTTGCGCAGGGCCGGCGTGGCCTCGCCATCGGCCAGGGCCCGGGCGACCCGGCTGAAGGTGGCGTGCATATCCTGGTCGAGCGGTTCGCCCCTGTCGTCCTTCAGCCGGTACTTGCCGTCCCAGATGTCGAGGGCGGCGGGCTGGTAGTCGACCAGGGGGCCGGCGGCGGTGATCATGGGCGGCTCCGTCATACGGGGGTCACATTTATTCAGTATCGATCCATTTTGCCGCTGCGGCCCCGGCTGATGCGGGGAAACGCCAGGAGAAACATCCCGGGCGCAGGGAATTGTGCGCTGCACAAAAAAGATCTTGTAAATGTTTTTTGTGCGGTGCAATAATGACCATGCGCGCCGAGAACCCTAGTGTGATGATGATTTCTTTGTTGGCGTGCAGGGCCTATGCCTTCCCATTCTTCAGGAGACGCTAACTATGTCATTGTTCAATTTTGAAAAACTGCAAAGTGCCCAACAAGCCAACCTGGCCCAGGTACAGGGCCTGAGCGGCAGCCTGTTCGCCAGCGTGGAAAAGCTGGGCCAGCTGCAGTCCAAGGCCTTCGCCGAGCTGAGCGCGGCCCAGTTCGACTATGTCGGCAAGCTGCTGGCGGTACGGGATCCCAAGGCTTTCTTCGAGCTGCAGACCGCCTTCTTCAGCCCCACCGCCCTGCTGGATCGCCAACTGGCGTTCAACAAGGAGCTGTTCGCCCTGGTGACCGGCGCCCAGCAGGAAGTGACCAAGTTCGGCGAGCAGCAAATTGCCGCCGGCAGCAAGCAGGTGGATGAGTGGGTCGAGCAGTTTGCCAGCAGCGTGCCCGCGGCCGCCGAGCCGGCGGTCACCGCCCTGAAGACCGCCGTCAGCAACGCCAACGACGCCTATGAAAGCGCCCAGAAGGCCGCCAAGGATGCCGCCGACATCGCCGACAAGGCCCTGAAGCAGGCCGCGGAAAGCTCCGAAAAGGCCGCCAAGCAAGTGGCCGAAGCGGCCGAGAAAGGCATCAATGCCGTGGCCGCCGTCGCCACCAACACCGCGACCGCCGCCAAGACCACCCGCGCCACCAAGGCCGGCTGACTAGACAACCAATAACAACAACGGGTTGTTATCTCGTTTGGGACGATAAGGATTATTCCTTATCGTCTTTTTTTTGTTCCTGGTTCTGGTCGTTGCCGCCCGGAAAGCCGCCGAACAGGCCGAACATGTTCTGGGTGTTGAGGTAGAGCTGGCGGGACTGCTCCACGTACTGGCGCATCAGCTCCTGCATCATGGGCACCTGGCTGTGCATGAACTCGGTCCAGGCCTTGGAGGACTGCATGCCGGCCTGGGTCTGGATGTCGATCATCGACTGGATGCTCTCTTCCAGGTAACTGCCCAGCACGCCCTGGAAGGGGCCGTAGAAGCGGATGATGTTCTTCAGCATGTCGCTGGAGAAGATGGGGTCGCCGTCGCTTTCCGCCTCCTGGATGATCTGCAGCAGTATGCTGCGGGTGATGTCTTCCCCGGTCTTGGCATCCACCACCTGGAAGGGCTCTTCCTCCTGCACCAGCCGGCGGATGTCGGCCAGGGTGACGTGGCTGCTGGTGTGGCTGTCGTACAGGCGGCGATTGGGGTATTTCTTGATAATACGGGCATCATCCTGGGGTTTGGACATGCGGCACGGGCTCTCGGCTGGCTTGGGGTTCGGGCAGTGTATCCCAATCACCGGCCGTGCTCAATTTGGCGGCGGGGCCGGCAGGGACACCTGCACCTGCAGGCCGCCCCCGGCGCGGTTGCGGATCTCGATACCGGCCTGATGCAGGCTGGCCGCCCGGCGGACGATGGCCAGGCCGAGCCCGGCGCCATCCCCCTGCTGGGGGTTGCCCCGGAAGAAGCGTTCCCATAGCCGGGGCAGCTGGGACTCGGGAATGCCCGGCCCGGTGTCGCCGATGGTGACCAGGTAATGCGCCGCCTGGCGTTCCAGCGTCACTGCTATGGTCCCGCCCGGGGGCGTGTAGCGGATGGCATTGTCGAGCAGGTTGCCGAACAGCAGCCCGAGCAGGACCGGCTGGCCCTGGCAGGGGGCGGCCGAGGCGGCGTTCAGGCTGAGCTGCTGTCCCTTTTCCAGCGCCAGCGGAGCCAGCTCCGCCACGGTATCGCGCAGCAGCCGATCCAGTTGCAGCGGGACCAGCTCCGCCGCCTGCTGGTTGTCGAGCCGGGCCTGGGTCAGCAGCTGTTGGATCAGCCGGTCGCTGCGGGCCAGGGCCTGCAATGCCTTGTGCAGCGACTGGTCCCGGCGGTCGGGCTCCCGGGCGGCGAGGGCGTTCTCCACATGGATGCGCAGCACCGCCAACGGGGTTTTCAGCTCGTGGGCCGCCTCGTCGGTGAACTGCTGTTCCCGCTCCAGGGTGTCGGCCAGGGCCTGCATCAGCCGGTTGAGTTCCCGGGTCAGGGGCTGGAGCTCCCGCACCTTGCCCGTGGGCAGCGGGCTCAGGTTGGCCGGGTGGCGCCGGCTGAGGCCCTGGGTTAGTTGGCGGAGCGGGCGCAAGCCCTGGGCGACCAGCCACCACAGCAACAGCAGCAGCAGCGGGAGCGACAGCAGGGCCGGCAGTATGGCGCGCAGGGCCAGCTTGCTGGCCAGCTCGCCGCGCACGTCGTCCCGTTCGGCCACCAGCAGCCAGCGGCCGTGCTCCGCATCCTGCAGGGTAAAGGTGCGCCAGTCGTGCCCCTGGCCGCTCACCATCATGAAGCCGGGCTGCAGGGGAGCTATCGGCTCGGTCGGGGCCTCGGGCGAGCGCAGCAGCAGCCGGCCCCGGGCATCCAGTAATTGAAAGTACAGCTTGCTTTCGTACTGGTGGCCAAAGGGGGTGGCTTCCCGGCCGTCGTCATCGTCACCCTGCGCGGAGTGCGGGTGTTCATCGTGCCAGTCCTTGTAAACGGCGCCGCCGTCCGGCGGCGCACCGGCGTGGCGCAAATAGTCGTTGAGCAGGCGCTGGGTGATGCGGGCCGACTGGGCCAGGCGGGCGTCGAACAGTTCCTCCAGTTCGTGGCTGGTGTCCAGGTAGCCGACCAGGGCGCTGGCGGCCAGGCTGATGCTGACCACCAGCAGCACGCCGGAAAGCAGGAAACGGCGGATGGAGCGCACTAATCCCGGCTCCGCTCGACGATATAGCCCACGCCGCGGATATTGCGGATAAGTTCGGGATAGAGCTTCTTGCGCAGGTGGTGGATGTGGACTTCCACCGCATTGCTTGCGGCGCCTTCGTCCCAGCCATAGAGGCGTTGTTCCAGCTGTTCCTTGCTGAATACCCTGCCTGCATTGAGTACCAGTTCCTGCAGCAGCTTGTACTCATGGGGCGTGAGCGATACCGGTTCGCCCTGGTAGTAGGCCTGGCGGGCGTCGGGGTGCAGCTCGAGCCGGCCGTGGCGGAGCACGGCATGCGCCTGGCCCTGTCCCCGCCGCACCAGGGCCCGCAGCCGGGCATGGAGTTCCTGCAGGGCGAAGGGCTTGACCAGGTAGTCGTCGGCGCCGCCGTCGAGGCCGCGCACCCGGTCGTCGAGCGCATCGCGCGCGGTGAGGATCAGCACCGGCAGGCCGTGTCCGGCCCGGCGCAACCGCTGCAGCAGTTGCTGGCCGTCGATGTCGGGCAGGTTCAGGTCGAGGATCAGGGCGGCGAACTCCTCGGCCCTGAGCGCCTCCAGCGCCGGCAGCCCCCTGGTCAGCCAGTCGACCGTGTAGCCGGCGGCGCGCAGGGCATCGACCAGTCCATCGCCCAGCATGAGATCGTCTTCTACCAGCAGGATTCGCATCGTCCGGCTCCGCTATCGGTTATCCGCTTACGTTAAAGCCTGGCGAGGCGGGCTTCAATCTCTTTGCGCCGGCCGGTATCGGCCAGCTCCCGGCCGGGCCGGGCCGGGGCCTGCAACGCCTTGTGCAGGTAGCTCCTGGCTTCCTCCTTGCGGCCCTGCCGCAGCAGGAAATCGCCGTAGAAGAAGTTGGGATCTATGCCCTGCGGGTTGATCCGCAGCGCCTGGCGCAACAGTTGCTCGGCCTTGTCCTTGTCGCCGAACCCGACCGGCCAGCCCGGCACCTGGTAATAGAGCGAGCCCAGGCTGGTATAGGCCGAGCCATCGAGGGCGCTGGCATCCTGCTGCAGCGCCTGCTCCAGGCGGCGGCGGGCGTCCTTGACCAGCCTGAGCGCACCCAGGCCGCCCTTGGCGCCGGCCCAGGTGCTCTTGACGATGGCCGACCAGATCAGCAGATCGGTGCGGGTCGGGTTGGCGGAGCTGGCCAGGTCGGCCCGGATGCTCAGCTGTTCCAGGCAGCCTTCCCGTTCCTCATCGGCCACCTGGTATTGGCAGCGGGCCCACTGCTCCTGTATGGGGTCGAGCTTGTCGGCGGCCTGGACGGGGGGCAGGGTGAGGGCGGCGAGCAATAGCAGGGTCTTGTTCATGGCGAAATCTCCTTGTCGGCGGGATGCCCGGCGTAACGGGCGATGGTGGCGCGCTGGCGGGCCAGGGCCCGGTCCAGCAGGGCGGGGAACAGGGCGTTGAGGCGCACCAGCAGGCGTTCGGGCCAGCCCAGCCAGCGGCGTTGCTGCTGTTTCTGCAAGGCCTGCAGTGCCTGGGCCGCGACCCATTCCGGGCTGTCGGTGTGGTTGCCCAGGGCGGTGTTGAGTTCGACCACCTGCGGGCTGTTCAGGGTGGTGCGGGTCGCCCGGGGCGCGAAGTACAGTACCCGGACGCCGCTGCCGGCCAGCTCCCGATCCAGCGCTTCGCTGAAGCCCCGCAATCCGGCCTTGCCGGCGCAATAAACGCTGTAGCCCGGGTAGCCGATGGCACCGAAGGTCGAGCCGATGTTCATGATGAGCCCCGGCCGGCGCAGGCAGGGCAGCAGGCTGCGGGTGAGCAGCACGGGCATGGTCAGGTTCAGGGTCAGCTGGTGGTGGATGTCGCCGGCCGGTTGGTCCTCCAGCCAGGCGAACCGGCTGGTGCCGGCGTTGTTGATCAGCAGATCCAGGCCGCCGGCGTCCCGCACCGCCTGGACTAGGCCGTCGACGGCGCCGGGCATGAGCAGATCGACGGCGATGATCCTGTGGCGGCCGCTGTCCGGCAACCCGGCCAGCAGCCGGTTGAGGCGCGGGCGATCCCGCCCCTGCAGCAGCAGGCGGGCTCCGGCCGCGGCCAGCTCCTGCGCCAGGGCCGCACCGATGCCGCCGCTGGCGCCGGTGAGCAGCACCGTCTTGTCATTCAGCTCCATCGGCCACCTCCAGGCTGCGCAGCATGTCGCCGTACAGGCGGTACACCACCCTGGCCGCATGCACTATGGCCTCCTGGTCTTCGACGGCGGTGACCCTGTCCATCAGGCCGGCGAAGAAACACAGGTGTTCCTGATCCAGGGCGCCGTGGGAGCTCAGGTAGCTCATGGCCTGCTCCGGCAGCTTCAGCCCCTGCCTGAGCTGCCCGGCCACGGTCAGGGCGATGGCCACGCTGGTGCCTTCCAGTACCTGCACCATGCCGAACAGCGCCATCGGATTGTGGCGATCGATCTGGTGGTAGAGGAAGGCCACCATCAGCTCGATCGCCTGTCCGGGCCGGCCCTGGCGCACCGTCTCGGCGTCGCCGCCGCAGGCGCGGAGGTCGTTCAGGATCCATTCCTGATGGCCGTATTCCTCCGCGATGTATTCCACCAGGGCCTGGCGCACCCACTCGTGGGATGCGGGCATCCGGGCGCCGGCCGCCATCAGCAGCGGCACCGTATGGGAGACGTGGTGGTAGGCCTGGGCGAGAAAGGCGCGATACAGGCCGAGGGAGACCTCGCCGCGCTGGCAGGCGGCGATCACCGGGGCGCTCAGCAGGTATTCCCGCTCGGCGGCGGTGGCCTGTTGCAGGTATTGATAAAAACTCATGGAGAGACTCCTGTCAGTCGGTGGAGATGGTCGGCAAAGGCCTGGCGGATGGCGTCGCGCCGGGGCCGGCCGTTGGCGGTAAGCAGGCCGCGGGCGGCCAGGGACGGGCTGGGCACCAGCCAGTGATGGATGCGGGCGTAGTCGGGCAGGCGGCGGTTGAGGTCGGCGATCTGGCCGGCCAGTTCGTCTTCCCGCCCGGCCGCCGGCCGGATCAGCGCCACATTGGCGGGCAGGCCGTCACCGATGATCACCAACTGGTCGATGGCCGGGCAGCCCTGGGCTTCGGCCTCTACCCATTCGGGGGAGAAGTTGCGGCCGAAGGCGGTGATCTGCACGTTTTTCTTGCGCCCGGTGAGCAGCAGAAAGCCGTCGTCATCGAGCCGGCCCAGGTCGCCGGTGGCGATGTCGCCGCCCGCCGTGGGCGGGGCGCCCAGGTAGCCGAGCATGGCGCCGCCACGCACATGGATTTCGCCATCGTCGGCGATACGCACCCGCAGGTGGTCCAGGGGGCGGCCCACCGTGCCGGTCTTGTCCCGGCCCGGGGCGTTCAGGGCCACCACCGAACCGCATTCCGACAGGCCGTAGCCCTCGTAGGCGGGAATGCCCAGGCGGCGGGCGGGGCCCGCCCCGGCTTTTGCCAAAGGGCCGCCGCCTGGGCACTTCCCCCCACCCGGGGGACGGGCGTGCCGGACGCGGGTCGGGGGTGGCCCTGGACGGCCCGGGGCCGGACGAAGACCGGCCGGGCGGGCGCCCCCAGTGCCACCCTGCCGCCGGGGCGCGCGCGAGCGGGCGACATCCGCGGGCGTGGG
>NZ_NMUO01000132.1 GCF_002237365.1 Zobellella denitrificans
GCCCTGGCCCTGCGCCCGCCGCCTGCGCCTTGTGGCCTGGCTGGGCGCCCTGGCCGGCGCGGGCATACTGCTTTATACCGGCATGGAGATCATGGTGGTACGGGCCCGGCCACTCTGGCATACCGCCTGGCTGCCGGTGAACCTGCTGCTGACCGCCCTGCTGGCGCTGGTGGGGCTGCTGATGGCACTCGAGCTGCTGCTGCCCCGCCGGGGACCGGCGCCGGACGCCGCCCCGCTGCGTCGCGCCCTGCTGTGGCTGCTGGCGGCCCTGAGCCTGACGATGGCACTCTGGGCCCTGTCCGGCGTGCACAACGGCGCCTCCTGGCTCGAGGCCCGCCGGCTGTTCCAGGGCTTTGCCTTCTGGCGCCACCTGCTGCTGCTGTCCCTGGCCGCCGGCGCCCTGCTGTGGCTGCTGGCCCTGGTCCGCCGGCACCGGCCCCTGGCCGCCGCCGACGGCCTGACCGCCGCCCTGGCCCTGCTGTGCGCCTGGGGCTTTCGCTGGGTAGTGCTGATGAACGTGCAGACGGTGCCCAAGTACGGCGCCGGCCTCTACCACCTGGATCCCCATCTTTTGTCTTCCGCCGGCCACATCGTCGCCGGCACCCTGGGCCTGTGGCTGGCGCTGGCCGGCGCGGTCTGGATGCTACTGGATAACACAGGAGTCCGTCATGGATAAGAAACGTCGCGCCCTTTTGCAGACCGGCATGATGGTGGGCGGCGCCGGCGCCTTTGCCGCCGGTTACGCCAACCCCGTCGCCAAGGCGGTCAAGGGCGTCCTCAGCGGCACCAGCGGCGTGCCCGCCAATGACCGCATCGCCGGCAACGCCCTGCCGCCGGAATTCATGATAACCCCCCAGGGCGAGCTGGTAATGGCCGAGCACCAGGCGGTGAGCCCGGTGCAGTGTTTCGGTTGCTGGACCCTGTGCGGCCTGCGCGCCCGGGTCGATACCGCCAACAACAGGGTACTGCGCATCGCCGGCAACCCTTACCATCCCCTCTCCAATCCCCGCCCGCCGGCCCAGGAAACGCCGGTCCGGGAGGTATACAAGACCCTGGCCGGAGAGGCCGGCATCGAACAGCGCTCCACGGCCTGCGCCCGGGGCGCGGCCCTGGCCGAGCAGCTGCACAGCCCCTACCGGGTGACCCGCATCCTCAAGCGCGCCGGGCGGCGCGGCGAGGGCAAGTGGCAGAGCATCAGCCTGGAGCAGTTGCTGGAGGAAGTGGTCGAGGGCGGAGATCTGTTTGGCGAGGGCCAGGTGGACGGCCTGCGCGCCATCCGCGATCTGGAGACCCCGGTCGACCCTGATAACCCCGAATACGGCCCCAGGGCCAACCAGTTGCTGGTGACCAACGCCGGCGACGAGGGCCGCGACAGCTTTCTCAAGCGCTTTGCCTTCAACAGTTTCGGCACCCGCAATTTCGGCCACCATGGCGGCTACTGCGGCTTTGGCTTCCGGGCCGGCTCCGGCGCCATGTTCAATGACCTGGACAAGTTCGCCCACGGCAAGCCGGACTGGGATCATGCCGCCTTCGTGCTGTGTATCGGCACCTCGCCGGCCCAGGCGGGCAATCCCTTCAAGCGCCAGGGCCGCCAACTGGCCAGCGCCCGCAGCGACGGCGGCCTCGACTATGTGGTGGTGGCTCCCACCCTGCCCAACAGCATCAGCCGGCTCAACGAAGAGCGCGGCCGCTGGGTGCCGATCAAGCCCGCCACCGACGACGCCCTGGCCCTGGCCCTGATCCGCTGGCTGATGGAGAACGACGGCATCAACCGGCGCTACCTGGCCCAGCCCGGCCCGGCCGCCCAGGCCAGGGCCGGCCAGCCCAGTCATACCAACGCCACCCACCTGGTGCTGCAGGCACCGCATCCCAGGGCCGGTCAGTTCCTCACCGCCGCCGATCTGGGCCGGGGCGAGGCCAGCAGCCCGCTGGTGGTCAACGCCGACAGCGGCGAACTGATGGACCACACCGACGCCCGCGAGGCCGCCCTTTGGGTCGAGCGGGAAGTGCAGCTGGCCGATGGCCCGGCCCGGGTAAAATCCGCCCTGCTGTGCCTCAGGGAGGCCGCCTTCGGGCAGACCCTGGCCCAGTACAGCGACTACTGCGGCGTGCCGCTGGAGATCATCGAAGGCCTGGGCCGCCAGCTCAAGCGTCATGGTCCCCGGGCGGTGGTGGATGCCCACGGCGGCATGATGAACGGCAACGCCTTCTATACCGCCTTTTCGGTGATGACCCTCAACGCCCTGCTCGGCAACATCAACGCCCGGGGCGGGCTGGCGCTCGGCGCCGGCGGCGTGGCGGCGGTGGAAAACGGCCCCCGCTACGATCTGGCCCGGTTCGACGGCATGGTAACCCCCAAGGGCCTCTTCCTGTCACGCAACCGCTTTCCCTACCAGAACAGCAGCGAATACCGGCGCAAGCTGGCCGCCGGGGAATCCCCCTACCCGGCCCGGGCGCCCTGGTTCAGCTTTTCCTCGCCCCTGCTCACCGAGCACCTGGCAGCGGCTTTTGCAGGCTATCCCTACCGGCTCAAGGCCTGGATCAGCCACATGACCAACCCCCTGTACGGCATCGGCGGCGGCCAGGCGTTTCTGGGGGAAAAACTGAAAGATCCGGCCAACCTGCCGCTGTTTATCGCGGTGGACGGCTTTATCAACGAAACCACCGCCCTGGCCGACTATATAGTGCCGGACACCCTCACCTACGAAAGCTGGGGCTTCACCAAGCCCTGGAGCGGGGTACCCCAGCAGACCACCACCGCCCGCTGGCCGGTGGTTGCGCCGGCCACGCCCCGGCTCGCCAACGGCGATCACCTGGGACTGGAAGCCTTCATCATCGCCCTGGCCGGCAAAATGGAGCTGCCCGGCTACGGCAAGGGAGCCATCCCCGACAGCCGGGGCGGCCGTCACGACCTGCACACCGCCGCCGATTTTTACCTGCGCGGTGCCGCCAACCTGGCCTTTGCCGGCGACCGGCCGGTGCCCGAGGCCAGCGCCGACGATCTGGTGCTGACCAACGCCGCCCGGCTGATGCCGCTGATTGAAGCCACCCTGGCGCCGGACGAACAACGCCGGGCCGGCTTTATTTTCAGCCGGGGCGGACGCTTCGCCCCCTTCGAGTCGGGCTGGCAGGGAGAACTGATGGGCAAGCGCACCGGCAATACCCTGTGCATCTGGAATGCCACCATCGGCAGTACCGTGCATGCCATGACCGGCGAACGGCTGAGCGGCTGCGCCGCCTTCTACGGCCCGCGCTTTGCCGACGGCAGCCCCATGCGCGACCATTATCCGGAACAGGAATGGCCATTGCTGGTGACCTCCTACAAGTCGCACCTGATGAGCTCGTCCAGCATCGGTGCCGAGCGGCTGCGCATGATCCATCCGGAAAACCCCATCAGCATCCATCGCAGGGATGCCGAGCGGGCCGGCATCCGCCACGGCCAGCCGGTGCGGGTGATCACCCCGGGGGGACAGGTGGAGGGCATCGCCCTGGTCAGGGACGGCATAGTGGAAGGGGCCGTCGCCATCGAGCACGGCTATGGCCACAGCGAGCTGGGCGCCCGCTCCCACCTGATCGACGGCGAGCCGACCCCCGCCAACCCGCGGCTGGGCGCCGGGGTCAACCAGAACGACCTGGGGTTGATGGATCCCACCCGCAAGGAGGTGGCCAACGTCTGGCTGGACTGGACCAGCGGCGCCTCGGTCCGCCAGGGACTGCCGGCGAGAATCGAAGCGATTTAAACCAGCGAAAACCGGAATCCGTGCACAACGAAACAGCAGTGGGGTTGCACTACGCCGACACGCTTCAAGTACTTCCATGTAGCGCTCGAAAATGCCATCCATGGCATTTTATGGTCGGCTCCGGCAATCCCCACCGCTGTTTCTAGCAACGCTGGCGTTGGCTGTTTCAAGCCACCTGTAGGCCCGGTTTTAACCGGGCAGCAGTGCCACATAATGCACGGTTTGCCCCAATAAATTGGGGCCTACAGACAGCACCACCAGTCCCTATTCCCTATTCCCCAATCCCTTAAAAAGAAGGCACCGGCAGCCAGAGCGGAGTGTGCCCGGTCTGCCCGGTGAAGCGCAGTAAATCACTACGGCTCAGCAGCACGGTAGCGGTATTGCGCAGGGGGTGGCAGTGAAAGTCGTCGCCGTCCTTCAGTTCCTCGTCCAGCCAAAGCTCCACCTGTTGCGCCACGTCGTTCACCAGCGCCAGCACCGAGACATGACCCGGGGCCACCCCCAGGTAGCGCTGCAGCCGCTCGGCCGAGGCAAAGCCGAGGCGCGACCAGCCCTGCTGGCGGGACAATGCCTTGAGATCCACCTGCTTGCCGGGCCGGGTCAGCAGCAGGGCGTGGCGGCGGCCGTAGTTGTCGCGCAGGAACAGGTTTTTCAGCCGGGTGCCGGGCCGGTTCACCAGCAGCCGGTCGGCGTCGGCACAGGTAGGAAGCGGCGGATGTTCAATCAGCGACGGACGGATCTGCCAGCCGGCCAGCCGCGCCATGATGTCCATGAATACACTCCGTTTTTCAGCCATCGGCATAAGATATGCCTTCTTTGGATAGCGGATACCGGCGAAATATGCTGTTATCGGGCTATTGTTTCAATCGATACCATTACCATTTATGAGCCTATTATCCAAGGTCAAACTGTCCATCCTGGACCTGGTGCATATCCGCAGCGGTTTCGACGCCGCCGACGCCATCGCCAACTCGGTCGCCCTGGCCCGCCATGTGGAGGGCCTCGGCTTCGAGCGCTTCTGGCTGGCGGAACACCACAACCTGGACGGCATCGCCAGCTCCGCCACCGCCGTGCTGGTGGGCCATATCGCCGGCCACACGGCCCGCATCCGGGTCGGCTCCGGCGGCATCATGCTGCCCAACCACCCGCCCCTGGTGGTGGCCGAGCAGTTCGGTACCCTGGCCACCCTTTACCCCGGGCGTATCGACCTGGGCCTGGGTCGGGCCCCGGGCACGGATCCCGACACCATGCGCGCCCTGCGCCGCCGGCCGGAAGACGGCGAGGACTTTCCCGAGCAGGTACAGCAGTTGCGGCAGCTGCTGGGGCCGGCACATCATGGCCAGAAGCTGATGGCCATCCCCGGCGCCGGCACCAATGTGCCCATCTGGCTGCTCGGCTCCAGCCTGTTCAGCGCCCAGTTGGCGGCGCAGCTTGGCCTGCCCTATGCCTTCGCCTCCCACTTCGCGCCGCGCATGCTGCATGAGGCGGTGGCCATCTATAAAGACCAGTTCCGGCCTTCGGAGGTGCTGGCCGAGCCCTACCTGATGCTGGGCGTGCCGGCCATCATCGCCGACAGCGACCGGGAGGCCGAGTTCCTGGCCAGCACGGCGCGCCAGAAGGTACTTTCGCTGCTGCGCGGTGAAGGCCGCCTGTTGCAGCCGCCGGTCACCGACCTGGACCAGCGCTGGCTGCCCCACGAGCAGCGCGGGGTGGAGGGCTTCCTCGGCGCCGCCGTCATCGGCGGTCCGGACCGGGCAGCCCGGCAGTTGGAAACGCTGCTGGCCCGGACCGGCGCCAACGAGCTGATGCTGGTGTCCGATATTTACGATCAGGGCGCCCGCCACCACAGCCTGTCGCTGCTGGCGGGCCTGGTGGGCTGAGGATTAGCGCGCCGGATTGACCGCCAGCACCCCGGCGCGGATCACCGACTGCTCGGCGATAAGCGGGTTGACCACGGCCCGGCTCGCCAGGTAGTGCGGGGTTTCCTTGTGGGCCGCCAGGGCCGCTTCGTCCGCATAGATTTCGTACAGCCAGAACAGCTCGGGATCCGCCTTGTCCTGCAGCACGTCGAAGGTGTGGCAGCCGGGCTCGTCGCGCACCGAGACGGCGGCGTTTTGCAGCATGGCGTCGAGAAAGGCCTGGGCAGTGCCCGGCTTGAGCCTGGTTTTGACAATAATTGAATACATTGTAAACTCCATTTGTTTATTTAATTTAAACAAATAGTACACAATTATTATTGCCAATTCCAAGGAGCCTCTCATGGACCGACCCGGCCGCTTCAACGGCATGCGCCATATCGCCTTCACCATGCCCAACCTGGAAGAATGCGTGCAGTTCTACACCGAGATCATGGGCATGGAAATACTGAACCGGGCCCATGCGGATCTGGTGTACCTCAGCTGCGGCAACGACAACCTCTCCCTGGGCCGCGCCGACCTGCCCGCCAGCGGCGTACAGCGCATGGATCACTTCGGCTTTATCGTGGACAGCAAGGAAGAGCTGGAGCAGTGGTACCTGTACTTCCAGAGCAAGGGCGTCACCCTGCTGGACCGGCCCCACGACCATGGCGACGGCGCCCGCAGCTTCCACCTTACCGATCCCGCCGGCAACGTGATCCAGCCCCTCTATCATCCGGCCATCTCCGGCCAGCGCTTCAGCCGGCCGGAATAAATCCCGCTTTTCCCCCTTCGCCGTGGTTTTCCCTGCCACGGCTTTCCGTTATGGTAAGGACATAGTGCGTACGCACCCCGATTTTTCCTGCTTTTAGAGAAACCTATGTCCCTGCATACCGATGAACTGAGAAGTCGCCGGCTGGCGGCCCTGATCACCCCGCACCAGCTGAGCGAACAATACCCCCTGTCCGACGCCATGGCCCAGACCGTGCTCGGCGCCCGGGCCGAGATTGAAGCCATCCTCACCGGCGCGAGCGACAAGCTGCTGGTGATCATCGGCCCCTGCTCCATCCACGACCCGGCCGCCGCCCTGGCATACGCCGAACGGCTGGCGCCCCTGCGCGCCCGCTACGCCGACAAACTGTGCATTGTGATGCGCACCTACTTCGAAAAGCCGCGCACCATAGTGGGCTGGAAGGGGCTGATCAACGATCCGCACCTGGACGGCAGCTTCGATGTGAACACCGGCCTGGGCCTGGCGCGCAAGCTGTTGTGCGACATCAATGCCCTGGGCCTGCCCACCGCCACCGAATTCCTGGATATGGTGACCGGCCAGTATATTGCGGACCTGATCAGTTGGGGCGCCATCGGCGCGCGCACCACCGAGTCCCAGGTGCACCGGGAAATGGCCTCGGCCCTGTCCTGCCCGGTGGGCTTCAAGAACGGCACCGACGGCAATATCCAGATCGCCCTGGACGCAGTGCGGGCGGCGAGCCACCCCCATATCTTCTGCTCGCCGGACAAGGACGGCCGCATGACCATCTACCAGACCGACGGCAACCCCTACGGCCACCTGATCCTGCGCGGCGGCAAGGCGCCCAATTACGATGCAGAGAGCATCCGCCAGGCGGCCGAGGGGCTGGCCGCAGTCGGGCTGTCGCCCCGGCTGGTGGTGGATCTCAGCCACGGCAACAGCCAGAAGCAGCACCAGCGCCAGTTGCCGGTGGCACAAGACATCTGCCGCCAGCTGCGCCGGGGCAGCCGCCATATTGCCGGCATCATGGCCGAGAGCTTTATCGAGCCGGGCCGCCAGGAGGTGGTGAACGGCAAGGCCGAGGTGTTCGGCCAGAGCATCACCGACGCCTGCCTGGGCTGGACAGACAGCGAACAACTGCTGGAGATGCTGTACCAGGCTGAAAGCTGAAAGCTGAAAGCTGAAAGCTGAAAGCTGGAAGCTGGAAGCCTGGCTCTTGGTCACAAGTTTCTATTGACTTTCGAACAGACAAAACATCGGCCAAAGCGCACAGCTCCTCCGGCACGCCGTGAATCCGTCCCTGGAGGCTCCGCCGCGCCCTCCCTGGCGCGGAGGGCCGGCGGAGCTGCGCCCTTTGCCCTCCCTGTCGCCC
>NZ_NMUO01000133.1 GCF_002237365.1 Zobellella denitrificans
CGGCGAGGGGCGGCGGAAGGCGCCGTCGCCGGACTGGTGCACCAAGGCCCGGCAACTTGCCCCCGAGACGGGGGACGCCCTGCTGGCCGCCTGGCGCGATGGCGAAGAGCAGGCCTGGCTGGAGCAGCATGGCCTGGCGGTGACCGAGCTGAGCGGCCTGACCCGGGAGAGCGAGGAGGATCCGGCCCTGCTGGATGCCCTGTTTGCCATGCCGGCGCCGACCGAACAGCCCAGCCTGCGCACCCTGGCCCTGGCCGGCGGCGATCAGCTGGTGCTCAGGCTGAACGGGGTGACCACGCCGGAAGACAGCTCCGAACTGCTGGCCCAGATCCGGGAAGGCCAGAGCAGTCTGCTGGGACAGCGGGAATACCAGAGCCTGCTCGCGGCGCTCAAGGCCGCGGGCAAGATCGAGTACCGCCGGCTGAGCTCCCAGACCGACAACTTCTGATCACCAAAAGGCGCTTCGGCGCCTTTTGTCTCATTTTTGAAATATCCCGGCCCCGCGCGCCTTATCCATGTTGCCAATATGTATTTGATTTGATAATACAGTGTGCCCGTCGGCGCGCGTTTTTTTCCGCCGGCATCTCCGCTATGATGCCATCCATGGGGAAAGTGTTATATGCTAAGCAGGTTAACGCAGTCGGAGAACAACTTTGATTAACGTATTCCTGGTTGATGACCATGAGTTAGTGCGCACAGGGATCCGACGCATTCTAGAAGACGTCAAGGGAATGAAGGTGGTAGGCGAGGCCAAGAGCGGCGAAGAAGCCGTGCAATGGTGCCGCGAACAGCACCCCGACGTCGTATTGATGGACATGAACATGCCGGGCATCGGCGGCCTCGAGGCCACCCGTAAGATCTTGCGCTTCAGCCCGGACGTGAAGATCATCGTCCTCACCATCCACACCGAAAACCCGTTTCCCACCAAGGTGATGCAGGCCGGTGCCGCCGGCTACCTGACCAAGGGCGCGGGGCCGGAAGAGATGATCAACGCCATCCGCCTGGTACACAGCGGCCAGCGCTACATCTCGCCGGAAATCGCCCAGCGCATGGCGCTGAGCCAGTTTTCCAACGAGGAAAACCCCTTCAAGCAGCTGTCCGAGCGGGAACTGCAGATCATGCTGATGATCACCAAGGGGCAGCGGGTGACCGATATTTCCGAACAGCTCAACCTGAGCCCGAAAACGGTCAACAGCTACCGCTACCGCCTGTTCAGCAAGCTCAACATCAACGGCGACGTGGAGCTGACCCACCTGGCCATCCGCTACGGCATGCTGGACGCGGAGAAGATCTGACGGCCAATGAGCCAGCCCTTCGATGCCAAGGCCTTCCTCAAGGTAGTGACCGAACAGCCCGGCGTGTATCTGATGCACGATGCCGCCGGGGAGGTCATCTATGTGGGCAAGGCCAAGAACCTGAAGAAACGGCTGTCTTCCTACTTCCGCGCCAATGTCGGCGGGGAGAAGACCCGGGCCCTGGTGCGCCAGATTGCCGAGGTGCAGGTGACGGTGACCCACACCGAGACCGAGGCGCTGATCCTCGAGCACAACCTGATCAAGCAGCACCTGCCCCGCTACAACGTGCTGCTGCGGGACGACAAGTCCTACCCCTATATCCTGATCACCGAGCACCGCCATCCCCGCATCGGCATCCACCGCGGGCCGCGCAAGCACAAGGGCGAATACTTCGGCCCCTATCCCAGCGGCGTGGCGGTGCGCGAGAGCCTGCACCTGATGCAGAAGCTGTTTCCGGTGCGCCAGTGCGAGGACGGCTTCTATGCCAACCGCTCCCGGCCCTGCCTGCAGTACCAGCTCAAACGCTGCGCCGGCCCCTGCGTGGCCGGCCTGGTGAGCGACGAGGAGTACGCCCACCAGGTGCAGCTGGCGCGGCTGTTCCTGCTGGGCAAGAACCAGCAGGTGCTGGCCGACCTGGCGGACAGCATGGAGCAGGCCAGCCGGGAGCTGCGCTTCGAGGATGCGGCCCGTTTCCGGGATCAGCTGCAGGCCCTGCGCCGGGTGCAGGAGCAGCAGTTTGTGAGTGGCAACATCCTGGACGACCTGGACGTGATCGGCCTGGCGCTGGAACGCAGCCTGGCCTGCGTGCAGGTGCTGTTCATCCGCCAGGGCAAGGTGCTGGGCAGCCGCAGCTATTTTCCCAGGATGCCGCCGGACACGGACGCGGAAGAAATACTGCAGAGCTTTGTGCTGCAGTTTTATCTTTCCGGCATCGGCGGCCGGGAGGCCCCCGCCGAGATCCTGCTCGACCGGACCCTGCCCGATGAAGAAGTGCTGAGCGACACCCTGAGCCAGCATTATGGCCGCAAGGTCAAGCTGCGCAGCCGCCTGCGCGCCGAGCGGGCGCGCTTTATCAGGCTGGCCCGGACCAACGCCCAGACGGCGCTCGCCAGCCGGCTGGCCCACAAGAGCACCCTGCGCCAGCGCCTGGAGCAACTGGAAGAGGTGCTGGCCTGCGGCCCCGTCGGCCGCCTGGAGTGTTTCGACATCTCCCATACCATGGGTGAGAAGACGGTGGCCTCCTGCGTGGTGTTCGATCGGGAAGGCCCCCAGAAGAGCGAATACCGCCGCTTCAACATCGCGGGCATCACCCCCGGCGACGATTACGCCGCCATGGAGCAGGCCCTGAGCCGGCGCTTTCACCAGGCCGATGCCGACAAGCTGCCCGATATCCTGTTTATCGACGGCGGCCTGGGACAACTGGCCCGGGCCGAGGAAGTGGTGGCCCGGGAGCTGGCCGCCAGCCCGCGCAAGCCCTTGCTGGTGGGCGTGGCCAAGGGCGTGACCCGCAAGCCGGGGCTGGAGACGCTCGTCATGGGCGGCAGCCACGAAGAGCGGCACCTGCCCGCCGATCTGCCGGCGCTGCACCTGATCCAGCACATCCGGGACGAGTCCCACCGCTTCGCCATTACCGGCCACCGCGCCCAGCGCGGCAAGGCGCGCACCACCAGCAGCCTGGAGAGCATCCCCGGCATCGGGGCCAAGCGCCGCCAGGCGCTGCTGAAATACCTGGGCGGCATCCAGGAGGTGAAGCGGGCCAGCGTGGACGAGCTGGCCAAGGTACCGGGCATCAGCCTGGCCCTGGCAGAAAAAATACATGATGCGTTGCATCACTGAGGCGCATCATGCACCATGTAACGGCATCACTCCATGGCTTGAATAACAATGATAAACGTCCCTAATTCCCTGACATTTTTCCGTATCCTGCTGATCCCGGTATTCATAGTGCTGTTCTACCTGCCGTTCCACTGGGCCTACTTCTGGGCGGCGGCGGTGTTCACCCTGGCGGCGGTGACCGACTGGTTCGACGGCTTCCTGGCCCGCCAGCTGGAGCAGAGCACGCCCTTCGGCGCCTTCCTCGATCCGGTGGCCGACAAGGTGATGGTGGCCGCCGCCCTGGTACTGATCGTGGAAGACTACAGCAGCCCCCTGGTCACCATTCCCGCCATGATCATGATAGGGCGGGAGATCATCATCTCGGCCCTGCGCGAATGGATGGCGGAAATCGGCCAGCGCTCCCGGGTGGCGGTGAGCTGGATCGGCAAGTGGAAGACCACCATCCAGATGCTGGCCCTGATCGGCCTGATCTGGCAGCAGAGCATCTACATGATTTGGGGCAGCTATGTGCTGCTGTACGCGGCCACCGGCCTGACCCTGTTCTCCGCCTACGACTATCTCAGGGCGGCCTGGACCGATCTCACCCGGCAAGGCTGAGCGCCTGCCGGCGACAGTCCGCCTGCCGGACAGGCACCGAGGCGTGAAAAACGGGCCTTGCGCATAAAAAGTGTGCGAACGGACCCAAAAAACCAGATACCAGTTGACTGGCAGGCCCCGGCCATTAGAATGCTCAGGCATCAGAACAACCTCTTTCGGCGCGTTAGCAAAGCGGTTATGCAGCGGATTGCAAATCCGTTTAGAGCGGTTCGACTCCGCTACGCGCCTCCATCTCCTCCTCGAGTTCGTCTACTGCCCGGATGGTGAAATCGGTAGACACAAGGGATTTAAAATCCCTCGCTGGTAACAGCGTGCCGGTTCAAGTCCGGCTCCGGGCACCATTGAAAATCAAGCAGTTACCAAATCATCTGATCATGTACCCTTGCGCTGCCTGTCTGAGTCAGGCTCCGCCAGGCACTCATCCAGCCGCCGGTACAGCGCCTGCAGCTCGTTATATACCTTCTGGGTGCGAGCGCCGGTGGGGGGCAGGGGCGCGAAGTCGTGGTCGCCCAGGCCCCAGGCGTCTTCCCGGGCCAGGCTTATCCGGCTGAAGCCGTAGGTGGTGCCGTTATGGTGGGCCAGGGCGCTGAGCTGAAAGCGAATGCGGTACTGGCTCGGGATAATGCCCCATTGGCTGCCGGCGGCGGTGATCTCGCCGGCGGCATTGAGCACGTCTTGCCCCAGGAACTGGATCACCTCGGTGTCTTCCCCGGCCGGCGGGATCAGTTCGGTGAGGCAGTGCCGGGCCCGGGCGGGGGCAAAGGCGCGCTCCGACAGGAAGGAGATGCTCTCGAGCCGGGGCGGTTGGGTCCGGCTGACGGCGATGCCCGGCGTGGTGGACGAAACGCGCCCCTGCTGACCGCCCGGGGAGAAAGGCAGCTCCAGGGCGGCGCAGCCGGTGAGCAGCAGTATCGGCAACAAGAGGCTGGCCTTGGTCATGGTGTTCTCGGTGGTGGCTACAAAGCCTTATTGTGGTACCCGCCCCGGCCGGGCACAACGGCCTGTCGCACTCCGGCGGCGGCGCTGCGCCAAAGGCTGACCGGGCGGGAAAAGTGATTATTTTGGCGGCGCCAGATTCCAACCGGCCACGGCTCGGGCTATCATTGAGATATAGTTTCAACACCGGATCAATCCATCACTTATGCGACTTTTAAACGGATTTTCTGCTTCAGCCCTGCTTTTGGCCGCTTTAGTGAATCCCGCCCCGGCTGCCGCCGACCTCTATCACGGCAGCATCGACAACGTGCTGGCCGCCTACGGCCCCCTGGCCGAAATCCGTATGCGGCCGCATTTCATGCGGGCCGAGGTGAGCTACCCGCCCAAAGAAATCGTGCTGCTGGCCACCAAGGAAGAAAAGGAACTCGAGCTGTGGGCCCGCAACGAGGGTGACTTCAGGTTCATCCGCAGCTATCCCATCCGCAAGGCGAGCGGCGGCCCCGGCCCCAAGCTCAGGGAAGGGGACAAACAGGTGCCCGAGGGCATCTACCGCATCACCCACCTCAACCCCAACAGCCAGTTCCATCTGTCCATGGGGCTGAACTACCCCAACTCCTTCGACCTGGTCCGTGCCCGCAAAGAGGGCCGCACCAACCTGGGGGGCAGCATCTTTATCCACGGCAAGGCCGAGTCCACCGGTTGCCTGGCCATCGGCGACATCGCCATCGAGGAGCTGTTCGTGCTGGTGAACACCATCGGCACCGAGCAGGCGTCGGTGATCATCGCTCCCCATGATCCGCGCCGCCGGCCCCTGGACGGCTTCGCCTCCCACCTGCCGCTGTGGGCGGTGGAGTTGTACGCGGACATCTCCCGCGAGTTCGCCCGTTTTCCCAGGAGCGACATCTGAATTCCGGGGCCGGCAATCGCCGGCCCCGGCCCTCTTCCGGCAGCCTTGTTATCCCTTTTTGCCCACCTTTTGCACTCGGGCTCACATAAGCGCCAAAAAGTCCCGATTTTCTCTCCGGTCATCTTGTGGTTACTACTTAAGTGGTGCCTAATGGTGCCCTTTCCGGCGGTTTTCAGAGGCCAAGCATGTTTTCCACCAAAGTAAAGAAGCGGGTGCTGCAACTGGAGCAGCAGTTGGCGGCCCAGGTCGCCGACTATGAAACGCGGCTGTCGGCCAAGGAGAGCCAGCTTTCGGCCCTGAAAACCGAGCTGGCGGGGCTCAAGGCCGAAAACCGGCTGGCCCATCAACTGGTGCAGGTGGTGCTGCAGGGCGCCGAGATGCTGTCCGCCATCCGCGAGGGCATGGTGTCCAACGCCGAGGCCCTGCTGGGCGAGCGGGAAAAGCTGACCGAGATGGAAGGCGTCTTTGCCCACACCTACCAGGCGACCGATGTACTCAAGCAGCGCGCCGTGGCGATCAACACCGAGGTGGGGCACAGCGCCGAGAGCGCGGCGGTACTGACCGACACCGCCGGCAGGATCAGCAACTTCGTGTCGGTGATCCAGGAAATTTCGGAGCAGACCAACCTGCTGGCGCTCAACGCCGCCATTGAGGCGGCCCGGGCCGGCGAGCAGGGGCGGGGCTTCGCGGTGGTGGCCGACGAGGTACGCACCCTGGCGGGCAAGGCCCACGAGGCCAGCGGCAATATCAACAAGCTGGTGCAGCAGGTGCTGGAGCAGAGCAAGGCCATCAACAGCATGGTCAGCCAGTCGCTGGAGAGCACCGACGAGATCTCCGCCTCCGCCCAGCAGATCGACGAGGTCACCCGCGAGGTGCTGACCCATGCCGAGGGCATGCGGCTGGTGATCCAGCGCAACGCCGCCACCGCCTTTCTGGAGGCGGTAAAGCTGGACCATGCGGTATGGAAGACCGATATCTACCAGCGCATCGAGCAACGCCAGTTCGGCCAGGGCGTGAGCAGCCATACCGAGTGCCGGCTGGGCAAGTGGTACTACGAGGGGCGCGGCGCCCGTCTGTACAGCCACCTGCCGGCATTCAAGAGCCTGGAAGCCTGCCACAAGCGGGTGCACGGCGAGGGGGTCAGGGCGCTGCAGGCCTTTGCCGCCGGCAATCAGCAACAGGGGCTGGACTGCCTGCAGGCGATGGAAAGCGCCAGCATGGAGGTGACGCGGGCCCTGGCTTCCCTGGAGCGGGAAGTGCTGAGCTAGTTGTTTTTCAGCGCCTTGAGCCGGGCGTAGAGGGTGGTGCGGCTCAGCCCCAGGCGGCGGGCGGCGGCGCTGACGTTGCCGCCGCACTCGTCCAGGGTCTGCGTTATCAATCTGTCGGCATGGGATTTTAAATCCCCCGTGGCCGGGGCGGCCTTGGCATTCCCCTCGAAATTCGGCAACTCGGGCAACTGGGCCGGGGTGATGCGGCCGCCGTCGGCCAGCACCGCCGCCACTTCCAGCACCTGTTTCAGCTGGCGGACATTGCCCGGCCAGCTGTAGTCGCCGAGCCGGGCCAGGGCGGCCTCGTCCAGCGTGACCTCTTCCTCCAGCTCCGCCAGCAGCTCCTGCACCAGCCGCACGAAGTCGTCGTGTTCATAGTCCCGCAGCGGCGGCAGGCGCAGCGAAAAACCGTTCATCCGAAAGTACAGATCCTGGCGAAAACCGCCCTCCGCCACCATGGTGGCCAGGTCCCGGTGGCTGGCCGCCACCAGTTGAAAGTCCACCGGCTCGGGGCTGTGGCTGCCGAGCGGGGTCACCGCCTTTTCCTGCAATACCCGCAGCAGCCGGGTCTGGGCCGCCAGCGGCAGCTCGCCGATTTCGTCCAGGAACAGGATGCCGCCCTGGGCGGCGCGGATATAGCCGGGGCGGCCCTGACGGCTGCCGCCGGTGAAGGCGCCGGGCAGGTAGCCGAACAGCTCGGCTTCGAGCAGCTCGGCGGGCAGGGCACCGCAGTTCACCGCCACCAAAGGCCCCTGGGCCCGGCCGCTCTGGCGGTGCAGGCGGCGCACCAGGTGATCCTTGCCGGTGCCGGTTTCGCCCTGGATCAGCAGCGGAATGCAACGGGCCATCAGCTTGAGGGCGGTGGCTTCCAGGCTGGACGTCGCCGCCAGCTCGGGGCGGGCTGCCG
>NZ_NMUO01000134.1 GCF_002237365.1 Zobellella denitrificans
ATCACCTTGACTGGGCCTGTCAGTATTTACGACGAAACGCCCAGCCATCGCAGCAGAGTAAATCCAGGCAGGGCAATGGGTTACGTGACATTTATGAACATTTTAATGCTTAAGTACCTGGCTATGAGCCGAGATTGGATAAAACTGACCTAATGTTTAATCCGATTGGTGTTACTGCTTTCAGATGACTTTAATGTAATGCTTTTGTCAGGGTGGGGTCAGTTGGTATTGCTATCCTTAACTTCAAGAATGAAATTGCTCACCGGAAGTTAAGAAGGAAAGCATCATGAAAAAAACCACTTGCTCTATTTTTTTCGCCGCATCCATGATGATGGTGCCCTGGCTCCAGGCAGCCGATACTTTCGCCGATAAAGAAGCGGCTCGGGTCTGCTTAAGCACCGAAAACTTTGGAAGTGATGGCGTAGACCGCTTCCAGGCAAAGATGTCTGCACTACGCGCCTCAAAAACAGGTAAAGAAGCTGCACAGTGTGTGCCTGCAAAGGTTTATCTTAATACTGGCAGCAATGGCTCCGATGGTGTGGATCGCCATCAGGAAAAAATGGCAAAACTACGAAATGATCAAAGCCAAGCGAAACCTGCTCCGGCAAAGGTATATTTAAACGTTGGTCCTAACGGAACCGACGGTGTCGACCGGTTTCAGGAGCGTATGAACAGGCATTAGTGATTTATATTGTTTTATTTTGAATGTAAACAGGCTGCTGGCAATCGTAGTTGTTGATTTTTTGATGTTGAAGTCCAGGTTTTATCTTTATCTAAAGGTCTTGGTCTAAGTTGTTTGTTTTGACTCTGATGGATGTTTCTTTGCCGGCCTTATGGCCGGCTTTTTCTTGAGTTGTTCTTGATGACTTTTTGATAAACTTTAATCGCGTCCAAAAACCAGGACAGGTCAGACATGCTCTGCTAAAGAGTCATTGTTGATCAAAATCAACTCCAGGGCATATCAACTCATCTAGACTGATATTGTTTAGACTGATTTTTCAGATCGGTTATCCGGGAGGGAGCATGAGGCACCCGTTCAGCAATGAAAGATCACGGCCGGTGGCAAGCCTGTTGCTGTGCCTGCTGAGCCTGTGGGTGCTGTTGCTGCCCCTTCATTGCCTGGCCGAGCCGGTGTTCGACAGCCTGGCGCACCAGGCCGAGGCCGAAGAGGTGATCTGCCATCAGCAGGGGCTGGATGAATCCGAGCCCTTTATCAAGCCGGGCGACCAGGGGCGGCTGCTCACGCTGTTCCTGGCTCCTCCTTTCCCGCCGCCGCAGCCGGCGGCGCCTTACCTTCAGCTTCTGGCGGTACTGGCCGAGCCCGGGGCGCCGCCCCTGGGCAGGCTGCCGCGCTATCTCGCCACCGTTCGCCTGCGTATCTGATATTCCCCTCGGCAGCCGGAGCCTTCGTGCCCGGCGCTCATTCTCGCTTCACCCCGTTATCCAGAGGGAGCGCCCCCCCACCGTCGGTGGCCGTGCCTTCCCCTTTACAGACCAATGAGGAATATCACCATGAGCAAACATATTCTTATCGCCGCCGGCCTGGGCCTGGTGCTGAACCTGTCGCCGGTGCTGGCCGAAGAAGCCCACCACGCCCCCGCCGAACCGGCCAAGCCGGTCGATGCCGCCGCCATGATGGAACGGCAGCAGCAGATGGGCATGATGCAGGAGCGAATGCAGACCATGCGCGACCAGATGGCGGCGCTGCAACAGACGCAGGATCCCGCCGAACGCGAGCGGTTGCTGGCGGAGCACCTGGAGTTCATGACCCAGTCCATGGCGCAGATGGAAGAGCACATGGCCATGTGCCGGCAGATGATGGAGCACATGGGGCAGATGGGCATGGGCCAGATGGGCCAGATGCAGAACTAACCACCGGCGGCCGGCGCCTTGTCGGGCCGGCCCCCTCGGGAGATCCCCATGAACAAGGATTCCAACCCTGGCCCGGCCTCCGGGCCCCGCGGCTTCTGGCCCATTCTGCTGGTGTTCGCGGCCGTGGCGCTGTTCTTTCTGTGGCAGGAGCACCGCGCCCACCTGCTGGGCGCCTTGCCCTATCTCATCATCCTGCTCTGCCCCCTGATGCACCTTTTTATGCACCGGGGCCATGGCGGGGGTGGCGGTGACGATCACCACCACAAGGGAGACTGAACTTATGGATCATAGTATTCCGGCCTATGGCCTCTGGGGACTGGTGGTGCTCAACTCCCTGGTGTTCATCCTGTTCGCGTTCAGCTTCTTCAAGCCCCGGAGTGGGCGGGACTGGCGCACCTTCGGCACCTTCGCCGCCTTTATCGTGGCGCTGTTCGTCGAGATGTACGGCGTGCCGCTGACCCTGTTCCTGCTGGCCGGCTGGCTGCAGGGGCGCTACCCGCAACTGGATCCCCTGAGCCACGATGCCGGCCACCTGTGGAGCACCCTGTTCGGGCTGAGCGGCAACCCCCATTTCAGCCTGCTGCATATTCTCAGCAATATCCTGGTGTTCGGCGGTTTCCTGCTGCTGGCCAGCGCCTGGCGGGTGCTCTACCGGGCCCAGCGCCAGGGGCAACTGGCCCAGAGCGGGCCCTATGCCCGGCTCCGCCATCCCCAGTATGCGGCCTTCGTGCTGATCATGGCCGGCTTTTTGCTGCAGTGGCCGACCCTGCTGACCCTGCTGATGTTCCCGGTGCTGGTGGTGATGTACGTGCGCCTGGCCCGGCAGGAGGAGCAAAGCACCCGGGACGCCTTCGGGGCTGAATGGGAGGCCTACCGGCAACGGGTGCCGGCCTTCTTCCCCCGCCTGCCGGGAGCGGGCGGCCCTGTGGCCAGATAAGGAGAAGAGATGATGGACAGCATAGCAAGGGAGGCGAAGGCCTCCACCAGGGCGCCGGGCGGCGGGTCCGCCGAAGCGACCCTGATCGTCCCCGGCATGGGCAGCGACCACTGCGCCGGCCTGGTCGGCACCTCGCTGCGGCGCCTGCCCGGGGTCACGGCGGTCAGCACCCAGATAGCCACCCACAAGGTGACGGTGACGTTCGACGCCGGCCGGACCGATGTGGCCGCGCTCAGGGCGGCGGTCGAGCGGGCCGGCTACGAGGTGGCCAGTGCGGGGCTGAAGGGGGAGGCCGAGGCCGGCGCCGAGGCCGAGGAAGCCTATCTGCGCGATGCCCGCCGGCGGCTGTGGCTGGCCGGGGTGCCCACCACCCTGATCATGCTGCTGATGATGGTGGAGATGTTCTGGTTGCCGGTGCCGGGCTACCTGCTGCTGGTCGCCCTGCTGGCGGTGGCGCCGGTCTTCGTCGCCGGTGCCGCCACCCATGTGTCCGCCTGGAAGGCGCTCACCAACAGAACCGCCAACATGGACGTGCTCATCAGCCTGGGCAGCCTGCCGCCCTACCTGATCGGCCTGGTCGGCTTCCTGTTCCCCATGACCTCCTTTATGGAAATGGCCGCCACCATCATGACCTTTCACCTGCTCGGCCGCTACCTGGAAAGCCGGGCCAAGGGCCGGGCGTCCCAGGCCATCCGCCAGTTGCTGGCGCTGGGCGCCAAGAGTGCCCGGGTGCTGCGCGACGGCGAAGAGGTGGAGCTGCCCATCGGCGAGGTACAGGTGGGCGACCTGATGGTGGTGCGCCCCGGCGAGAAGATCCCCTCCGACGGCGAGGTGATCGAGGGGGCCAGCCATGTGGACGAGTCCCTGGCCACCGGCGAGCCGCTGCCGGTCGAGAAGGTTCCCGGCGACGGGGTGATCGGGGCCACCATCAACAAGGAGGGCCTGCTGCGGGTGCGCGCCACCCGGGTCGGGGAAGATACCTTCCTGGCCCAGGTGATCAGCCTGGTGGAGCGGGCCCAGGGCTCTAAGGTGCCGATCCAGGAGTTTGCGGATCGGGTGACCGGCCGCTTCGTGCCCCTGGTGCTGCTGGTCAGCCTGCTCAGCCTGGTGATTTGGCTGGGGTTCGGGGAGGCGTTGCGGGGCATCCTGTACTGGGGGGCGGGCTTCCTGCCCTGGGTCAATCCGGAACTGTCGGCGCCCCTGGTGGCCCTGTTGTCCAGCGTGGCGGTGCTGGTGATCGCCTGTCCCTGTGCCCTGGGCCTGGCCACGCCCACCGCCCTGATGGTGGGGGCCGGACGGGGCGCCGAGCTGGGCATACTGTACCGCTCCGGCGAGGCCATCCAGACCTTCAAGGACATCCGGGTGGTGGTGTTCGACAAGACCGGCACCCTGACCCGGGGACAGCCGGTGGTGACCGATCTGGTGCCGGCCGGGGGGGTGTCGGCGGACGAGCTGCTGGTGCTGGCCACGGCGGTCGAGGTTGGCTCCGAGCATCCCATCGCCCAGGCGCTGCGGGACAGGGCCGGGGAAGCGCATCTTGCGCTGCCACCGCTCGAGGCCTTCGAGGCCCTCAACGGCCGGGGGGTGCAGGCCCGTATCGAGGGCGCCCTGGTGCGGGTGGGCAACGGCCGCTGGATGGCCGAATGCGGGCTGGACACGAACGAGCTGGCGGGGGCGCTGGCCGGGCTGGAGGAGCAGGGCAAGACCGCCCTCTATGTGGCCCGGGAGCACCGGCTGGTCGGGGTGGTGGCCATCGCCGACACCCTCAAGACCGATGCCCGGGAGGCGGTGGCCGCGCTCAAGGCCATGGGCATCCGCACCGTGATGCTCACCGGCGACAACGAGCGGGCCGCCCGGCATGTGGCGGCCCAGGTAGGCATCGACAGCGTCTACGCCCAGGTGCTGCCGGAAGGCAAAATAGACAAGGTGCGGGAGCTGCAGGACGAGGTGGGGCCCTGGGTGGCCATGGTGGGGGACGGCATCAACGACGCTCCGGCCCTGAAGCAGGCCAACGTGGGCATCGCCATCGGCGCCGGCGCCGACGTGGCGGTGGAGGCCGCCGACGTCATCCTGATCGGCGACCGCCTCGGCGGCGTGGTGCAGGCCGCGCACCTCTCGCGGCTGACCTTCCGCAAGATAGTCGAAAACCTGCTGTGGGCCTCCGGCTACAATGTGGCCGCCATTCCCATCGCCGCCCTGGGGCTGCTGCACCCCATGATAGGGGTGGTCGCCATGACCGCCAGCTCGCTGTCGGTTGTCGGCAACTCGCTCCGGCTCAAGCGGACGCCCCTGGCGGGCGCGTCCGGGGAAAGCGGGCGCTGAAGCGGGTTTCGTGCTCGTCGGAGTGCACCGACAGGGTACCGCCGTGGGCCTGGACGATGGCCTTGGCGATGGACAGTCCCAGGCCGGTGCCGTCGGTCGCCGACTGGCGGGCGCTGTCGGCGCGGTAGAAGCGATCGAACAGGCGCGGCCACTGCTCGGCGGGGATGGGGGGGCCCGGGTTGGCGACGGCCACGATCACGGCGTCGTCGTCCCGCCCTATCTCCACCCGGATCTCGGCCCCGGCCGGGGTATAGCGGATGGCATTGGACAGCAGGTTGCTGAAGGCCCGCTGCAGCATGGCGCGATCGCCGTGCAGCCGGGCCTCGCCCCGGCGCCGCAGCCGCAGCTGCTGCTCGCTGGCCAGGGGCTCGAAGAACTCCAGCAGTTCGTCCACTTCCTCGGCCAGGTCGACCTCTTCGGCCTGCACGGTCAGCAGCCCCTGCTCCGACTTGGCCAAAAACAGCATCTCGCCGATCATCCGCGCCAGCCGCTCGGCCGCCTCCAGGTTGTTGTACAGCGCTTCCCGGTAGTCGTCGGCGTCGCGCTCCCGAGATAGCGCCACCTGGGTCTGCATCATCAGGCTGTTGACCGGGGTGCGCAGCTCGTGGGCGATATCCGAGGAAAACTCGGACAGCCGCCGGAAGGAGTCCTCCAGCCGATCCAGCATGGCGTTGAAGGCCTGGATGGGGGCGTGCAGCTCCACCGGCGCCTGCGCCAGCGACAGCCGGTGATCGAGCTTGGCGGCGCTGACCCGGGTGGACACCGAGGCCAGCTCCCGCAACGGCTTGAGCCCCAGGCGGGAGGCCAGCCAGCCCAGCAGCACCGAGATCAGGGCGATGCCGCCGGTAAACCAGGCCAGCCCCCTCTTGATGTCGTCGATAAAGTGCTGGTGATAGCTGGTGTCCAGCACCACCCGGATCAGCACCCGTTCGGGGGCACCGGGCCAGGGCAGGGACGGGCCGAAGTCTTCCCATTCGGCCAGGCCGCGATAAACGATGCCCTGCTCCTCCCAGCTTTGCTGCCAGCTGTCCGACGGCGGCATCGCCAGGGGGAGGTGATCCAGCCCCGGCTGGCGGGCGCCGGGCGGCCGGGCATCGACCAGCATCCGGCCGTCCGGATCCAGCATCAGGATATAGTGGCTGCCGTGGCCGGAGAGGGCGTCGTTGAGGTGTTCTTCCAGCAGGGGCCAGCGCTGGCCGTCACCCTGCAGGTGGGTGGCGAGGAAGTTGCGGGCCAGCTGCAGCTTGCCCTGGATATCGGCCTGGTCCTGCTGGTCGAAATGGTGGTCCAGGGACTGGATCAGCACCAGGCTGACCAGGCTCCAGATGCCGATCATGGTCACGCCGAACAGCAGGCTCAGGCGGGTGGTCAGGGAAAGAAAGCTGCCCATCTTGGCGGTCGGACTCCTTGCCGGGTCGGTGAGGTAACGCTATGCAATGGCGGCCACTTTACCATTTTGTTCCCCCCATCCGCCCGGATGACAGAAATGTAATGCTGCCGTCAGCTTGGCATCAGGTTGAACATCCATGCTGTACCCATGGTTATAGAACAGTGGATGCCCCCATGAAAGAACCCCCGCGCCGCGCCGTTGGTGGCCGGCTGGCCGCCGTGCTGATCGGCCTTGCCCTGATGAATCCCGCCCTGGCGGAAACCCCCGCCTCCCTTAGCCTGCCGGCCTTGCTGGAGCTGGCCGAACGGCACAATCCCGAGCTTGCCGCCATGTCCGCCGAGGTCGAGGCCAGCCGGCAGGCCATCGTCATGGCCAGCGCCTGGGACGACCCTGTGTTGCGCATCGAATGGATGGGCATCGATCCCGACAACCCCACCCTGGCGCCGCGCCGGGTGGGGGAAATGAAGTACGGCATCGAGCAGATGCTGCCCCGCTGGGGCACGCGCGGGCTCGAGGTGGAGCGGGCCGAGGCGGGCAGCCGCCAGGCCGGATTCGAGCGCGAGCAGCGACGGCTCCGGCTGCGTGGCCAGGTGCGCACGGCCTACGCCGACTGGTACCAGGCGCGGGAAAGCCAGCGCATCAACCGGCACCTGGAATTGCTGATCGAGCAGGTCGAGCAGACCGCCCAGCAGCGTTATGCCGTCGGTCTCGGCGCCCAGGCCGAGGTGCTGCGGGCCCAGGCCGAGCGCACCATGCTCGGTAACGAGCAACTGGCGTTGCTGGCCGAGGCGGAAGCCGCCCGGGCCGAGCTG
This sequence comes from Zobellella denitrificans, assembly GCF_002237365.1. GTDB lineage: Bacteria > Pseudomonadota > Gammaproteobacteria > Enterobacterales > Aeromonadaceae > Oceanimonas > Oceanimonas denitrificans. Next base: position 7,334 of record NZ_NMUO01000134.1, read on the forward strand.
GCCGGCCTGCTCAACCTGGCACCGGCCGCCCTGGGTGGCCAGCCCGACAGCCTGCCCGAATTGCTCGGCCATGAGGCCGACTGGGGGGAGCGGGCCCTGGCCCGCAACCCGGGCCTGAAGGCGCTGGAGCAGCAGCGGCAGGCCGCCGACAGTCGCTACCGGCAGAGCCAGCTGAACAACAGGCCCGAGGTGGGGGTGGGGCTGTCGGCGGTGCAGATGGGCAACGAGCTCGACAACGTCGAGCTGATGCTGTCGGTGCGGCTGCCCCTGCAGCAGCCGTCTCTTTTACAAATCTCCGCGGCCCCGAGGACCCCGCCTATCACCTATTCCCGCTTCTTGTTTGTACAAAAAAAAAGA
>NZ_NMUO01000135.1 GCF_002237365.1 Zobellella denitrificans
GTGCTGGCCTGGCTGTACCGGCTGGACAAGGGGCGCCTGCCGGCCCCGGGCGACTGGCTGAACGGCAGCACCGAACGGCGCCTGCGCCACCTGCTGGTGCGCTCGGGCGCGCTCGGTTACTGCCGGGACACCCCGGAAGTGGCGCGGGTGGTGGTGCAGGACATACTGCTGGCGCTGGAGCAGGTGGAACTGCTCTGGCCGGCCACCGCCGCCCTGCTGGCGCGGGCCGGCATGGACAGGCGGCAGGCCGAAGGCCGCGCCCGGGCCCGCCACGCTCGCCGGGCCATCGCCCGCCTTGCCGAGCAGTGGCGCCAGCGGGTCAGCCTGTGGCAGGCCCTGGACGAGGTGACCGAGGAATTCGGCATAGCGCCGGCCATCGGCACCGACGTCAACGGCGGCCAGCTGCGGGATCGGGCCTGGTTCGACATACAGCGGTTGTCCCAGTGGGTGGCTCAAATTCGTGAGCTGCAACGCCTGCTGAACCAGATGGGCCAGCAGCGCCCGGATCCGGCGCAAAGCGCCACCCTGAGCCAAATTCGCCAGCAGATGAGCCCCCGGGACGCGGGTCCCCAGGAACGCCTGTTGCCCGGCATGCCGATGGAAACCCAGGGCCTCACCCGCTCCGACCGGATCAACCGCATGCTGCCCCAGGAGGCGGCCTTTCTCGGCCATCCGCTGCTGCACCTGTTGTGGCATGCCCGCCGTGCCGAGCAGGGGCTGCTCAGCTACGCGGTGGCCGGGGTCATGCCCATCGACGCCGGCAACGACTGGCCCCTGCCCCGGGCCGGCCAGGGCCAGGGGCAGGGCAAGGGCAGCCAGATGGGACCCATCATCCTCTGCCTGGACACCTCCGCCTCCATGCACGGCCTGGCGGAGCAGGTGTCCAAGGCCATGGTGCTGGAGGCCCTGCGTCTGGCCAAGCGCCAGCGGCGGGGCTGCCTGGTGTACCTGTTCGGCGGCGAGGGCGAGCTGCAGGTGCTGGACAACGGCCACCTGACCCTGGCGGAGCTGATGGCGTTGCTGCGGGCCTCCTTCAGCGGCGGCACCGAGGTGGTCACCCCGCTGACGGCGGCGCTTTCGCGCCTCAGGGAGCAGGAGTGGCGGCAGGCCGACATCCTGCTGGTGAGCGACGGCGAGTTCCAGGTGCCCGCCGCCCTGCGGGAGCAGGTGGCGCAGACCAAGGACAGCCTGGGCGTGCGCCTGGTCGGCCTGCAGCTCGGCTACGCCACCGCCCTGCACGCCATGCGCCAGCTGTGCGATCCCGTGCACCTGTTCAGCGACTGGCGCAGCCTGGAGCAGGCGGCCAGGAGTTAAGAGATCGAGGCGGGTTGGAGCGAGGTCTCTTGCCGTGTGCTCGTTCCCGGCCTCTGCGTGGGAATGGGTGTTGTGGAGCGCGGGCCGCCTGCGCTCCAGGGGAGGCAATGGGCATTGCCTCCCTTTGCGTTTTCAGGGGGAGATGAAGGTCAGAACCGGTAGCTCAGGCTGGCCTTGAGCTCGCGTTCGGCGCCGAACCAGCAGTTGCTGTCGTCGAAGCAGCTGTAGTAGCGCTTGTCGAACAGGTTGTTGGCGGACAGCTGCACCCGGGCACCGTCCCAGTCGCCATTGAGCCGGCCCAGATCGTAGCCCAGCGCCAGGTCCACCAGGGTGTAGGCGGGCACCTGATCGGTATTGAATGCGTCCATCTGGGTCTTGCCCACATAGCGCACCCCGGCGCCCAGGGTGGTGCCGGCCAGGGCGCCGTCGAAGACCTCGTAGTTGGCCCACAGGCTGGCCTGGCGTTCCGGCACCCAGATCGGCGTCTTGCCGGCGAGTCCGCTATTGTCCCTGGTCACCTCCATGTCCATCAGGGTCAGGCTGGCGGCCAGGCTCAGGTTGTCGGTCAGGTAGCTGCCGGCTTCCAGCTCCAGGCCCTTGGCCACCACCTCGCCGGTCTGGATCTTGTCGTAGGCGCTGCCGTTGGGATCCCGGGTCGGGTCATTTTCCTTGGTGATGTGGAAGGCGGACAGGGTGCCCTGGTGGCGCCGGTCGGCGGACTGGTACTTGACCCCGGTTTCCCACTGCTGGCTGGTGGTGGGCTTGAAGGTGTTGCCGTGCCGGTCGTGACCGGTGATGGGCTCGAAGCCTTCGGCATAGCTGACGAAGGGAGAGAAACCGCCCGGCAGTTCGTAGAGGGCGCCGGCGCGGAAGCTGAACTTGTTCTGCTCCACCGTGCTGTCGACCTGGGCGCCGTACTGCATGCCCTTTTCATTGCCCACGTAACGGTCGTAGCGGCCGCCGGCGATCAGCACCAGCCGGTCTAGGCGGATCTGGTCCTGCAGGTAGAAGCCGGTCTGGCGGGTGCTGCGGCGGAAGTCTGCCGAAAAGTCGGCGGAAAAATCAGCGGGCCGGAAGAGGCGGTGGTTGCGCGCGAACAGATCGATGGCGGGCATGGCACCGTCTTCGTAGCGGATATCCGAGTTCAGCCAGGTATAGTCCACCCCCAGCAGCAGGTTGTGCTCCAGGCTACCGGTCTGGATCCGGCCGGACAGCTGGTTGTCGATGGCCCAGCTGCGGGAGGCCTCGTCGGTCAGGTAGGCGCGCCGGGCCAGGGTGCGCTGGTCGGCATCCAGGCCCGCGCCGTAGCTGTTTTCCTGATAGGCGGTGGCGTCCATGAAGCGCAGGTTCTGCAGCAAGGTCCAGTCGTCGTTGAGTTCGTGGTTCAGCTTGTAGCCCACCAGCAGCACTTCCCGATCATAGGTGTTCCAGTTGGCGTCGCCGGAATAGGCATCGGCGGGCAGCCGGCCGTTGACGTTGTCCTTGAACAGGCCAGCGGCCGGCAGGGTATTGAAAATGCCGGCGGAGGGGTCGTGCTGGTAATAGAGGTTGAGGTTGAGCAGGGTGCGATCCGAGATATGCCAGTCCACCGAGGGGGCGATCAGGTAGCGCTCCTCCTCCGAGGTTTCGGCCTGGCCGTCCTTCTTGCGGCCCAGGGCCACCAGGCTGTAGTTGAGGCTGCCGTCGTCCTTGAGCGCACCGCGGGACTCGAAGGTTCCCTCGCGCAGATCATGGCTGCCGCCGGCCAGGGTCAGCTCGTTGAAGGGCTGGCTGCTCGGTTGCCTGGCGATCAGGTTGACCATGCCGCCGGGCGGCATGGCGCCGTACAGCACCGAGGTGGGGCCCTTGAACACTTCGACCTGTTCGATGGCGAAGGCGTCGATCTGGGGCTGCAGGTTCCAGTCATTGTAGGTGAGCGGCAGGCCGTCGTAGAAGTTCTGGTAGTTGATAAAGCCGCGGATGTTGAACAGATCGAGCCGGCTGACGGCGCCGCCGCGCAGCTCGGTGTGCACGCCGGGCACATAGCGCAACGCCTCGGCCACCGAGTCCACGCCCCGCTGGTCCAGGGTTTCCCGGTCGACCACGCTGATGCCCTGGGGCGTTTCCTCCGGCGCCAGGGCCGACTTGGTGGCGGTATGGCGATAGGCCTTGCCCTGCACCACTACGGTGTCTTCGGTGAGCAGGGGAGCGTCGTCAGTGCCGGACTGGGCCAGGGCCTGGCCGCTCAGGGCGCTGGAGACCGCCAGGGCCAGCAGGGAAGGGGTAAAGGCGCGTTGCCGCCGCATGAGATCCTCTCTTTGGGATGGTTAAATGACAATGAATCTCATTTTACTTTTCTGGCGGCGAACAGACTTAACATTTTGGTGCAGCGGCGATGGGGATCCAGTATTCCATCCCGCCGCGCGTGTCGGCGGGGGCGTAGATTTCCAGATCGCAGGCGGACAGGGCGCGATACCCCGAGCCGGGCAGCCATTGGCGCAGTATCCAGGCGAGATTGGCGGCCAGGGTGCCGGGCTCGCCCCGGTGAGGGACCACCAGGTATTCCGACGCCGGTACGTCCAGCAACTCGAGACCCGCGGTGGCGGTGCCGCCGAAGGGGGTGCCGGCCCAGTAACGCAGGCGACCCGGCTGACATACGTCGATTTCGATAGCCGCCATGGGCGCCTGCCGGGCATGGGGGCAGCGTTGCAGCAGCCGCCGCCAGATCTGGGGAACGCGTTCGGCGAAGTCGGGGTGCTCGGCGAACAGGCCGCCGCAATGGTCGCTCAGGCCCATCAGCCGGCAGGCGGGACGGCTGTCGATGCGGAGCTGCAGCAACTGCCGATTGCCGGGGCGCAGCAGGGGAGCGCTCAGGCCCCGGCGTATGCCGGCCTGGCGGTACTGGCCGGGGGTGCAGCCGAACTCCTGGCGGAAGGCACGGCTGAAGCTGACTTCGGAATCGAAGCCGCAGCCCAGGGCGATGTCGAGCTGGCGCAGCCGGCCGCTCAGCAGCCATTCGGCCGCCCGGCTCAGGCGCAGCCGGCGGATATAGCGGGCCAGGCTCAGGCCGGTGGCGGCCTGGAAATCCCGTTGCAGCTGCCAGCGGGAGCAAGCGGACAGTTGCGCCAGCCGTTCCAGTTGAAGGGGGGCATCCAGGTGCTGGTGGATATGCTGGAGCAGGCGGTCCAGCCTGGACTGGGGGGACAAGGGGGTGGGGGCCGTCATGGTGTGCCTCCGGCAAGAGCCGGCCCGGGGCCGGCTCGGTCGTTATTCCTGTTTAGAACTTCCAGTTGACCGTCAGCTTGGCGTTACGGGGTTCGCCATAAAATGCTTGGCTGCCGCCCCAGTAAAGGCTGTTCAGGTATTTTTCGTCGGTCAGATTGTCGACATTGAGGGTGGCGTCAAGCCGGGGGGTAAAGTCGTACTTGGCCATCAGCCCGAGCAGGGTGTAGGCATCCTGGCGGATCTCTCGACCGGCGCCCAGATCGACATAAATATCGTCCTGCCATTTGATATTGGCGCCCAGCTTCAGCTGCTCCATCATGGGCAACCGGTAGGTGGTGGCCAGCTTGGCGCTTTGCCGCGGGGTATAGGTCTTGGTGGTGTTGCCCTCGCTGTCTTCGATATCCACGTAGCTGTAGCCGGCGCTGGCTTCCCAGCCCGGCAGCAGCTCGCCGGCCAGCTCCAGCTCCACGCCCTGGCTGGTAACGCCGTCCACGGCGCGGAAGTGGGTCCTGCCGTCGACAACGCCGGCCGCCTCGGCCAGGTTGGACTGCTCTATCCGGAACAGGGCCAGGTTGGCGTAGAGCCGGCCGTCGAGCCATTCGCCCTTGACGCCGGTCTCCATGCTGCTGCCCTCGACGGGATCCAGGCGGTTGCCGTCGATATCCGCCGCCACCTGGGGGGTGAAGATTTCGGTGTAGCTGGCATAAAGCGAGTAGTTCGGGGTCAGGTCATAGACCAGGCCGGCGTAGGGCACCAGCACATTGTCGTGACGGGTGGCCTTGTCTTTACCATAGCTGGTGCCGTGGCTGTCCCAGTTGGAGAGGCGGGCGCCCGCCAGCAGGCTCAGATCCTCGGTCAGGCTGAAGCGGGTGGCGGCGTAAAGGCTTTGCTGCTTATCGGTCCAGTCGCTGCCGCCGCCGTCGACTGTGAACTGGGGCTTGGCTATGTGACCATTCCAGCCATTGAGGCTTGGTAATGTTTCTAGTTTATTGTTGGCTCCACTCATCGATTTGTCTGTCGTGCTTGTGAAGGACCAACTGGTGCCGGCCACCAGCTCGTGCTCCCGGCCGGCCAGCCGGAAGGGACCGCTGGCGTAGAGATCGACCAGATCCTGGCGGGAACTGAAAGTGTAATGACTGGCGTGATTACCCTGAGGGATGCTGCCATCGGGAATGGGGTTAGCCCTAATATAAAACATCTGTCCGTCGGACTCGATTTCCAGATGGGAGTAGGCCGCCTTGGCGGTCCAGCCGTTGCCCAGCTCCTGGGCCAGCTCGACGAAGCTGCGGTTGTCCTCGTTATTCCAGTAGGCCCAGTCGGCGGCGCTGCTGTCGGAGCGGCTGTAGTCGGTGCGGCTGCCGTCGGTATAGAACAGCGGCAGCGAGCCCCACAGCGGGCTGTCGGCGTCGTTTTGCTGGTAGCTGTGGCCCAGGGTGAGCAGGGTACTGTCGGTCAGATCCGCCTCCAGCACGCCGTAGGCCAGGCCCCGTTGCTGCTCGTAGCGATCCAGGTAGGAATGCTTGTCCTGGCCGGCCACCACCAGGCGGGCGCGTACCCGCTCGCTGAGGGCGCCGGAGATGTCGCCCTCCAGCCGGCGATAATCCCAGGAGCCGACGCCGGCCTTGGCCGAAGCCTGGAATTCCTCGGTGGGGCGCTTGCGCACGAAGTTGACGGTGGCGGCGGGGCTGCCGGCGCCGCTCATCAGGCCGTTGGCGCCCTTGAGCACCTCCACCTTGTCGAACAGGGCGGTATCCAGATCCCCCATCAGGTTGCCGTAGGTCAGGGGCACGCCGATACCGTCCACCTGGAAGTTGGTGATATCGAAGCCGCGGGCGGTGAAGTAGGTGCGGTCGGTTTCCACCTTCTCCACATTGACGCCGTTGGTGTTCGCCAGCACGGCATTGACGTCGTTGAGGGCGAAGTCGTCCATCTTGGTACGGGTGGTGACCGATACCGTCTGCGGGGTTTCCCGCGGCGACAGGCTCAACTTGGTGGCGGTACGGCTGCTCTTGGTGGTATAGCTGTCGCTGCCCTCGGTAACGTCGTTCTCGCGCTCGGCGTTGACGGTGACGGTGCTCAGCACCAGGGGGTCCTGCTGCTGGGCCAGGGCGGGGGCCAGCACAGCGCCGGCCAGCAGGGCGGCAATCACACGGGACAGGTGTTTCTTCTGAAACGGCATTCCTTTAAATCTCCTTGATAGTAAAATTGTAAAAACAAATGATTTTTATTTAATTATTGACGCCTTGACCGGCCTGCGCGGGAGTCCGCGCGGGCGGCGCCTTCTATCCCGTGGTTACAGGGCCCGTTTCCGGGCCAGCAGGTAAATAAAGTAGGTCCCGCCCATGATGGAGGCGAGGGTGCCGGCGGGCAGCTGCATGGGGTAGAGCAGCACCCGGCCCAGCCAGTCCGACAGCAGCATCAGCGCCATGCCGAGCAGGGAGGCCAGCAGCAGCTGGGGGCCTGCCTTGCGCGCGCCCAGCAGGCTCGCCATGTGCGGCGCCAGAAGGCCGACGAAGGCCACCGGCCCCATCACCGCCGTGACCAGGGCGCAGATCACCGAGACCAGCACCAGCAGCAGCACCCGGGTGCGATCCAGGGCCAGGCCGCGGCCGAGGGCGATGCCGTCGCCGATGGACACCAGGGTCAGGCCGCGGCCCGAGGCCAGGGCCAGCAACCAGGTGAGCAGGATGCCGGCGGTGAGCCAGCCGGCCTGGGCCTCGCTCACCCGGTAGGTGGAGCCCGACAGCCAGCCGAGGATGGCGAACACCTGATCGTTGCCCTTGGCCAGGGTGAACTGCAGCAGGGCGTCGAGGAAGGCGGCGAGGGCGATGCCCACCAGCGCCATCATCGCCGGGGCGTAGCCGTGGCGGCGGCCGAGCAGCAGCAGGATGGCCAGCACCGCCATGCTGCCGCCGAAGGCCAGCAGCGGGCCGCCGTCGTGAATGGAGCTGCCGCCGAGCAGCACGCCCAGCACCAGCGCCAGGGTGGCGCCGGCGGAGATGCCCATGATGTCCGGGCTGGCCAGGGGATTGCGGATCAGCCGCTGCAGTATCACCC
>NZ_NMUO01000136.1 GCF_002237365.1 Zobellella denitrificans
CTCCTGGGAGGGCAAGGGCTCGGCGCCGGACTCGGCCCGCGGCACCGTCACGCTGAACACCGAGCCCTTGCCCTCCCAGGAGCGCACCATCAGCCGGTGCCCCAGTATGGTCGCCAGCCCCTGGGCAATGGCCAGGCCCAGCCCCAGCCCCTGCTGGTGGTGACGCTGGCCGTGCTCCAGGCGCAGGAACTCGTCGAAGATCACCCCCAGCTTGTCGGCGGGAATGCCGGGACCGTTGTCCCACACCTCGATGCGCAGGCCCTCGCCGCAGTGGCGCAGCCCGAGCAGGATGCGTCCGCCCGGGTTGTAGCGCAGGGCGTTGGTGAGGAAGTTCTGCAGTATGCGGCGCAACAGCCGGGGATCGCTGTGCACCCGCAGCCGGCTGGGCACCAGTTCGAAGCGACCGCCGTCCTGCTCCGCCAGGGCCCCGAATTCGGCCTTGAGGGTGTCGAACAGGCTGTTCAGGGCGAAATCCTTCGGTCTCGCGGTGAGCTTGCCCGACTCCAGCCGGGACATGTCGAGCAGATCGCCGATCAGCTCCTCGGCGGCGGTGAGGGAGCGGTCGATATGGCCCGCCAGACGCCGGCTTTCCTCGTCGCCCGAGGTCTCCAGCCAGGAGGAGGTGAACAGCTTGGCGGCGTTGAGCGGCTGCATCAGATCGTGGCTCACCGCCGCCAGGAAGCGGCCCTTGGAGGCATTGGCCCGCTCCGCCTGGCGGGTGGCCGCCAGCAGTTGCTGGTTCACCGCCGACAGCTCCCGGGTCCGTTCGGCCACCCGGGCCTCCAGCACCACGTTGGCCTCTTTCAGCACCTGCTCCGCCTGGCGGAAGGTGGTGATGTCGTTGAAGGTCATCACGAAACCGCCGCCGGGCATGGGGTTGCCCTGCATCTCGATCACCCGGCCATCGGGACGGGTGCGGGAAGAGGTATGGGCGGTGCCGGCGCTCATGTGGGCCACCCGCCGGGCCACCTGCTCGTCCACCTCGCCGGGACCGCACAGGCCCTTTTCGGCGTTGTAGCGGATGATGTCGGCGATGGGCCGCCCCACCCGGATCAGGCCCGGCGGGTACTGGAACAACTCCAGGTAGCGCCGGTTCCAGGCCACCAGCTTGAGCTCCTTGTCCACCACCGAAATGCCCATGCCGATATGCTCGATGGCCCCCTGCAGCAGGCCGCGGTTGAAGCGGAACACGTCGCCGGCCTCGTCCACGATGGCGGCCAGCTCCTCCAGCTCCATGGAGCGCCCCTGCAACGCCGATGACAGCACCAGCCGCGCCGAAGAGGCGCCGAACACCCCGGCCAGCACCCGCTCGGTGTGGCGGATCAGGCTGGCCGGCGCCTGCATGCTGCCGTCCAGGGTGCCCTGCTCACCGGCATAGCGGGCGAAGGCTCGCTTGACCCGGCCTTCGCCCACGAAGCGGGACGCCAGTTGCTCCAGATCCCGCACCGTCACCTTGGCCCGGTAAACGTCGCCGTCGTCCTTGTGCTGGCGGCCGACGAAGGCCGCCGCCTGGAAGCGCTCGCTCACCGTGGGCACCGACAGCCAGGAGCCCAGCAGGTAGCCGGCCAGGTTGCACAACAGGCTGAGCAGTATGCCCCAGGTGGCATGGCTCATCTCGCCCACCGCGCCCCAGGCCGGCGGCGTCAGCAGCCACAGCACCACGTTGGTGTCGGCGTCGCCGGCGAAGAGCCCGGTTTCCGCCATCAGGTTGAGCAGCCACATCAGCATGCCCAGGCTCAGGCCCCAGTAGGCGCCGCGCCGGTTGCCGCCGCGCCACAGCAGCCCCAGCACCAGGGCCGGGGCAAACTGGGCGATGGCGGCGAAGCTCAGGTAGCCGATGCGCGACAGGCTGTGGATCTCGCCCAGCCAGAGGAACACCAGCCAGGCGGTGACCATGATGACGATGATGGCGGTGCGGCGCACGTTGAGCAGCAGCTGGGCCACGTCCTCGAAGCCCGCCCCCTGCAGCTGGCGCCGGCGCAGTATCATCGGCAGCACCAGATCGTTGCTCACCATGATGGCCAGGGCGATGGTGGAGATGATCATCATGCCGGTGGCGGCGGAGGCGCCGCCGATAAAGGCCAGCACCGCCAGGCCCGGATAGTCCAGCGCCAGCGGCAGGCTGATCACATAGGTGTCGGGCGAGGTGTCCGCCGACAGCCACTGCTGGCCGGCCAGGGCCAGGGGCAGCACGAAGAGCCCGAACAGCAACAGGTAGAGGGGGAAGATGCGCCGGGCCCAGCGCAGATCCGCCGGATCGTGGTGCTCCACCACGGTCACGTGGAACTGGCGCGGCAGACAGAGGATGGCGCTCATCGACAGCAGGGTATAGACCCCCATGTCGAGCAGGTTGCCCCCGCCCACCTCGGTCAGCAGCCCGAGGTAATCCTCGGTCACCAGCATCCGCTGCTGGTTGGGAAAGGCCAGGATCAGCCAGAGCGCGAAGCCCCCGACCACAATAAAGGCCACCAGCTTGACCACCGACTCCAGGGCGATGGCCACCATGACCCCGCGCTGGTGCTCGGTGGCATCGATATGGCGGGTGCCGAACAGCAGGATAAAGACGGTGAACAGCAGGGCCACCATAAAGGCCACCTCCCCCGCGTCCCGGCCGTCCCCGCCCACCACGTCCGGCGCCACCAGGTTGAGCCCCATGACGATGGCCTTGAGCTGGAGGGCGATATAGGGCAGCACCCCGACGATGGCGATCAGGGTGATATAGACCGCCAGCCGCTGGGACTTGCCGTAACGGGCGGCGATAAAGTCGGCGATGGAGGTGATGTGCTCGCGCTTGGCCACCTCGATCAGCCGGGCGATAAAGGGCCCGGCCAGGGTAAATACCAGTATGGGGCCCAGGTAGATGGGAAAGTAGGACCAGGGATCGGTGCTGGCCTGGCCCACGGTGCCGAAGAAGCTCCAGGAGGTGCAGTACACCGCCAGCGACAGGCTGTACAGCAGCGGCCGCAGGCGGCGAGCCCGTGCCCCCAGGCGCACCTTGTCGCCCAGCCAGGCGAAGAGGAACAGCAGCGCCAGGTAGGCCAGGGCGATATTGATGACGGTCCAGCCCTGCATCAGGCCTCCTGGGGTCGGGAAGTCAGGGGGCTGCGCAGCAGCCAGGCCACCGGCAGCACCGCCGCGCCCATCAGCCAGAAGGTCTGGCCACCGAGCAGCGGATAGAGCTGGCCGGACAGCACCAGCAGCAACGCCACCGCCATGCCCATGGGCAGGGCGGCGTAGAGCGCCTGGGCGCCGATCACCGCGGGGCCGTCCAGATCCCGGCTGATGTAACGGATGGCGCCCAGGTGGCTCAGGCAGAAACTGCCCGCGTGCAGCAACTGGGCCGCCACCAGCCAGACCAGCTCGGTGGTGGCGCCGAGCAGCCCCCAGCGCAGCAGGGCGCAGGCGGCCCCGGCCAGCAGCAGGTGGCGAGCCTCGAGGTGCTCGAACCAGCGCCGGTTCATGGCGAACACCACGATTTCGGCCAGCACCCCCAGCCCCCACAGGTAGCCGATCACCGCGGTGCTATAGCCTTCCCGCTGCCAGTAGAGGGCGCTGAAACCGTAGTAGAAGGCATGACTGCCCTGCAGCAGGGCGGCGATCAGCAGGAAGCGCGGCATGCCCGGCCGGCGCCATACCTGCCACAGGCCGTCGCCCCGGCGCTCCTGGTGCAGCTCCCTCGGCGCCGGCCGCATCGGCAGCAGGCTGGCCAGCCACATCAGCACCAACGACAGCACCATGGTGTGCAGCACCCACTGGGGGCCCAGGCTGTCGCTCAGGTAGCCCACCGCCAGGTTGGCGGCGATAAAGGCCGCCGAGCCCCACAGCCGGGCCTTGCCGTAATCCAGCCGCACCTGCACGATAAGCCGGCTGGCAATGGCCTCGGAGACCGGCATCAGTGCCGGATAGATGAGGTTGACCAGCAGCATCAGCGCCAGCAATCCCGGGCTGGACTGCCAGCCGTAGAAGGCGGCGAAGGCGACCAGGCTGGCCAGGCACAGCCAGCGGGCCGCCGGCAGCAGGTGGTCCGCCGCCCGTACCCGGCTCATCACCACCAGGTTGCCGACGCAGCGCGCCGCCATGCCGAGCCCCAGCAGCAGGCCGATAAAGCCGGCCTCGGCACCCACGTGGCTGAGCCACAGCGCCCAGAAAGGCAGGAAGATGCCGTAGCCGAAATAGTAAAGGGCGAAAAACAGTGAAAGCCAGAAAGCGGGCGCCATGTCGATACGGGGTAAAAGGATAATGGGGCCTATGATAATAACTTTAGGGACGAATTGCTGTTATCCATTGTGCTACAGGTGGTTTCATGCGTATACCCATAGTTCTGCTGCTGGCATGGCTGCTGGGCGGCTGCCAGGCCGAAGCCAGCCCGCCCGTCACCCCGTTCGACTACCAGTTGCACGACCCGGCGGGAACGCCGCTGAACCTGGGCCAGGCAACGCGGCAGCTGGCCTCGGCGGACGTGATCATGGTGGGCGAGCTGCACGGCCACAGGGCCATCCACCGCTTCCAGGCCGAACTGCTGGCCCGGCTGCTGGCCCAGCCCCGGCCCCTGGCCCTGGCCATGGAGCAGTTCAGCCGGGATCGCCAGCCGGTGCTGGACGCCTATCTGGCCGGAAAACTGGCGGAAGACGCCTTTATCGAGCAGGCCAACGCCTGGCCCGGCTATCGCCGCGACTACCGCCCCCTGGTGGAACTGGCCCGGCGCGAGGGCATCGACGTGCTGGCGGCCAACGCCCCCCGCTACATAGTGCGCTGCATCGGCCGGGAAGGGCCCGGCTACCTGGATCGCCTGCCCGCCAGCCACCGGGCCTGGGTGGCCGAGCGGCTGACCCTGGCCGACGACGGCTACAAGGCGCGCTTCATGGCCTCCCGCCACCACGGCCAGGCCCCCACCGAGTTCCAGTTTGCCGCCCAGACCAGTTGGGACGACACCATGGCCGAGAGCATCGCCAATTACCTGCAGGCCCATCCGGGCTATAGGGTGATGCTGACCGTGGGCCGCTTTCATATCGGCGACGGCCTGGGGACCGCCCAGCGCCTGCAACAGCGCGCGCCGGGGCTCAAGCTGGCGCTGCTCTACCCGGTCGTCCCCGGCGAGAACGCGCCGCCGCCGCCCCTGTGGCGGCTGGCGGTGGCCACTCCGCCGGAGCCGTCGACGGGCGGGCCTCCCCTCGCCGTTCCCCGGGAAGAACCCGACTGCTGAGCCGGTCGCCGAAGGCAAACCTATCGCCCAGGCCGATGGGACATGACTTTATCTCCCGCCTCAAATGGGGCACATTGCCACTTTCTGTCCAGTGCGGGAGACTGGGATCATGAACGCATATCTGCTGCTGGCCATGGCCATCGCCGCCGAGGTGGCGGCCACCACGGCACTCAAGGCCTCGGCGGGCTTCAGCCGGCTCGGGCCCAGCCTGATCGTGGTGGCCGGCTATGGTGCCGCCTTCTGGCTGCTGGGGCTGGTGATGCGCACCGTGCCGGTGGGAGTGGCCTACGCCATCTGGTCCGGCGCCGGCATAGTGCTGATCACCCTGCTGGCGGTGCTGGTCTACCGGCAGATCCCGGATCTGCCGGCACTGATCGGCATGGGGCTCATCATCGCCGGGGTCATGGTGATCCAGCTCTGGTCCGACAGCGGCGGCCACTGACTCAGGCCAGGGCCCGCCGGGACGACCGGTAGACGCTGTCCGGAAAGCGGGCCAGCCAGGCGTGGGTCTGCTCGGCGGGCAGCGGCCGGGCGAACAGGTAGCCCTGGAACTCGTCGCAGCCGGCCTGGCGCAGGAAATCCCACTGGGCCTGGGTTTCCACTCCTTCCGCCACCACCGTCAGCCCCAGCTCCCGGCCCAGGGAGCTGATGGCCCGCACCAGTATGGCGTCGCTGGCGTCGGGCCGGCAGTTGCCCACAAAGGACTTGTCCACCTTGAGGATGTCGAGGGGAAAACGGCGCAGGTAGGCGAGCGAGGAATAGCCGGTGCCGAAATCGTCCACCGCCAGCCGCACCCCCAGCGCCTTCAGCGCCTGCAACTGCTCCACCGCCCTCATGTTCTTCTCCATCAGTATGCCCTCGGTCAACTCCAGCTCCAGCCGGTGGGGTGCCAGGCCGCTCAATGCCAGCGCCCGCTCCACCCGACGGCACAACCCGCCGGAGTGGAACAGCCGGGGCGACAGGTTGACCGCCACCGCCAGCTCCCGGGGCCAGGCACAGGCCAGCCGGCAGGCCCGGGCCAGCACGAACTCGGTGATGGGCTCGATCTGGCCGGTGTCCTCGGCGATGGGAATGAACACCGCCGGCGAGATGGCGCCAAATTCGGGGCTGTGCCAGCGCACCAGCGCCTCGAACGACAGCGGCCGCCCTTCCCGGTCCACCTTGGGCTGGAAATGCACGTCGATCTCGCCCCGCTCCAGCGCCCGGCGCAGCGCCGCCTCCAGCCGCAGCCGCTCCACCGCCGCCGCATTGAGCTGGCGGTTGTAGAAACACAGCCCCGAGCGGCCGCGGGACTTGGCGGAATACATGGCCGCGTCCGCGTGCTGCAGCAGGGTCTCCAGGCTGTCGCCGTCCACCGCCAGCAGGGCCACGCCGATGCTGCAGGTCACCAGCAGCTCGTGGCCGTCCAGCAACAGGGGAGCGGACACCACGGCCAGCACCCGCTCCAGCGCCTGGTGCAGGCCCGCCGGCTCGCCCCGGTGCCGGAGCAGCAGCACGAACTCGTCGCCGCCGTAGCGGGCCACCGTGTCCTGGGAGCCCAGGGCAGCCTCGAGCCGCCGGGCGATGTCGATCAGCAGCCGGTCGCCGGCGGCATGGCCCAGGCTGTCGTTGATCACCTTGAAATTGTCCAGATCCACGAAGGCCAGCGCCACCTGCCCGCCCTGCCCGGCAAGCCAGCTCCGGCTCTGGGCCAGGCGCTCCGCCAGCAGGTGGCGGTTGGGCAGGCCGGTGAGCAGATCGTAGTTAGCCTGGTATTCCAGCCGCTGCTGGTAGCGCTTGCGCTCGGTGATGTCCTCGACCGTGCCCTGGTAGTAGAGCAGTTCGCCGTCCAGATCGTGCACCGCATGGGCGGTTTCGGCGATCCACAGGGTGGAGCCGTCCTGGCGGTAGACCTCGGACTCGAAGTCGCTGACGAAGCCCCGCTCGCGGATCTGCCGCTTGAACTCATCGCGCCGGCCGGGGCTGACGTAGAGCCGGTTGCCGATGTCCTGCAGGCCGGCCATCAGGGCGGCGGTCGAGGCGTAACCGTACATCTCCGCCAGGGCCTGGTTGGCGGCCAGGTAGTGGCCGTCCGGCGTGCTCTGGAACATGCCGATCACCGAGTTGTCGAACAGGCCCTGGTAGCGGGCCTCGGCCTGGGCCAGGCGGTGGCGCAATGCCACCTGCTCGTCCAGATCGCTCAGCAGGCCTTCGAGCAGGCCCCCGGGCAGGGCGCGGCCGCTGTCCCTCACCCATTTGATGCGGCCGTCGCGGCAGCGCAGCCGGTATTCCAGCCGGTAGTAGCCCTGCTCCGCCAGCGCCCGGGCAAGGGCGCGCCGCACCCGCGGCCAGTCTTCCGCCATCACCAGCCGCCGGTGCAGGCCGTCCCGCC
>NZ_NMUO01000137.1 GCF_002237365.1 Zobellella denitrificans
CTGATCCCCGCTCCACGCCAGGTGGCCGCCCTTGACCAGCACGGCGCCGCGGCCCTGCTGGAGCTGGGCGCGCGCGCCGTGCTGGTCAAGGGCGGCCACCTGGCGTGGAGCGGGGATCAGGCCCTCGACTACTTTACCGACGGCCAACGCGAGATCTGGCTGGCCAGCCCCCGGCTGGACACCGTTCACGGTCACGGCACCGGCTGCACCCTGGCCTCGGCCATCGCCACCGCCGTGGCCCAGGACTACCCGATCGAGGATGCCCTGGTGCTGGCCAAGGCCTACGTCAACCAGGGACTCAAGGCCGCCGAAGGGCTGGGCAAGGGCGCCGGCCCGGTGGCCCACCTGGGCTGGCCCGACCGACGCGAAGACTTCCCCACCGTGGTGATGCCGGGCTCGGCCCTGGGCAAGCGGCTGGGGCTCGAGGGCAGCCTGCCCCAAGGTGCCTTCGCGCCCATGGATACCCTGAAGCTCGGGCTCTACCCGGTGGTGGACTCGGTGGCCTGGCTGGAGCGGCTGCTCGGGCAGGGCGTGCGCACCCTGCAGCTGCGCATCAAGGACAAGATGGATGCCGAGGTGGAGGCCGATATCCAGGCGGCGGTGGCCCTGGGTAAACGCTTTAACGCCCGGTTGTTTATCAACGACTACTGGCGGCTGGCCATCCGCCACGGCGCCTACGGCGTGCACCTGGGCCAGGAGGACATCGAAGTGGCGGATCTGGAGGCCATCCGCGCCGCCGGCCTGAAACTGGGGCTGTCCACCCACGGCTACTACGAGATGCTGCGGGCCCGGGAGCTCAGGCCCTCCTACCTGGCGCTGGGGCATATCTTCCCCACCAAGACCAAGGACATGCCGTCCCGGCCCCAGGGCCTGGCGCGGCTGGGCCGTTACGTGGCGCTGATGGACGACTACCCGCTGGTGGCCATCGGCGGCATCGGCCGGGAGCGGGTACCGCTGGTGGCCGAGACCGGGGTGGGCAGCATCGCCCTGGTTACTGCCATCACCGAGGCGGCGGATCCGGATGCGGCTACCCGCGAGCTGCTGGCTCTGGTGGAGGGGGATCATGCTGAGTGACGGCGAATTCCTGCGCTACAGCCGCCACCTGCTGCTGGAAGAGGTGGGCGAGGCCGGCCAGCTCCGGCTGAAAAACGCTTCCGTGCTGATCGTCGGCCTGGGCGGCCTGGGCTCGCCCGCCGCCCAGTACCTGGCGGCGGCCGGGGTGGGCACCCTTTGGCTGGCCGACTTCGACCAGATAGAGGTGAGCAACCTGCAGCGCCAGACCCTGTACGACAGCGACAGCCTCAAGCTGAGCAAGGCCGAGGTGGCCCGGGACAAGCTGCACAGGCTCAACCCCGAGGTGGAGCTGATCGCGGTCAACCAGAAGCTGGACGAAGGCGCCCTGGGTGACTTCGTGGCCGAGGTGGATCTGGTGCTGGACTGCACCGACAACATGGCGGTGCGCCAAGCCATCAACGCTGCCTGTTACGCCTGGGGCAAGCCGCTGCTGGTGGGAGCCGCCATCCGCTTCGAGGGCCAGTTGCTGGCGCTCAACCCGGAACTGGATCACGGCTGCTACCGCTGCCTGTACCAGCCGGAACAGAGCGAGCGGCTCAACTGCGGCAACGCCGGCGTGATCGGCCCGGTGGTGGGCACCATCGGCCTGTTGCAGGCGCTGGAAGCCATCAAGTTTTTAACCGGCACCGGCAGCGTGCCCTGGGGCGAACTCAAGCTGTTCGAGGCCAAGGCCCATCGCTGGCACAGCCTCAAGGTGCCCAGGGATCCGGCCTGCCCCGTGTGCGGCCCAGAGAGTGGAGAATCATCATGCGCGTAACCCTGAACGACGAAGCGCTGGAGCTGGCGGAGGGCACCACCCTGGGCCGGCTGCTGGCGGAGCTTGAGCAAGACAAACCCGGGGTGGCGGTCGCCCTCAACCAGCAGGTGGTGGCCCGCGGCCGCTGGCCCGAGCAGGCCCTGGCGCCCGACGACACCATCACCCTGTTCCACGCCATCGCCGGAGGCTGAGATGAGCCTGACCATCGCCGACAAGACCTTTACTTCCCGCCTGTTCACCGGCACCGGCAAGTTTGCCAACGGCGCCGTCATGAAGGCGGCGTTCGAATCCAGCGGCTCCGAGCTGGTGACCATGGCCCTGAAGCGGGTGGACCTCAAGGCCCACAGCGACGACATACTGCCGCCGCTGCTGGCGCTGGGCGTCAACCTGCTGCCCAACACCTCGGGCGCCAAAAACGCCGACGAGGCGGTGTTCGCCGCCCGGCTGGCGCGGGAGGCCCTGGGCACCAACTGGCTCAAGCTGGAGATCCACCCGGACCCCAAATACCTGCTGCCCGATCCCATCGAAACCCTGCGCGCCGCCGAGCGGCTGGTGCAGGAGGGCTTTGTGGTGCTGCCCTACTGCGGCGCCGACCCGGTGCTGTGCAAGCGGCTGGAAGAAGCCGGCTGCGCGGCGGTGATGCCGCTGGGCGCCCCCATCGGCTCCAACAAGGGGCTGGTGACCCGGGACTTCCTCGAGATCATCATCGAGCAGTCCACTGTGCCGGTGGTGGTGGATGCCGGCATAGGCGCGCCCAGCCACGCCGCCTACGCCATGGAGCTGGGCGCCGATGCGGTGCTGGTGAACACCGCCATCGCCGTGGCCGGCGATCCGGTGGCCATGGGCCGGGCCTTCCGGCTGGCGGTGGAAGCCGGACGGATGGCCTTTGAAGCGGGGCTGGCCGGCCAGAGCCACCAGGCCCAGGCTTCCAGCCCGCTCACCGCCTTCCTGGGGGCGTTATGAGCTTCTTCGAGGTCTGGTCGTCCCTCGACTGGGACGACATCAAGCTGAGCATCTACGGCAAGCAGGCGCGGGACGTGGAGCGGGCCCTGGCCCGGCCGAAACGGGATCTGCAGGACTTTATGGCGCTGATCTCGCCGGCCGCCGAGCCCTACCTGGAGCAGATGGCGCAGCAGGCCTGGCGCCTGACCCGCCAGCGCTTCGGCAATACGGTGGGCTTTTATATCCCGCTCTACCTGTCCAACCTGTGCGCCAACGACTGCACCTACTGCGGCTTCTCCATGAGCAACCGGCTCAAGCGGCGCACCCTGACGGAGGACGAGATAGAGCGGGAATGCCTGGCGATCAAGGCCATGGGCTTCGACACCGTGCTGCTGGTGACCGGCGAGCACGAGGGCAAGGTGG
Source organism: Zobellella denitrificans (assembly GCF_002237365.1). GTDB lineage: Bacteria > Pseudomonadota > Gammaproteobacteria > Enterobacterales > Aeromonadaceae > Oceanimonas > Oceanimonas denitrificans. The sequence continues at coordinate 3,197 of NZ_NMUO01000137.1, forward strand.
GGCTCGACTACTTCAAGCGGGTGCTGCCGATCATCAAGCGCCACTTCAGCTACCTGATGATGGAGGTGCAGCCCCTGTCCCAAGAGGAATACGCCGAGCTGCGGGAATACGGGCTGGACAGCGTCATGGTGTACCAGGAGACCTACCAGCACCTGACCTACGACCAGCACCATATCCGCGGCAAGAAGAAGGACTTCCGCTGGCGGCTGGAAACCCCGGACCGGCTCGGCAAGGCGGGCATCGACAAGATCGGCCTGGGCGCCCTGTTCGGGCTGGAGGACTGGCGCGCCGACAGCTTCTACGTGGCGGCGCACCTGCGCTACCTGCAGAAGCACTACTGGCAGACCCGTTATTCGGTGTCCTTCCCGCGCCTGCGGCCCTGCGCCGGTGGGGTGGAGCCCAAGTCGGTGATGAGCGACCGCCAACTGGTGCAGTTGATCTGCGCCTACCGGCTGTTCGACCAGGAGCTGGAGCTCAGCCTGTCCACCCGGGAGTCGGAGCAGTTCCGCGACAAGGTGATCCCGCTCGGCATCACCAGCATCAGCGCCGGCTCCAAGACCCAGCCCGGCGGCTACGCCGACGCCACCGTTGAGCTGGAGCAGTTCGAGATCGACGACGACCGCGCCCCGGCCGAGGTGGCCAGGGCGGTGGCCGCCGCCGGCCTGCAGCCGGTATGGAAGGACTGGGACAACAGCTACTCCGCCAGCCGCTGAGGGCGCATCGGGGCGACGCCTGTCGTCGCCCCTCTGTGCTAACGGATGGCCGCCCGGGCGTTCCGGGAGTAGAATCCCCCCTTTCAAGACAGGGCGAGGGGAAAGGGGTGATTGTCAACAACACGCACAGCAAGGTGATCGGCTATATCCTGTGGATATTCGGCTTTATGGGCGCGCACCGCTTCTACTACGGCCGCCCCATCAGCGGCACTATCTACTTCTTTACCCTGGGCCTGTTCTTTATTGGCTGGATAGTGGACTTGTTCCTGATCCCTTCCATGGACCGCGCCGCCGAGCGCCGCTATGTGGTCGGGCCCAAGGACTACAACGTCAGCTGGATACTGCTGACCTTCCTCGGCATCTTCGGCGCCCACCGGCTCTATATGGGCAAGTGGATCACCGCCATCATCTGGTTCTTCACCGGCGGCCTCTTCCTGCTCGGCTACCTCTACGACTACTGGACCCTGAACGGCCAGGTGGACGAGGTCAACCGGGAGTCGCGCCGGTTTGGGTAGGATAGGAGTATACGTTCTCCGAACCTTTGCTAACTGGAGTCACGAATGCTGGATTTATCCGCTTTCGAAAAAGCGCTGCACGCCCTGGATGAGGCCATCAGGGCCGGCGGGTCCGAGGAACTGAAGTTGCTGCTGACACCCGGCCAGTACAACACCCTGCGTTACGGGCTGGTACAGCGCTTCGAGTTCACCTATGAGCTCAGCTGGAAGTTTATCAAGCGCTGGCTGGAGGCCAACCTGGGCGCCGTCTATGTGGACGGGGTCTCCCGGCGGGAGCTGTTCCGCATCGCGGCCGAACACCGGTTGATCGCGGATGTGGAGCAGTGGATGTTCTTCCACAAGCTGCGCAACCTGACTTCCCATACCTACGATGAAGAGACCGCCAACGAGGTCTGTACCGGTGCCGAACTCTTCTTCCGGCAGGCCCGCCTGCTGCGGGATGCCCTGGCCGCACGCAATGATTGAGTGGAGCCTGTCCGAGCGGGAACTGGTGCTGTCATTGTTGCGGCGCCACCTGCCACCGGAGATCCGGGTCAGTGTGTTCGGTTCTCGTACCAAGGCGGGAAAGAGCCGCCCTTATTCTGATCTGGATTTGCTGCTGACCGGACCGGACAAGATTCCCCGGGCACTGCTGTTCCAATTGGAGGAAGCCTTTGAACAGTCGACTCTGCCTTATCGGGTGGACATCGTCGATGCCCACCGCATTTCTCCTTCCTTCCTGGCCGCCATTCTGGAGGACGGAACAGAGCTGGATTGGCGGGCAACGGCTTAACCCAGCAATCCGGCCTGTCTGAGCCGTGTGATCCAGGCCGGGCGCTTGCCGTGGTGGCGTTGCAGCTCGGCCAGGCCCTGCTTGAAGTCCTCCTCCCTGCCGGCATGGCGCAGGGCTTCCGCCAGCGTCCGGGCCAGATTCAGGGCCTGATCATAGCTGCTCCCGGATCCCCGCTTGAGCTGCACATCCATCTCCTGCCAGACCCGCTCCGGATCCGCCGCCAGGGCGGCGAGACGGGCCCTGTGTTCGGCCAGGCGTCTGGCCTCTAGCTCGGCCTGGGCGAGCCGTTCGCGCTCGAGGCGCCGCTCGCGCACGGTGGCGTAGCCGGTGGCGATCTGGGCCAGGGTGCGGCGGGGAGCGCTCGATATCCGGGGGCGGCGGCCCCGTTGCCAGTCGAGAAAGCGCCGGCGCAGGCCGCGTTCCGCCTCCATCCCCCGGCCTTCGAGCAGCAGGCGCGCCACCTGTCTGAGTGCCGGCAGCGGCTGCTGTTCCAGCCAGAGATCGTATTCCTGCTCTTCCTGCCCGGGTTCGGCCGGGCTGGCCGCCGCCGCGGCCTGCAGCCAGTCCGGATCGATTTCCAGGAAGTCCACCAGTGCCTGCTGGGCGGGCGTCAGGGTTGCCAGGCCGGGCGGCAAGGGCGGCTCGAGATCGTCATCGCCCAGTTCGCCGGCGCTGAGACGGGCCAGCCAGCCGAGGTACAGGGGCCGGGTATCGCCCCTCAGCAATTCCTGCCGCAGGGGCAGCAACCGGCTCAGCCAGCCGGGACCGTCGTCCTTGCTCCAGAACCGCTCGTTCTCGCCGGCTTCGTCGTTGAGGCTCCAGGTCAGTACGCAGTGCCGGCCGGTGACGCTGCTTTCTAAGGCATCGCTCTGGCCGTGCTCGGCCGAGGGCTGCAGGCAGGCCTCCAGCATGGCCTGGTCCAGGGCGTCTGTCGGCAGCTTCAGCATCAGCTGGCAATGTCCCCAGTTGGCCGAGTAGAGGTGGGCGTCGAAGTAACGGTGCATCCATTCCACGGGATTGCCCTTGAGGTCGCCCCAGTGATACTCATTGATAAAACTGCCGCTGGTGATGGTGGCCCGGCTGGAGCGGGCGCGCAGCTCGGCCTGCTGCCGGCTGCTCAGGGGCCGATCGAGGGCGGCAAACTCGTAGTATTGGTATTCGCTCATGCAGGCATTCCAGTTGTGATTGGGGGCCGAAGTGCCCGCTATGGTGCAACCTTCGGGTATCCGTGTCCATGTGAGGACGGCGGCGTCTGTCGGATGTTGATGTGATCGCGCCTTCGTTTTACTCGAACCTTGCCCTGAATTGCCGGTATTCCCGTTGGGCGGCGTCGGTGGCGGCGCTGTACAGCCAGAGCGGCTGGCCCGGCCGGCACTGGGCCAGGCGGGAGCAGGCCAGGGGCGTCAGGGTGCCGAGGCGGGGATAGCCGCCGATGGTTTGGCGGTCGTTGAGCAGCACTATGGGCTGGCCGTCCGGCGGCACCTGCACCGCGCCCAGGTTGATGCCCTCGGAGATCATCGAGGTGATGGAGCAGTGCAGCGCCGGCCCCTGCAGGCGGATGCCCATGCGATCCGAGCGGTTGTCCACCCGCCAGGGCCGGCCGAAGGCGTTGAGCAGGCTGGCGTCATCGAAAAAGCGGAACTGGGCGCCGGGGATCAGCGCCAGCCGGGGCGTTTCCCCATAGTCGGGCGGGGCGTCGTCGGGCAGGCGGCGTGCCGGTATGGTGGTTTCATTCGGCACAAAGGCCAGCCGGTCGCCGGCTGCCAGCTTGCTGCCGTCGCCCTGGTGGCCGGTGGCTTTGTCGCCGAGCCGGTGCTGGGCAGCCGCGCCAGCGTGGT
>NZ_NMUO01000138.1 GCF_002237365.1 Zobellella denitrificans
CGGCCCAGGAACCACTCGGCGTCGGCCCAGGACTGCAGCACCTGCTGGGCATGGACGTTGCCGGCCTTGGCCTTGTCGGCCACGTCGTGGAAGGCATCGAACATCAGCAGGGTGTGGGACAGGGCCTGGGCGGCGATGGGGGCCAGGGCGGCGACGTCGAGCAGTTCGATCAGCGGCTGGATGTTGTAGCCGCCCTGCATGGTGCCCAGCAGCTCGGTGGCCTGCGCGGGGGAGACCACGGGCGAGCTCACCTCACCCTTGGCCACGGCGGCGAGGAAACCGGCCTTGACATAGGCGGCTTCGTCAACCCCGGGGGGGATACGGGTGGAAAGGAGTTCATAAAGGAAGGATGCTTCGCCGGCGGGTGGGTTCTTGAGGTGTTCAACCAGGGCGGCCACCTGGGTGGCGTTCAGGGGCAGGGGGGCCAGGCCGTCGGCGGCACGCTCGGCGGCCTGGTTGCGGTAGTGTTCAAGCACGATGAGGTCCTTTTGTTGAATAAGGCGGGGCTCGGGGAGCCCCGCCAGGGTTACAGGTTGATCAGGCTCAGCAGGTAGGGATCCAGCAGGCCGGCGGGGTAGTCGATGCTCATGGCCTTGCCGATGCCCACCAGGAACAGCAGCTGTCCCGCCGCCACCGTGCCCGACAGTCGCCAGCGGGAGCCGGCGAACAGGCGCAGGAACAGCAGGGTGAAGATCACCGAGGTGCTGATAAAGCCCAGGGTGAAATAGAGCAGGGCAACGCCGAGGAACAGGCTGATGTAGAGCAGCTCACGGCCTACCCGCTGGCTGCCGGTGCCGGGTTCGGCTGCACGTCGGCGCGAACCGAAAACCAGCGCCAGTGCCGAGCCGGCGGTGAGCAGGATGGCGAACAGCGGGAAGGCCCGGGTCAGCTCTGACCGTCCCCACACATCGAACAGGGCAATGGCGCAGACGACGAGCAGCAGGGCGATGATGGCACCGTCCAGCCGGTTCAGCGGCGCGCGGGCCGGCTGTTCCTGTGAGTCTTCCTGTGGCTGCGACCTGGCTGCCAGACGCTTGCGGATCAAGGGCACTATGATGCTGAGCAGGATCAGGCCGGCGATGATCAGCACACCGGGGCGCTGCATCCAGCCGTAACCGTAGAACTGGATGCTCTGGAAGAAGTAGTTCTCGGCACCGGCCGCCAGCACGAAGCCGATCAGGAAGGCCGGGCGCGACCAGTTGGCGCTTTTCAGCAAGATCCCCAGGGTGGCGATGACGGCCAGCACCACGAAGTCGCCCAGGCTCTGGGTGGCCTGGTAGGCGGCGAACAGGATCAGGGTGAGCAGCACCGGGGCCATGCGCGAGAACGGGATCCGGGTGAGCATGGCCACCGGCGAGGCCAGCCCCAGGCAGAGCAGGGCGCCGAGGATATTGGCCAGGGCCAGGGACCAGACGATGGTGTAGGTCAGGCTCAGGTTGGAGCCCACCATGGAGATGCCGGGCTGGATGCCGAGCAGCAGCATGCCGCCGAGGAACACCGCCGCCGTGCCCGAGCCGGGCACGCCGAACAGCAGCGTGGGGATCATGCTGCCGCTGGCGCAGGCGTTGTTGGCGGACTCGGGGGCGATGACGCCACGTATGTCTCCCTTGCCGAAGTTGGCCTTGTCCTTGCTCGACTGCATGGCGAAGCCGTAGGTCATCCAGTCCACCACCGAGCCGGCCAGGCCGGGGATGGCGCCGACCAGGCTGCCGAACACCGAGCACTTGCCCACCAGCGGCAGGTTCCTGAACACGTCCTTGACGCCCTGCCCCCAGCCGCTGCCGAGGCTGTTGCCCTTGCCGGAGATGGACTTGTTGCGGATCAGCAGCTCGATGATTTCGGGCAGGGCGAAGATGCCCAGTCCCACCACCACCAGGGGAATGCCGTCGTACAGATAGTCGATGCCCAGGGTCATGCGGAACTCCCCGGTGGCCGGGGCCGCGCCTATGGTGCCCACCAGCAGGCCGACGCCACAGGCGGCCAGGCCCTTGAACAGGCTGCCGCCGGAAAGGGCGGCGACCACGCTCAGCCCCAGCAGGGTGAGCATGAACAGCTCCGCCGAGGAAAACGACAGCACCAGTGGCCGCGCCACTATGATAAAGCCGCTGAGGATGATGGCCCCCGCCACCCCGCCGATCAGCGAGGAGGTGAAGGCGGCGGACAATGCCCTGGCCGCCTGGCCCTGCTTGGCGAGGGGAAAACCGTCCATGACCGTGGCCTGGGAAGCGCTGGAGCCGGGAATGCCCATCAGTACCGAGGTGAAGGTATCGCCGGTGGGCACCACCGCGACCAGTCCCATCAGCATGCCCAGACCGACGGACGGCTCCATGCCATAGAGGAAGGGAAGCAGCAGGGACATGCCAGCGATACCGCCCAGGCCGGGAATGATCCCGATGATCAGGCCGATCACCACCCCCAGCACCAGATAACTGAGGTGCACGACGGTGAGTATCTGGCCCAGTGCTGCCAGTAATTCGTTCATGAGGTTAGCTCCTTGCGGCCGGATCAGGCCGGCTTATTCCACCGACACATTGAATTTGGACTTCAACCAGTCCTTGACCCAGGCTTGCAGCTCCGGCGTCATGTTCACCGCCTGCTTGAGGTGCACTTCCACCACGGCGCCGATCAGGTTCTGATAGGGACCTATCTGCTCGACCGCATCCCGTTGGAAGGCTTCATCCTCGACCATGCGATCCACCGCCAGCAGCAGCTCCTGTTTCATGGGCGCGGGAATGTCCTTGGGCACCAGCAGCACTTTCTGCAGGGCAAAGCCGGCGGTCAGAAACTTGTGGTAGGCGTCGTACTGCATGCCGGTTGGCTCTTCGCCCCTGTATTCCTTATAGACCTCTTCGAAGGTCGGGATATCCGGGAAGGCCGGGTCGCGGATCACCTGGCCTTCGTCGTTGATGATGCCGAGGGAGAACAGGGGCACCGCCTTGTTGCTGTTCACCAGGTCGGTGACCGAGTTGATATAGGCGGACGTGGTCTGGAAGTCGATCTTGGCCTCGCCCCGTTCGAATGCCAGCCGGCCTTCGCCCCGGCTGGTCATGCCGAATACCGGCCGCAGATCCAGGCCGAGCAGGTCGAGCGCCAGCATCACCGGCAACTCCAGCTGGGTGGGCCCCTGGGCGGCAAAGGGCAGGGTCACGCCGGCCAGCTTGCCCAGATCCTTGCCGGTGCTGACCCCGAGACCGGGCTGGATATAGACCACGCCGCCGGTGGGAGAGGCCATGATCGGGGTCCATTTGTCGAAGTCGTAGCGAACCCGGGAATCACCCAGCATATAGGGATAGAGGGTGGAAGCGGAAATGCCCAGCATCTCGCTGCCGTTGTCTTTGGCCCGCATGTAGAACAGGTTGGTGCCGGTGATGGAGCCGCCGCCGGGCACGTTTTTGATCACCAGGGTCGGTGAGCCGGGCAACTGTTTGGTCAGGTGGGGCGACATGAAGCGGGCCCAGACGTCGGTGCCGCCGCCGACCCCGAAGGGGATGGTCCAGTTGATGGTCGAGGGCAGGGCTTGCGCCAGTAAGGGTGCCGAGAGGGTGCAGGTGCCGGCCAGCAGGGTGGCACTCAATAACATCTTCAGTTTTTTCATGATTGACCTTCCTATGGTGAGTTTGCCTGGTTAGTGATGGCCACATTATTCAGGGTAGAAAAATGGTGCCGCTCAGTATCTTGCGGGCCGTGCGGATAAGGGACACGGCGGTAATGCTGTGCTCCTCGTCATCGTTCTTGTTGATTTCCAGCTCCAGCATGCCCGAGGGGTGCTCGATGCTGATGGTGGCCGCCGCGGAAGCGGGCGTCAGCCCCGAGGCGACGGAGCCTTCGATGCCACAGGCGGTGGCGATGGCGATACTGCCGGTCACCGCCAGTGCCTTGTGGCAACTGTGGGGCACGAAGTAGCGGGCGTGGATATCACCGCCATGGCGGGCGGGGGCCAGCAGCACCGGCTTGGGGATCACCTGGTTGCTGACGTCGCCCATGCCCATCAGTTGCCCGGCCTGGCGACGGATGTGCTCGATCCTGGCCAGCAGCACCGTATCCTGGTCGAGTTCGGCGGGGGATTCATAGCCGGTCTTGCCCAAATCCCGGGCCCGGATCAGTACGCAGGGGGTGGCGGCATCAATACAGGTAACGGCGATGTCGTCGATGGTATCAGTGACCCGGCCGGTGGGAAACAGTCGGCCGGTCTTGGCACCCTGTACATCCAGAAAGGTCAGCTTGATCGGCGCCGCCGGGTTGGGGGCACCGCTGATCAGGGCATCGCCTTCGTAGCTGATCTTGCCATTCGGCGTCGCCACCTGGGCATGAATGATCTTGTTGGTGTTGAGGTTGCGGATCCGTACCAGGGTGACGGGCGAGCCGGCGGCCACCAGGCCGGTTTCGATGGCGAAGGGGGCTACCCCCGCCAGCATGTTGCCGCAGTTGGGGGAAAAATCCACGCTGTGCTCTTTGACTCCTACTTGGGCGAAGAGGTAATCCACGTCGGCGGCGGGCTCGGTGGAGACTCCGACCATGGCGACCTTGCTGGTCAGGCTGTTGCCGCCGCCGATACCGTCCAGCTGCAGTTCATGGCCGGAGCCCATGATCTTCTGCAGCATCAGGGCGCAGTCATCACGGTTCGCGGGCAGCTCGCTGAGCTTGAGGTAGGGTCCCCGGGAGGTACCGCCGCGCATGATGATACAGGAAATGGATTGTGACATGGTTGTTTCCCACTGGTTGCTTTCTTGAGGGGAAGGTTGTCACGTTTTTGACATTTGCATCAAATGCAAAGAAAATAGGGTATTGATTTGTTTATTGCATTAATGGCCTATGCACCAGATTGAATTCAAGGACCTGGCGATCTTTATCCGGGTGGCCGAGAGCGGCAACTTCCATGAGGCGGCGGAATTCGTGCACCTGTCCCAGCCAGCGCTGAGCCGGCGCATGCAGCGGCTGGAGGCGATACTGGGCACGCCCTTGTTCGAGCGCACCACCCGCAAGACCTGGCTGACCCCGGCCGGGCGGGAATTCCTGCCCAAGGCGCGCCGCATGCTGGAGGATTTCGAGCTGTCGGTGCTGGGCATCAAGGAAATGGCCACCCACCAGAAAGGCAAGGTCACCATCGCCTGCATACCGACCGCGGCCTTCTATTTCCTGCCCGGCGTGATCCGCGAGTTTAACCAGCTTTACCCCGGTATTCGCATCAAGATCCTCGACGTTAGCGCCAATGAGGGGCTGGAGTGCGTGATCCGCGGGGACGCGGATTTCGGTATCAACATGGCGATTGCCCAGTATCCGGAGGTCAGCTTTACCCACCTGCTGGACGATCCCTTCGTGGTCTGCATCCGGCGGGATCACCCCCTGGCGCAACAGCAGGACATCGGCTGGGCGGACATGGAGCCCCACAAGCTCATCACCGTCAGCAAGGACAGCGGCAACCGAACCCTGCTGGACAGCGCCCTGGTGGAAAGCCATGTCAGGCTGAACGGCTTTTACGAGGTGCAGCACCTGTCGACGTCGCTGGGGCTGGTGGAAATGGGGCTGGGGATAGCGGTGATACCGCAACTGGCGATGCCGAGCAACGACAGCTCCATGCTCACCTGCCGGCCGTTGCGGGGGGCTCCGATCAAACGGGTGATCGGGGTGGTCAGGCGGACCCATACCAGCATCACTCCGGCGGCGGATCTCTTTATCAATATCCTGCTGGAGAAATGGTCGACGCCCTGAAACCGGAGGGGGGCGCAGGGGCGCCGCCCCGTGTTCGGGCTCAGCCGGCGGACCAGCCCGCGTCCAGGTAGTCCTGGGGCTTGTCGGTGAACAGCATGTCCACGCCCCAGGCGGGAAAATCCTTCACCTTGTCCGGGGTGTTGGCGGTGTAGCAGTGCAGCCGGTAGCCGGCGGCCTTGACCGCCTCGGCCTGCTCCCGGCTCAGGTAGCGGTAGTTGCAGTGCAGGGCGGCGCATTCGAGCTGCTCCAACTGTTGCTGCCAGTCGTCGGGGATATGCTCCACCAGCAGGCCGCGGGGTACCTCCGGCTGCAGCACCTGCAGGTAGCGCAGGCAGTCGGGATCGAAGCTGGAGAACAGCAGGCTGTCCTTGTCGACCCCGTGCTTGTCAATCAGCTTGCTGACCTTGCGGCACAGCCGGCCGGCGTCGTCCTTGTCGTATACCTTGAGCTCGACGTTGACCCTGATGCCGAGCTCCCGGGCCAGGGCCAGGTAGTCCTTGAGTTTTGGGATGCGCTCCTGCGCGAAAGCCGGGTCGAACCAGCTGCCCGCATCCAGTTTGCGCAGCTCGTCCCAGGCGTACTTGCGCAGCTTGCCCTTGCCGTCGCTGCAGCGGTTGACCTTTTCATCGTGGATCACCACCACCTTTTCGTCCTTGGTCAGCTGTACGTCTATCTCCACCCAGGAGAGGCCCAGTTCGGCGGCCTTTCGCAGGCCGGCCAGGGTGTTTTCCGGGGCCAGGCTGGCCACGCCTCTGTGTCCGCACAAGATCATCGCAATGTCCTTCTAAATGGATCCTTGGCCGAGGGTAGAACGTCACCATGACAGATTTGTGACAAGGCCGCCAGCCATGCTCCCCGTTTATCCATGGCGCGTCCGGCCGGGGGGTGATGAAGCCGGCGCCCGCCCTTGTATTGCACTCATCCGGGGCGAGGGGCTGCCGACCCTGCACCCGGGGGAGGCATTCGGCGCCGGCCCGGGCCCCGGCTTTCCTCATCCTCAGCCCGCCCCGGCCGGTTCACCGCCTCTGGCGGGAGCTGGCGCAATTATTGCTTAAGCCAGCTAACTCTATGGTGTTACCCCCATGGGATTAGTGGCGAGAGACAGCCCGGGGCTTAAGGAGAAAACATGGACAAGTTGCTGGAGTGCCCTGTTGCGGGGACGCGGAGCCAGGGGCGGCAAGGCGGCGCATGCTCCTGTCGCTTATTCCCATCTGACGGTGC
>NZ_NMUO01000139.1 GCF_002237365.1 Zobellella denitrificans
TGACCCATGGCCCGCCGTTGCTGGCGGTGGTCGCCATCGTGTTCCCGTCCCTGATCGAGCTGCTGGGCACGGTCGCTTTTCTGTGGTGGATACCGAAGAAGCTGTTTCCCGCATCGGCTGGCCGCTGATCTTGCCGGTGGAGCGCAGGCGGCCCGCCTGCCTTTGCGCGTAGCGCGAACCCTCATGCGGGCGGGCCGCCCGCGCCCCAAGAAGCGTCTCTGCCTAAGTTTTAAACTTTATGGCGTTCTAGTCCTTCACCTTCCAGTACCCCCGAGTGCCGCCAATACGTTCGATAACGTTGGCTTCTTTCAGTTTTTCGAGGTGTTTTTTAACAGCGGAATCATTGATGCCCAGCTCACTGGCCATCTGACGGTACGGCATGCGGGGGTTTTGCTTGATCAGCTCCAGCACCGCTTGCTGGCGTTCGGTCAACACCGCTTGAGCCACCTCTGAGCCACCGATTGAGCCACCTATTGCGTCAAGTCCGGCTCGGTGAAACTCAATATCGAAAAAATCGCCGGTTTCGGCAAAGGTGGGCTCCGGGTTGCCCGCCTGGGTGCACAAGGCGCGGATACGGGCGATGCCGCTGCCCCACTGTTCGATGTAGCCCAGCTCCTTGAAAACCCGGGCGATAACCTTGTTGCGGAGCTCCGAGCGGCCCTGCAGGGCTTCATCCAGCGTCAGGCCATTGGGCAGGCCGCCGGGAGACACGATGTTCACGGCATCGTCGTAGATGCCCAGCTTGATGTCCCGGCCGGCATTGCTGTAATCCCGGTGCACCACGGCGTTAACCAGGGCTTCGCGGATGGCGGCAATGGGAATTTCGTAGGTTTCGGTGCGCTGCAGGCCGAGGATTTCCGCTTTCAGGTGCAGGTGGTTCTTGATAAAGCCTTCCGCCTGGGCCAACTGGCCGAACAGGTCGCCGGTGTATTCCTTCTTGTCCAGAAACACCGTCATGTCGGTGCCCTTGAACCGGCTGCACTTGATTTCCACCTGTTCGTACCGGCCGAGCAGGATCATCAGCCCGTGGGTGGGGTACTCCCGGCCCTGCTCGGTCTTGATCAGCTTAAGGCCATGCATCTTTTGCCTGTCCAGCGGTTTGCCGACCTGCCGGAAGGCCTGCTGCAAGGGGCCCAGGTCCAGTTGTTCCAAGTTGCTATCCCAGGCTGGCTGCTCGTCGAAGCTCTGGTGCAGGCGCTGGCATTCCAGCTCGTGGATCATCTCCTGGCTGGCCTGGCGGTTGGTGGCGCCCAGCCGCACAAAAACGCCCTTTTCGCGCCCCTGGCGTTTCAGGTAGTAAGGCAACTGGCTGCCCCGGTGAACCTGCACCACCAGCAGGGTTTGGCCTTGCAGGGTTTCCAGGTAGATATTGGGCAGCAGCGTGGGCTGGCAAAGGTCGTGCACCAGGGAAGCGATCTGATCCATCAGCTCGAATTCATCCGCCTGCAGGCCGACGATCTGGCGTTGATCGTCCACGCCCAGCACCAGTTTACCGCCGGCGGTATTGGCAAAGGCCACCATGGTTTTGGCCAACTGCTCGCCCTTGGGCAACTGCCGCTTGAACTCCAGGGTTTTGCCTTCACCCTGCTGGATATCGTGCCAGAGGGGGTGTTCAGCGCTCATGTTCCAACCCTCCCGGATACGGTTCGATCCCGGCGTCCGGCTCACCCGGAAATGGCTGCCCGGTGTGATTCATGTTGTCCCCCAAGGTGCACCGCAAAGCACGGAAGTTGTCCGACCCCGGACATCCTACCCCGAGCCGGACAGGGCTGGAACATCAAAAAGCGGCTCCGCTGAACAGCCGCCCCGGATAACCGCCGGCAAGGTCGTTGTTTGGCATGGCCTTTTGCCATCATAATTACATCACTTAAGCCATTGGCTTTCACTTCAACGAGCAGCGTTATCCCGTGGATAGATTGGTTCAGATTTTCAGCAATCCGGCCCTGATCTGGACACTGGGCATTTTCAGCCTGGTGTGCTTTATCGGCTCGCTGCTGGTGATCCCCTGGCTGGTGCTGCGGATCCCGGCGGATTACTTTTCCGGCGAGTACCGCCACCGGGTGCCCTGGGCCAAGCAGCACCCGGTGATCCGCTGGCTGCTGCTGATCCTGAAGAACCTGCTGGGCCTGGTGCTTCTGCTGATGGGCATCGCCATGCTGGTATTACCGGGGCAGGGCTTGCTGACCATACTGATCGCCCTGGTGTTTTTGAACTTTCCGGGCAAGTACCGGCTGGAGCGCCGGATCTTTATGATCCCCTCCGTGCGCCAGGGCGTGGACTGGCTGCGCCGCCGGGCCGGGCGCCCGCCGTTGATTTTTAAAGATTAGGCAGCAGAGACGCCGCCTTAACCTCCACCGCCCTCCTGTTCCCCACTTTATCCTCCAGCCCTATGCCGGTTTGTGCCAGCCGGCACGCCTCTCAAGGGCGGAACCGAGCAACTGTCTCGCTGATCACAGTCCCACCACCACCCAAGGCAAAGGGACTATTTTGCATTGCCTTTTGCAGCACGGGCGGTTAACAATAAGAGCCAAACGGGGAAGCAGGGATGCGCTTATGCCAGGATCAGCGACGGGCGGTAGCGTCGAAAATTTTAACAACTTATACAGTGTTAATGGCATAAAGTGCTGTACACGTATCGATAACACTCATCGGATGTCTCGTTTTCTCCATCGCGATTTATAAAACCCATTTGAGATCATAAGCTTATAATTTAGCCTTGCACGTAAATGCGCCTGATGATGGAGTTATTGAGCAGTCCCGATTCTTGCAGCAAGCTGGATACGAAAAACCTATGCTTTTCTTTTAATATCAACACATTATAATCGCTTAGGAAAACTGGACCGATGAGTAAAATCGAGCCAGGTCAATATACAATTGTTAGAAGGTACACATGGATAGAATCATAGATATTCTGAAAATTTTGGTTACCAAAAGTCTTAAGTCTGTCGGGTTTATTCTCGTTGCCGGCGGAATTGCGGCGATCAATCCTGATTTAATTTTGGCTCTTTTGCTTCTATTTGTAGAGCTCAATACACAAGAGCCATTTCAGGGTAATGACATTGCCGGCTGGATAATGATTGGTCTTGGGATATCGTTGTTTTTACTTGATTACTATCTTTATAGGGATGAGAGCTCTAGGAGGAAAAGAGATGTAAGTAATTTTAATGCCTTGGAGTCTATTGCAAGTTACGAGGACATTGATGGCTCACTTAATCATGTTGCCGCGAACCATTGCTTGTTCCCTTCACATCAAGACTTGTTTGATGAATACCATTCAGAAATATCTAAGTACAATGCTACATATTGGAATTCTTCCCTAGAGAAAAATAGGAAAAAGGTGCAATCGACACTCTCAGAAGCAATAGCATATTTTCAAACCAACTATTTTGATATTGGTGGAAATCGGTTGATGCTTCAACCAGATTTGCGTAAAACAAATGAATACGATGCTTACGTAAGTAAAGAGCATAAACTGATTGAAGAGTTTCGACGTAGTTACATTAAATTCAAGAATGTCGCAAAAAAGAAGCTCAAACTATGAAATCTTCTAACAAGGCCATCAAACATCACTCCCTGCGGTCGCCGGACGCTCGCAAGCTCGCGCCGTTTATGGCGGCGTTAGCTTTCACATCATAAACGGAGTTTAAAATGGACGATTACGCAGTAGTCAATACAAAAGAAGAATTAAAACTGGCGGTAGAACGGGGGACTCGTCAAATTATCATCACTAATCCAGACTTAGCTTCAAATATTAAAACAGTTAAAACTGCTTCTAAAGCCGCATTGGTAACAGCTATCGGAGCAGCAGGTGTCGCAGCGACCAATTTTTGGAATCCTGTTGGTTGGGGCGCTGGTGCAGTAGGTTTAGTAGCGGGTGGATCAACACTAACAGCTATAATAGCTCTTGGTGTTGGCGCGACTCTTATTTACGCAATCTACAACGGCTACTCGATCAAAGGAAAGACCAAGGTTAAAACACCAGACGGAACAGAGTACGAAGCAGAAATAGTAATGGAAAAGAATTGAGGTGATTTATGGCAGGGTTTTATCCAGGTCCACCTTATTTTTTCGTTTGTAAAAGCTGTGGCAATAGGTTTCAGAGAAAAATCAAAATTGGAGTGATTTGCCCAAGTTGCAAATCCTTAAGAGTTGTCTCTGATAAGTCTGTATGCAAATAAAAGCTAACAAGCCACTGCATTCGGAAAATTTTACTCGCTCCGCTCCTAAAATTCCGGTGAGTGGAGCGTTATGAATAGAGGATAAGAGTTGCTCAATTTCAAAGATATTCCCCTAGCAAATACTGGTAATGGAGACCAAGATGCTTGGGAGCTTTTTTCTCGTGATTTCCTCAGCCTTAGAGGTTACAAGATCGTTGGAGAACCTAGCAGAGGGCCAGACGGAGGTATTGATATCGCTGTAGAAGAAAGTAGGCCCGGTATTGATGGAGAAACGATTGTACGATACTTAGTTAGCTGTAAGCACTATGCACATAGCGGAAAAGCAGTTTCGGACTTAATTGAAAATAACATCACAGATAGGCTTAAACGCCATAAATGTTCGGGTTTCATCGGTTTCTACTCCACTCTACCATCAACAACGCTCGCGAGTGCTCTAAGAGACTTGGAGATTGAGCACACAGTCTACGATTATAAAAAAATTGAAATGTTTTTGATGAAGATGGCAGGGGGATTTGATCTAGTTAAAAGATATTTTCCTTCATATAGTAATGCTTACCTAGCTCAAGATGCGGCAGTTATCCAAACCTATAATGAGGATGATCTCACTGAAGAAAATGGAATATTCAGCATTTCCATTCCGGGCCATGGGACTATTTTATCCGGCATAAAGCAAGATGTTATAAATGGTGCAAATGAACTTGTGATGCATCAATATTCTCACGGTCCTTTCCTTTCTGCGTGGAAAGATGGCGTGAAGCTTTTCCCAAATTACTTCCATATCCCTGAAGCAGGGATAGATGCAGCAGATAAGGTAAATAATTTGGCCCCCAAGTGGGAGATGCAGGAACAACTCCATAAGATAAAGCCTATGCAAAGAGTATTTGTTGCCTGTATGTGGAGTTTCTTTGATACTGAGAAAGGACAGTCAATCCTTGAACAACTCGTCTACCATAATTTTGCAGCAATAGGACAAGTAACAAATACAGAGCGCCGGCATATATTGGCGAGGCTTATAGCATATGCACTGCCGTCAGTAAATTCATAACAAGCAAAGGCAATCGGACGTGGACAGCTTGGATTTCGCTTCGCGATTTCAGCCAAAGCTGTAAAATCCTGTTAGCAAAACGTTAGCGGAAAAAGCTATTTCAGTGGGTTAGTCTAGAATTTCTAAAATCATCTATTGCGAGGCGCACATGGCATTCAGAAAACCGATAACAACTCTTGGCGGATTGATGTGGTGGACAAACATTCGCCAAGATAAGTATTTCATCATGCAAGAGCACAAGGTTGGGCTTCCGGCATGGCCATACAAATACCGAATTACCTTGCGTGAAAATAGAATGGAAATAGCAAATTCGAACGACCCAGAAGAAATTGATATGGATTGGGAGTATTTGAAGGAGAATATCGTGCCACAATTGGATAAAAAGATCGACATTGGCGATGCTATTTCAAGCATTGATTGGGTCGAACTGATTAACGCTGGCATCAAAAAAATATGAGCAACAGGCTAATTGTCTTGGTTCATGGATTTAACAAAAACCGAGATGATATGCGCTTTCTACACCGGCGACTGAGTTCACTAGGATTCAATGTGATTTCTGTCGATTTGCCAACGACCTTCGGAACAATTGATGACGCCGTTAACTCTTTGCACCTTCAGGTTTCGCATCAAATATCAAATGCTAGACCGGTATCCTTTGTGGCGCACAGCATGGGCGGGCTTATAGTCCGAAGGTTTTCAGAAAAATACCATCAGATGGATTTGGATAATATGGTATTCATCGCAACCCCTCATCGTGGTTCTAAACTTGCGGACATTGCAAATGCTATTCCGGGCTATTCTTTCTTATTCAAGCCAATCAAAAGCCTGCTTTCGGAGAGTAGGTATTCTACGTTCCCCAGCGCCAGAAGCTTCAAGATCGGAATTATTGCGGGGAATAGGAATAGTGGTGTTCTGGGTGGGTTATTTCTTTCTCCAGAGAGCGATGGGCGTGTAGAGGTGGATGCAACTCGGGCTAGTGATGTAGATGACTTTATTGTGGTTCCGTTCGGGCATCAAGAAATTCATCAACAAGCATTAACTGCGGAATTGGTCGTTCATTTTCTGAAATGTGGGAATTTCAACCTGAAGAATGTCGATTGAGTCATTGAAGAGTTTGCCGCTAACCATTCGTGCAGGCGCGACGGCCCTGACGGGCCGCGGCCTGAGCTCAAACATTATGCATTAAGGAGGTAGTCTGTTGAAAGGTGTAAGCATCATGGGCTTTGTCGCACCGATGATTGCACTGTTCATCGCTATCCGAGCTACCCACAAAAAGTAACCCCTTTCACACCAGAATCACGCTAGCTCATTCCCCCTCCCCGCTCCCCAACAG
>NZ_NMUO01000014.1 GCF_002237365.1 Zobellella denitrificans
GCCTGGCCCGGCGCGGCTGGCCCCTGGTGCTGCGCCAGACCGGGGGCGATCTCACGGTGCAGAGCCCGCACCTGCTCAACGTGGCCATGGTGTTCACCCTCACCCCGGCCCCCGGGGCCATCGGCCAGGCCTACCGGCGCTTCTGCCGGCCGCTGCTCGCGGCCCTGGCGGAGATGGGCATCGACGCCTACTGTGGCGCCGTGCCCGGGGCCTTCTGCGATGGCGATTACAACCTGGTGGTGGACGGCCGCAAGCTCGCCGGCACCGCCCAGCGGTGGCGCAAGGCGCAGGGGCGGGAGACCCAGGCGGTGCTGGCCCATGCCGCCATCCTCTGCGACGAGGACGAGGGCGAGCTGTGCCGGCTGACCAACGACTTTTACCGCTACTGCCGGCAACCCCAGCGGGTGCGGGAAGACCGGCACGTGACCGTCTCCCGCCTGCTGGGGCTGGGGCCCGGTCACAGCGCCATGGCGCTGCTGGGGCGCACCCTGCAGCAGCATCTTTCACGGAGGAATGAAGATGAAGGACAAGCATGAACGGATACCGGTAGCCGAGGTGGAGGCCACCCCTGGCTTAAGCCGGCGGCGCTTTCTGGCCGCGGGCAGCATGGTGGCCCTGGGGGTGGGCGCCCTGTCGGCCACCGGCCTCGAGGCCTCGGCCCGGGAAGCCCTGACCCGGGAGTTCACCCTGCTGGGCGCCGAGGCCGGCAACACCCTGCTGGTGCTGGCTCGGGACATCTTTCCCCACGACCACATCGAGGACCGCTACTACCGGCAGGCCCTGGCGCCGCTCGAGGCCCAGGCCGCCGACGACGCCGAGCTCAGGCAACTGCTGGCCGAGGGCACGGCCGCCCTGGACGAGCTGGCCAGGGCGCGCTTCCTGCGGCCCTACGCCGCCATCGAGCGGGAGAGCGATCGCCTGGTACTGCTCTACCTGATCGAGCACGGCGCCTTCTTCCTGCGGCTGAAGGGCCACCTGGTCACCGGTTTTTACGACAACAAGGAAGTCTGGCCCCTGTTCGGCTACGAGGGCTCGTCCTGGGAGCAGGGCGGCTACCTCAACCGGGGCTTCAACGACATCGACTGGCTGGAGCAGGACGCCTGAGCGGCGGCCCCGGCCAACAACCATCCCAAGGAGAGCATTATGAGCGCGACCTTCTCACTGGACGACGACAGCGTCGTGGTGATCATCGGCTCCGGCGCCGGTGGCGGCACCCTGGCCGACGAACTGACCCAAAAAGGCGTCAAGGTGGTGATCCTCGAAGCGGGCAGGCACTACACCCAGGCCGACTTCGAGAACGACGAATGGGCCATGTTCCACAAGATTTCCTGGCTGGACAAGCGCATTTCCGCCGGCGGCTGGCACCACGCCGAAACCTACCCCAACCTGCCGGCCTGGATAGTGAAGGGGGTGGGGGGCTCGACCATGCACTTCTCCGGCCTGGCCCTGCGCTTTTTGCCCCACGACTTCGAGACCCGCAGCGTCTACGGCGAGGTCAAGGGCGCCAATGTGCTGGACTGGCCCATCGGCTATGACGAGCTGGCTCCCTACTACGACATCGCCGAGCGCAAGATGGGGGTGGCGGGCACCAAGGCCAGCGGCCTGCCCGAGATGCCGCCCAACAACCACTACCAGGTGATCGCCGCCGGCGCCCGCAAGGTGGGCTACAAGGACATCAGCCGGCCGGTGGCCTCCAACACCCGGCCCAACGACGGTCGTCCCGCCTGCCAGCAGATCGGCTTTTGCATGCAGGGCTGCAAGATAGGCGCCAAGTGGTCGACCCTGTATGCGGAGATCCCCCGTGCACTGAAGACCGGGCTCGCCGAGCTGCGGCCCCAGAGCATGGTGCTGCGCATCGAGCACGACGCCCAGGGCAAGGCCAGCGGCGTGCTCTACGCCGACAAGGACGGCAAGCTGCAGCTGCAGAAGGCGCGGGTGGTGTGCGTGGCGGGCAATTCCATCGAATCGCCCCGGCTGCTGCTCAACTCCGCCTCCAGCCTGTTCCCCGACGGCCTGGCCAACTCCTCCGGCCAGGTGGGCCGCAACTACATGACCCACACCACGGCGGCGGCGGTGGCCATCCACAAGGGGCCGGTGCGCATGTACCGGGGCTTCGACATCGCCGCGGTGATCTCGGACGAGGCCGAGCTCAAGCCGGAGCGGGGCTTCCTCGGCGGCTACCACCTGGAAGGCCTGGCCCTGCACCTGCCCTTTACCGCCGCCTTTATGAAGCCGGGCGGCTGGGGCCGGGAAGTGACCTCGGCCCTGGAGCAGTACGACCACATGAGCTGCGTCTGGGTCTGTGGCGAGGACATGCCCCAGGAAGAAAACGGCATCAGCCTGCATGCCAGCGAGAAGGATCAGTACGGCCTGCCGGTGCCCGTGGTCACCAAGACCGATCACACCAACGACGCCATCATGCGCCGCCACGGCCTGGCCCAGTGGCGCAAGGTGTCGGAGGCGGTGGGGGCCACCCGGGTTGTCGACATGCCGCCCTATCCGGCCAGCCACAACATGGGCACCAACCGCATGAGCGCCAAGGCGCGGGACGGGGTGGTCAACAAGTGGGGCCAGAGCCACGACGTGGGCAACCTCTTTATCTCCGACGGCAGCCAGTTCACCTCCAGCTCCGCCGCCAACCCGACCCTGACCATAGTCGCGCTGGCGGTACGCCAGGCCGAATACATCGCCAACGCCATGAGCCGGCGGGAACTCTGATCCCGCCCTTGACCAAAAAGGAAGCAACAATGATCAAACAAGGACTGACCGGCAGCCTGATCGGGGCCGCCCTGGCCACCCACCTCCCGGCCGCCGCCGATCCCATGCCGGGCATGAAGGGCCTGCAGCACATCGGCATTACCGTGCCCCGACTGGAGGAGGCGGTCGACTTCTTCGAACGGGTGCTCGGCTGCGAGCCCTTCTTCACCTTCGGCGAGTTCAGCTTCGAGGACGACTGGATGGAACGCCACCTGAACGTGCACCCACGGGCCCGCATCCGCGACTTCCAGATGGTGCGCTGCGGCAACGGCACCAACCTGGAGGTGTTCGAGTACAGCGCCCCGGATCAGAACCGGCGCGGGCCGCGCAACAGCGATATCGGCGGCCATCACCTGGCCTTCTACGTGGATGACATGGCCGCCGCCGTGGCCTACCTGACAGAGCGGGGGATACGGGTGCTGGGTGAACCCAGCACCTTCACCGAGGGGCCGGCGGCGGGGCTGACCTGGGTCTACTTCCTGGCGCCCTGGGGCCTGCAGCTGGAGCTGGTGAGCGCCCCCGGCGGCATGGCCTATGAGCAGGGCCTGGAGCGCGGGCTCTGGGATCCGCGCACGCCGGAGAAATAGCACCGTAAGCACGCCATATAGTTAAAAACTTAGGCAGCAGGAGCAGCGCTGTCTCGGCGTAGCCGCTGTAGATGCCGCTTTAGCCGGCATGATCCGGCATGATCCGGCATGACCCGGCACAAAGCGGCGGCAAAGGGTGCCCCATTTCCGTCCGCGCTCCCCAGTGGCTGCGGGTTTGCGCCACGTAAACGGGCGCCTACAGGTGAGATATCGCGCTGCTCACGTTTTATGGTGAACCCTTATTCCAGGCTTTCATGCAAAAACGCCTGCAACTGCAGCCAGGAGTCCTTGTCGGCCTGGGCGTCGTAGCCGAGCGGCATATTGAACTCGGCGGCCACGCTGTCCGCCCTGGGGTTGGTGAAGGCGTGCAGGGCGCCCGGGTAGTCCACCAGCAGGTAGTCGGCGCCGGCGGCGTCCATTTCCTGGCGGAAGGCGGCCACCTGCTCCGCCGGTACCAGGGGATCGGCGGCGCCGTTGAACACGGCAATGCGCACCGGGCTGCCGGCGGGCAGGGGATCTGCCAGCGGCGCGAGCGAGCCGTGGAAGCTGGCCACCGCCTTCAGCTCGGCGCCAGCGCGGGCCATGTGCAGCACCACGCCGCCGCCGTAGCAGTAGCCGATGGCGGCGATCCGGCCGTCATCGACCCGCGGGTGGGCGGCCAGCCAGTCCCGGGCGGCGTTGAAGCGCCGCTCCGCCAGGGGCAGGGAAGCCAGGGACGCCTTGGCAAACTCGCCCGCCTCGGACGGGTGTTCGGTGTTCCGGCCGTCGCCGTACATGTCCAGGGCCAGGGCGGCATAGCCCAGCTCGGCCAGCATGTCGGCCCGTTGGCGCACATAGTCGTTGTGGCCCCACCACTCGTGCACCACCAGCACCCCGGGCAGGGGCGCGGGCAGGCTGTCGTCGTAGGCGAGGTAGCCCAGGTAGGACTGGCCGTCGAGCTGGTAGCGCACCTCTTCGGTAACCACGGCGGCCTGGGCGGAGGCGCCCAGCAGCAGCAGGGGAATGGCCATTGCCTTCATGATGTTGTCTCCCTTTGATGTCGCGTCACTCCCAGTGTAGACCCGCCGACTTGGGGGTATGGGCCAGAGGG
Organism: Zobellella denitrificans; assembly: GCF_002237365.1. GTDB lineage: Bacteria > Pseudomonadota > Gammaproteobacteria > Enterobacterales > Aeromonadaceae > Oceanimonas > Oceanimonas denitrificans. The sequence goes on from NZ_NMUO01000014.1 coordinate 4,435, forward strand.
TTAATACTTTAGAAGAGAGGTACAGCGGAGGAGGTAACCATCATGGAACTGTCAAGGCTGCACAGCGGCATGCTCTGTGCCACCCGAAAAGGCCCGGGTTGGATCATGTCGATCGATGCCGAACACCATAGCCTGCATATGAAGGCCCAGGGGGAAGAGCGGGAGTTCGACGTGGATCTGGATGATATTCTGGACGACCCCCAGGTGCACAACCCGGAAGATATCTACTACTGACCATCCGACCCGCTCCGGCGGGTCGTTTTTTATTCCCTTATTCCTCCTCCTGCTCTGTCGTTGCCAGCTGCTGGGCGATCCAGGCGCGGGCCGCCTGCCGGAGCCGCACCGCCGCCGCGAACACGTCCTCGTCCTCTTGCCGGGGCGGCAGGGGGGCGCCCACTTCCACCTCCAGGGCGCCGTGCCGGGGCCACCAGTGTTCGGCGGGCAGCACCCATCGGCTGCCGCGGATCACCACCGGCACTACCGGCACGGCCGCGCCGGCGGCAGCGAGAAAACCGCCCAGGTGGAAGGGCAGGAGCCCCGGGCGGGCGACGAAGGTCCCCTCCGGGAACACCAGCAGCGAGCCCCCGCCCCTGACCAGCCCGGCCAGGCGGTTGGCGTCCTCCACGCTGCGCCGCAGTTCGAAGCGCTCGACGAAGGCCACCCCCAGCTTCTTCAGGTAGCTACCCGCGACGAGCTGGTCGCGCAGTTCCTGTTTGGCGACGAAGGCGTAGGGCCGGGGCAGGGCCGCCACCAGCAAGAGGCCATCCAGGTAGCTGGCGTGGTTGCACACCAGCACGCAGGGGCCCGCCGGCAGCCGATCCACGCCTTCCACCCTGAAGGGGATGCCGGTCAGGCGCAGCAGCCAGCGGGCCGCCCGTCCGCCCAGGCGCCAGGCCGAGGCGGGCTCCCTGGTGGCGAGGGTCGCCAGCCAGACAGGGGGAGCCAGCAGTCCGAGCATCAGCATGGCATGCAGGGCGAAGGCGGCACGAACCAGTTTCCCGCCCAAGCGGCGCAACCAGAGCGCGGCGCTGCCTACCCCTAAGCGCAGCAGTTGTACCCGGGCCGTGGGCGCGACCTGGCCGACGTCTCCCTGCAGATAGCGGCTGCGGCAGGCGGCACGGCGCACCTTGCCGCTGGAGGTCTTGAGCACGGTGCGGGGCGGGGCCAGCACCACCTCGTCGGGCGGCTCGCCCAGCACCTTCAGCACGGCATCCACCACGGCCCCATGCAGGGCGGCGAGGGCGCTACCGGCCAGTCGGGTTTCGGCCAGCACCACCAGGCGCTCGGTGCCGGTGGCCGGATCCGGGCTGCCGAACACCGCCACCCCGCCCTTGCGCACCCCCTCCACGGCGACGACCGCCTCCTCGATTTCCTGGGGATAGAGGTTGCGGCCGCCGCGGATGATCATGTCCTTCACCCGCCCGGTGAGGTAGACCTCGCCGGCGGCGACATAGGCGCGATCGCCGGTGTCGAGCCAGCCATCGTGGAACAGCCCGGCGGTGGCCGCGGGATTGCGGAAGTAGCCCCGGGTGGCCGAAGGGCCCCTGAACTCCAGCCGGCCCTCGATGCGCTCGCCCACCTCCCGGCCGGCCTCGTCGACGATGCGGATGGCATGGCCGGGCAGGGGCGCCCCGCAGGACACGAAGCGCTGGGCGCTCTCGTCCCCCTCGGCGGCGGGCAGGGCACGGTGTTCCCGTGCCAGGGGTTCGCGCCGGACATTGTCGATCAGCGGGCCGCGCCCGAGCGGGGGGAACAGCAGGCCGACCGACGCCTCGGCCAGGCCGTACACGGGGGTGATGGCTTCTGGTTTAAGGCCATAGGGGGCGAACCGCTCGGCAAAGTGGCGCAGGGTGTCGGGGCTGACCGCCTCGGCGCCGTTGCAGGCCAGCCGCCAGCTGCCGAGATCCAGTCCCTCCAGCGCCGCCGGCTCGATGCGCTTGAGACAGAGTTCATAGGCGAAGTTGGGGGCCGCCGAGAGGGTGCCGCGATAGCGGTGGATGGCCCACAGCCAGCGCTCCGGCCTGGCCAGAAAGGTGAGGGGCGACATCACCACCAGCGGCAGACCCACATAGAGGCTGCCGAGAAAGGCGCCGATCAGCCCCATGTCGTGGTAGAGCGGCAGCCAGCTGACGAAGACGTCGCGCGGGCTGGCCGCCAGCACCCCCTGCATGGCGCGGATGTTGGCGAGCAGGTTGGCGTGGCTCAGCACCACCCCCTTGGGGTTGCCGGTGCTGCCCGAGGTGTACTGGATAAAGGCGGTGTCCTCGTCGCGAATGTCGACCGGGCGCAGGCCGTCCGCCGGCGCGACCAACTGCTCGGGGGTGGCCAGCCGGCGCAGGCTGCTCACCCGGGCCTGCAGCAGGCGGCCCACCACCATGGCCTCGGACACGGTGATCATCAGCACCACGGCGGCGTTGGCGAGGATGCCGGCATGGCGCAACACATGGTCTTCGAGCTGGGAGGCCCGCGCCGGCGGATAGATGGGCACCGGGATGGCGCCCATCCTCAGGATGCCGAAGTAGCAGTGGAAGTAGGCGAGGGAGGTGGGCAGCATGATGGCCACCCGCTGGCCCGGCTCGACCCCGGCCTGCTGCAGGGCGGCCGCCACCCCCCGGCTGCCGGCCGCCAGCTCGCCGTAACTGAGCCGTTGCTCGGATTCGTCGGTGACCAGGATGCTCTGTACCTGCTGCGGGTGGGCCCGCTCATGCCAGTCGAGCACCTCCGGCAGGGTGGTGGCGGACGAGCGGGAGAGGTCGCCCAGGGGGCGGCGCCGGCTGACCCGGGCCGCGTCTGCGCTTGGCGCCTGCTCGATGGCGAGCAGCAGATCCCGCACCGTGTCTGCCCGCTGCAGGGTGTCTTCCGGCAGGTCGACCGCGAAAGCCTGCTCGATACGCAGCAGCAGCTCCATCCGCGCCAGGCTGTCGAGGGCCAGATCCCGGTCCAGGGAACTGTCGAGCCGGGCGGGCGGCATCGCCGGGGCTTCCGGCTGCAGATCGCGCAGGGTCTGGTCGACCAGCGCGAGCAGTTGTTGCGCGCGGGCGCCGTCGGGTTGGGGGCTGTCGTCTTCGTCTTGCACCGGGTCGCCCTGGTTGCGGTGGATCACGCCGCCGGGCCGGATGCGGCGGCATCCGGGTCCAGCCTGTCTCTACCAACTATAGCCGCTGGCGGCCGCGGTGGTCTTTATCGGCCCCGGCGGCGGTCGCCACGCCGACGGCCGGATTTATGGGTATGTGGTAACCTTTTGTTTTGGTAAACTATTTCACTGTTGTTACACCACCCCAAGCCATCATGCCCGAGCTTCCTCCCGTTATTCCGCTGTTCGACGCCCCCCAGCACCTGGAAGAGGGCAACAGCCTGGTCAACCAGCATATCGCCGAGATCACCCTGAACCGGGTGGCGGACGCCGCCTTTCTTTACGAACACGCCATGGACTGGCTGCTGGAAAGCCGTTACAGCGAGAACAACTACAAGACCTACCGCAGCGAACTGACCACCTTTCTGCACTGGTGCTTCGACGTGGAGCAGCTGTCGCCGGTGGCCCTGAGCCGGCGCGGCATCCAGCGCTATGTGGACTACTGCCTGGCGCCGCCGCCGGCCCTGATCGCCTACCGCAACGTGGCCCAGTTCGTGCTGGACAAGGACTGGGGCGAACGCCGGCCCAATCCCCTGTGGCGGCCCTTTCTCGGCAAGAAGACGGATGGCGTGCCACAGCCGTACCGGCTGAGCGACAAGGCGCTCAGGACCAAGCTGGCGGTGCTGTCGTCCTTTTACGCCTACCTCATCAACGAGGAGGTGACCGAGCGCAACCCGGCGGTGATGTGGATGCGCCACAGCCGGTTCGGCACCGGCCCGACACCGGCCGGCCCCGTGGGCGAAGAAGAGGAGATCCGGGTATTCAGCGATCTGCAGTGGTCCTACGTGATGGGCACCGCCGAGCGCCTGGCCGGGGAACAGCCGGAGCGGCACGAACGCACCCTGTTCCTGGTGTCGCTGATGTACGGCTGCTACCTGCGCATTTCGGAAGTGGCGGCCAGGCCCGGCTTTTCGCCGGTGATGAGCCAGTTCCGCCGCGACGGCAAAACCGGGATCTGGAGCTTCCACATCCCGGTGAGCAAGGGCGGCAAGCGGCGCACGGTGGCGGTGTCCCGGGAACTGCTGGCGGCGCTGCAACGCTACCGGACTTATCTCAAGCTGCCGCCCTTGCCGGCGCCCAACGACAACAAGCCGCTGTTCGTGCGCCACCGGGCCGCGGGGCGGGGGCGGGAGCAGGGCCTGCTCAACGCCAACCTCGGCATCCGCCAGCTGCGCGAGCTGCTCGACGAACTGATGGCCGCCGCCGCCGAGGCCGCCGGGGCGGACGGCTTCGACCAGGACGCCGCCGAGATGCGCAGCCTGACGGTGCACAGCATCCGCCACACCGGCATCACCCACGACATCAACGACAACGGCCGGCCGCTGTCCCATGTGCAGGCCGACGCCGGCCACGACAGCATCGACACCACCTCCCAGTACCTGCACACCGGCAGGGTAGAGCGCCATGAAAGCGCCGCTAACAAGCGGCTGGATCGGCTGAAGCCCTGAACAACGGAGCCCGGCAGGGCAAGAAAAAGGCAGGGGAGACGGCGCCTGCTGGCGGTGGCACACCATCTGACATTTGACGGATGCTTCGCCGATATGCGGGATCTGTGTGACTTCTGACGCTGCCTGAGGGGGACTGTGATGACCGAGTGGGGTTGTGCCGATGCCGTGGCCACCAGGGCGGCAGGGCCTTGGGTTTGATAAGGCGCCGGGATAACAGCGGCGTGCGGTTTGATATCTCGATATCCGGCTCATCGTTGCAACTGTAAATCACCCCGGAGGCGGTGTTTCCCGGCCAACGTAGTGACGGAGGCGAAAGCCCGCCATACCGCACTGGATAATACGCAGCTCTTATTGCCGATAATGCAGTTTATCGGCATTTTCTTTTGCGGGGCTGAGCGCCCCCCCCAAGTGTCAATAAACAGGGGATATTGATGACCGTTCGCCGCGTGGCCGACCAGGAGATAGCCGAACTGCGCGAGGAAATGCGGGCAGCCAGCTTCTGGGCCAAGGCGCAACTTCGCCAACGGCGTGGCCAATCGTCGACGCCCGCCGTATCTGAACACCTGGAACCGCCAAGCAGGATCAGGTGTGATAATACCGGGTGATGCCATCCGCACCAGGGCGGTTATTGACACTTGAGGGGCGGCTTGCCGAGATGCTTTTCCTTTGGCGTTCCATCGAGACGCGGAGCGCCTGACTAACGCCCGCAGCGGGAACCGCAAGGCGTTGCTCTGGTGAGCCGTGTCTACCAAGCGCATGCCGTTTTCACGCCGGGCCGGATGCGCGCGGTAGCAGGCACCGATTTCGGCCTAGAGTCCACTGTCTTTAATAGTGGACTCTTGTCTCATTTTGGGACGTGATATCGCTGTGCTAAAATGGTTTTTTTGTTTTCTGGGGATTCTATGGAATTGATCTTTGGTCTTCTGGTTATTGGTGTTCTGATTTGGCTGATAACGAGGAAAAGCAGCTCAGACAAGTTGACACTCCTTTCTTTTGAAAATTGGATGGAGATTTATGATAAAGCAAGTGATGCGGAAAAAAATAGGATGGCTACAGCCTTCATTGTGCAGTCTTTGAACATAGCTAAAGAGACACATGGCGTGAACATAAGACAATTCATGATGGAGAAAACTAAGAACAAATTTACTTCCCAACAGGTTTTCGACTACTGGATGCACTCTTGGTTTCAAAGTGAAGACCATGAGAGTTACGGTCGAGACCTTCTCAAGATGGAGGCTCGTCGGGCAGGTGCCGTTTTGTACCTAATAGCTAGTGCATGATGTTTAGGGAATAAATGCTATGTTTTCCTACAAAGTTAAAGCAATCCTTCGTACCGCAGGAAACGTAGAAGAGCTTGAATTTTCTATGATTTTACATCATGAGATCAGCTTGGCTGATGTCTACGAGCACTGTAAGCAACTGCTACCGACCGATCCTAGGCTGACTGTATCTGGTTTCCAAGTACTTGAGATGAAGGCTGAAGGCGCTTAATTCTCAACTACTCGCCACTTCGCATAATGTATATTATGTTAAATAAGAAATTATAAGGTTCAGGACACCCTGGTTCTGCCGCCCGGTTTTAAAGATTTATCGGTACCGTTACTTGGCCCGCTGTGTCCAGTACCCAGCTCGGTTTCGTCATTTCCGGCGATCCTCAGCAAGGCATTTCGCCAGTGTTCGATGGCATCGATGCCCTGATCATCGCCGTCAGCACACGGAAGCTGTAGTCATAGATCCCCGGCTGACCACTTTCCCTCGGGCCCGCCACGTTCAGTACCGCAATCCGCTGGGCCCGGATAAACGCCAGCACTGCCGTGCAGGCCTGCTCAACCGACACCAGCTCCATGTCGATAAGCCGGAACGGCTTTTACTCGCGGAGGCACAGCGCCAGGGTCAGCGCCGTGCCTCCGGTTGGCATGCCGTGGTAAAAAATAACGGTGCCATCGGCCTCCTGCAGGTTTCTGCGGGTCCGTTGCCGGTAGCCGCCGGCCAGTTCGATCAAGGGATAAACCGCGTCTATGGGCCCGTCTTCCGCCCGCCGTCCGGACGGACAATACCCCCCGGCCGGAAATCCCGCCGCCATCGCCGCGTCCAGGGCCGCCCGGTCGGCGCCGGTCTGACCGCCGCTGATGATTTTTTGCAGTATGCTCATTTACTGTTCCATTGCTTACGGCACCAATTTTGTATTTACCATAAATTTATTGGTCACCGTCTCTTGCCCCAAGGAAAAACCTTACCTTCATGTGCCGGGCTCTCACGGCTTTAAGCCCAGGCCTTCGATGTTTATCAGTTCCCTGCTTTTAGTTCAGCCACCGCCCTGCCCTGTTCAGATCAGTACTCCCATTCTTCATAGGACAAAGGCCCGCTGTTCAACAGCGTTCGCCGTTCCTGCCAGTTTGGCAGATAACGATCCATGTATTGCCGAAAACGCTCGTTATGGTGTCGCTCCAGCAGATGGATCAATTCGTGCACCAGTATGTATTCCAGGCATTCCGGGGGCTTTTTGGCCAGCTCCAGATTAAGCCAGATGCGTTTGCTCTGGACGTTGCAGCTGCCCCACTTCGTTTTCATCTTCTTCAGGCCCCAACCGGCGGCCTCCACGCCCAGTAACGGCTGCCAGTGGTCCAACAGCTCGCTGGTGCGTTCTTTCATCTCGGTTCGATAAAAGTCATCCAATACCCTGGCCTTGTTATCCCGGCTGGTGCCGGGGTTCACCTTGAGATGCAACTTGCTGTTGCCCTGCCGGGTTATTTCATGGCGACCGGCACGCTCGGTAAGCGCCAGCCGATAGCGTCTGCCCCATACATAGTGAGACTCGCCACTCACCATCTCCCGTTGTGACTGACGCGGTTGTTCGATAAAGCTCTGCTGTTGTTTTTTGATCCAGGGAATGCGGCTGACCACCGCCATGCGAATGGCCGTGTCGGTCATTTTCTCAGGCGCTGACACCCGTACCCGACCATCGGGCGGCAACACGCTGATATGCAGGTGCTTGATGGCCTTGCGATTCAGTTGCACCGAAAGACTGCCAATGTGCATCAGCGGCATCAGTGATAATCCTTTTGGGCTTTGGCCAGCTCCATCACCGCCTTGAGATCCAGCTCATAGCCCTGAGTCTCTTCCCGAATGGCATTGGCAACTTCCCGCTCCTTGAAGCGGTCGCCAACCCAATCCGCTTTTTTGGTATAGCGAATGGCGCTGTCAATTTTGGTGGTCAGCACTTCATCCCGGCCCAGGTTGTCGTAAAGAGCGCGTTTGGCTTGGGTGTCCATGGTGGCGGGATAACTGTTGCCACTTTGCTCAGGCTTGGTCACCTTGCTGGCCAGTGCCCGGATTTGCTCCAGGTATTCCTGATAAGACAGGGCCTGCTGGCGGCGCTGTTCGATCAGTTCGTCCAGCAGCACCGACATGCGCTCGTAATATTTGGGGTTGATCGGGTTCTCATCGACGATGGTCTTACGCACGTTGTTTTCAATGGCCTCGGCCATGGCCTCGGGATCTTTACTCAGCCCTTCCGGCAGTGCCTTGATCAGATCGTCGCCCTGTTTTTGCACCACCAGCTCGATCAGGCCCAGCTCTTCAAAGTCCATCAACACTTCGCTGTCGTCGGCGCGAATATACATATCCAGCAAATACCGCATGGCGGGCTCGAACCGCTTCATGTCCAGCGCATCGCCACTGCCCTGCTTGACCTCGTCGCGCACCTTTTCATAGTGAGCCACTTCGGCACGGATCTTGTCGATATCACCCGGCGCGTAACCGGCGGCGGGCATTTCGTTGGCGATGTTGGCAAAGGCACGCAGCAGCTTGGCCACGCTCTGGTAGAGGGTCAGACGCAGGGCTTCCTTCTCGGTCAGTTCGTCCTGATTCTGGCCCGACACGCCGCAAAAATAATGCAGATAATCGGCGGTGCCACGGGGTGAGCGCACCGGCTCGCACAGGGCGCGAACCATTTCCAGCGCGGCTTCCAGATCCTGGCTGGCCTGCACCAGTCGGTCTTTCAGCAGGCCGGCCACATCGTCCTTGTCGTAGCCGTCAAAGGCACCGGCGGTATAGTCGGTAATGGCTTTGTCCAGCGACTTGAACAAGTCCTTGTAGTCGATGATGTAGCCGTACTCCTTGTCGTCACCATCCAGGCGGTTGACCCGACAGATGGCCTGAAACAGGTTGTGATCGGCCATTTGCTTGTCGATATATAAATAAGTGGCCGACGGCGCATCAAAACCGGTGAGCAACTTGTCCACCACTATCAGCAGGCGCATCTGACCCGGCTCGTCGATAAAGCGCTTCTTCACCTGCTGTTCAAACAGCTCGGCCTTGCTCATCGCCTCCTGTTCGGTAGTGCCAAAGTGCTCTGCCAGCATTTTGCGGTAAATGTCGTACTTGAACAGCTTTTCGGTCAGCCCCTCGCCGCTCTCCTCCCCCTTGATGCTGGCGGCCACAGGCTGATAACTGGTGACAATGGCCACCTTGCCGGCCAGATCGGTCTGGCTGAACAGCTCATAGGCCTTGCAGGCCTGATACACGCTGTCACACACCAGCATGGCATTGCCCCGTCCGTCTGCCAGACGAGGCCGCTTTTTCATATCCAGCCAGATGTCCGCCACTATTTTTTCCAGCCGCGACTTGCTGGACAGCACCTTTTGCATGGTGCCCCACTTCTGCTTGAGCTGGGTTCTGGCCAGGTTGGACAGCCCCTGGGTATTGATGTCAAACCACTCATCCACCCGCTTGGGCGAGGTCAGCTGCTGATCGATATCCCGTGCCTCGTAGCGCAGATCCAGCACCACGCCATCACTCACGGCTTCGTCAAACTTGTAGGTATGAATAAAGGGGCCAAACACTTCCACCGACTTTTTCTTGTCCTTTTTCATCAGCGGCGTGCCGGTAAAACCGATAAACATGGCCTCGGGCAGTATGAACTTCATGGCTTCGTGCAGCTTGCCCGACTGGGTACGGTGGCACTCATCCACAAATACGAACAGCTCACCCCTGGCCCTAAAATCGCCGGCCATGGCCTGTTGCAGCTCCTTGATGAAATCCTCGGTGGCGGCTTCATCCCCTTCGTCATTTTGCTCTTCCTGCTGGCGGCCAAACTTGTGTACTAGCGAGCACAGCAGCCAGGGCGTGGCCTGGTTCAGGGTGGTCAGCAGATCGGCACCGCTTTTGGTGCGATAGATCTCTTCCTCCACACCGCTGAACACCTTTTCAATCTGTTCATCCAGCTCGGTACGGTCGGTTACGATCAGCACCCGGGCGTCTTTTACGTTTTCCCGAATCCACTTGGCCAGCCACACCATGGTCAGGCTTTTGCCCGACCCCTGAGTGTGCCAGATGATGCCGCCTTCCTTGCGGTCAATGTGCGCCTTGGCGGCCTGAATGCCAAAAAACTGATTGTGGCGGCAGGTCTTTTTTACCCCCGCATCAAACACCATGAAGTGATGAATGATCTCCAGAAAACGCGCCTTGTCACACAGCCGGGCCAGGTGCCAGTCCAGCGGATTGCTATAAGGGTTGGGCGCGTCTTCCTTCCATTCCAGGTAGTAGCGTTCCGGCGTTTCTATGGTGCCGTAGCGCAGGCCCTGGGTGTCGTTGCCGGCCATCACCAGCTGCATGGTGGTGAAGAAGTTGCGGATAAAGTCCTTTTTCTGGTTATCCAGGTTTTGGCGAATGCCTTCACTTACCGACACCGACGAGCGCTTGAGTTCCAGCACCCCCAGGGCGATGCCGTTGACATAGAGCACGATATCCGGGCGCTTCTTGTTCTCGCCCTTGATGGACACCTCTTCGGCAATGGCAAAGTGGTTGGCCTGCGGGTTCTGCCAGTCGATCAGCCACACCGTCTGCTTTTGCTCACCGGCGCTTTCCTTGTCTTTTACGCCGTAGCGCAGCAGCCGGTACACCTCCTTGTTGGCGTAATAGAGCTGCCTGCCCTCGCCCAGCGCCGCCGCCGCATCCAGTTGCCGCAGCGCCCGGTTAATCAACGCCGGGCTCACGCCCCGCTGTTGCAGCCAGGCCACCAGCACTTCGGCCTCGATATTGTGGTTGCCTTCCCTGTCCTGCCAGTTGCCCAGGTAGTGATAACCCAGCTCATTCTGAAAAAACCGGACTACCCGGTTTTGAGTCTCACGCTCGCGCTGGCCGACATTACTCATGACTCTATTTCCATAATAAAGCGAGATTTTCGCTGAAACTTTGTATCTCCCCAAGGCATCATTCTTTGTTTCGGATAGGAGACATAGAGCCATCGCTTGGCTCTTGTGACAGCGACAAAAGCGTTATTCCTCTCCTCATCAAGCTCCTTTACGGCATTTGCTCTATAGTCTGGAAAAACACCTTCACACATGCCAATTAAAAACACGATATCCTTTTCGAGCCCCTTCATAGTATGAACAGTGCTCAACGTTAAGCCATCATCAAGGACATTGTCAGAAAGTTGACCGAGGGCTAATGCATTACGAAATGCAACCAAAGAATCCCCCAGCCCCTTTCGCTTGAATCGCGTCCAAGTGCGATTGAATTCATCGAGTTCTTCTAAGCTCAGCTTTACGTCTTCTATTCTGCCGTCGGAAGCATCATTATGATTTTCAACCAATGAGGTAAGACGGGCATTAAAATCCCTAACTAACCTGGGAATTTTAGGGCTATCAAGATCCAAGTTATCAATCGCATAAAGTAGCTCTTGGAATATCTCGGAGTACTCATCAGCTGATGATGAGGTTTTCGCTGCTAAATCTTGCAATACATTTGCTGTCCAATTGTCTGGCTCAGAAATGCCCAGCACCTGACATAATTTCTTCCCATCCACCCAGTCTTTAGAGTTCAGCTTCACTCGTATGGCATAGTCCAAAATTTTCCCAAATCGAGTAGATGGCTCAAGCTGTCTTTCACCCTTTCTCAATGAGTAAGGTATTGAATTATCCTCAAGACATTTTTCAAGTTTGGAAAAAACGAATCGATTGCGGCCAATTACCACCATATTGCCAAGCGATATTTCGCCTTCAATCTCATCGTGAACTTTCAAATCCAAAAGATTTCTTATGGTAGCAACAACCGCCGCAGCTTCATCTTCTTCCGAATCAAACTCTGAAACCTTTACGCAACCTTCTAATGCGTAATCCATTTCTGCTTGTGAGCCTGGCCGCAACTTGTTTGCCACACGAATCACGGCCTTAGTGCTGCGATAGTTTTCCTTCAACTCAAATTTTTGAGGTGTAAAGTCATCAACAAAACGTGAACAAAGATAGTCTTTTGATGACCCATTAAACCCATAAATCATTTGATTAGGGTCTCCTACCATCAAAACACTTTTTATTACATCACCGCAAAGTACCTTGACAAATTCATACTGTGCTTTATTCAGGTCTTGGGCTTCGTCAACGCAGATATGCTTATAGTGTGAGCGGTATATTTTTGCGATCCAATCATGATCTAGCAGTATTTTATGCGCATACACTAAAATGTCGTCATAATCGATCCCACCACTATTAAGCAGTGCCGCCTGATAATCCTTATAAATTTTCCAGATATTGTTATTTGGATATAACTCAGAGACTTCGAGTTCTGTAAGTAGCTCCCTTTTAACCTTCGAGAAAAAATCCATATAGGATTGCAGGTTTCTTTCCCTGTTTTTTAATTCTTTTGAATCGGAAATGTTTAGATAGTCATCTATATCAATGCCATCTTCACGCAAAGACTGCATAAAGACTTCCATACGGTCTTTATCTCTATCATATATGTGCAACTCCGACGGTAAGCCAACGGTATGACCATATTTCTCTAAAATCCGCTGTGCGACCGAGTGAATCGTCGCAATCCAGGCCCTGTCCTCCACCTGCTCTAAGTCAGCTAAGCGCGCACTCATCTCTTCGGCCGCTTTATTGGTGAAGGTAAGAGCGATAACACCCTCTTTCTTGGTTTCCCCCAGAATATGCCGGACACGCTCTGTCAGTACTCGTGTCTTACCTGATCCAGCTGAAGCAAGAACTTGAATAGCCGTATCTAAAGGAGCTTCAACTATCTGGCGCTGGGCATTGGATAAATTCATATCAGACTCCGGACTCAATTTTTTTGAATAATTCAACAACCTTCACCGGAAGCTTTTCTTTTGGCAACTTAGTCAGATTATCGGTAATTGCCTTTGCATAAAGCGGCTTACTTGAATCCAGAATATCAAGGATAGCTCGAACTCGCCCATCATCACCGGAGTAATCTCTGTGCACATCTTCAAAAATAGGTTGCCTGCAAGTTTCACAGCTTGGCTTATCAGTTCTAATCCGTTTTAAGAACGTACCATCTCGTTTTTCAATCCACTTATTCAGTGCATCACTTCCAGCAACCTCCTGAATAGTTTCTTCAATAAGATCTTTATAACCCTCGCTTAACAGATAACCTTCAAAGTCAGTCCCTTCAAGTATGGTGATATTGGGTGCGTTCTCGATGTCAGTAGGCCCAAAAATTTTTTCATAATTTTTTCTGAGGTCTTCAACCGTTTTAACTTCACCATCACTAAATATGAACACGGGGATATTGAGGTCTTTCGCCAAAATAAGGAACGGACGATATTTCGCTCCTGAGCCATTAACACCCAAAAAATTTATACCGAGCGAAAAGGGGCTTTTTCCAGTGTAGGACTCAAACAGTTCAGGTAGGGCTTGCTCTTCAGTCTCCCCTTCTGATAAGACTATCGCTTTAGAGAACAAAATCTCACCACGGGAGTGAACGACCTCTCTTTTCAATTTCCTTAGATCATCATTTTCAAACTCGGCTCTAAGCTGATATACCTGAACTGAATTATCCTGCTTGCTTAGGTACTTAATTTCATGCAGCTCAGCCAAGCCCGCAATATATGGCGAGTGGGTGCTAATAATGACCTGCCCAGGCACATCGATGAGCTGCCTGTACAATGTCCTCTGTGCATTCGGGTGCAGGTGTGCTTCAGGCTCCTCGGCAGCCATAATTGGGAAAAACGGCTCAGCTTCCTCTTCGTGATTCTTGGCCAAGAGTTCAGTGAAGGCTTTAACGGTCAACATGGACGCCCAACTACGCGTACCCATACCGTGATATTCCATCGAGAATGAGCTCCTATCTGATTCGCCAAAATTCACACTAAATCGCTTTGAAAGATCACGAATCTTCTTGGGAAATGGGGTAAGCTCTGTTTGGCCAGCCCCTTCAAATGATTGAGTTAGATTGTCCAGATGGGTTTTCAATCGCTTGAGTGGTTCGCTCTTCTCGATAGCCTCTTTATTGACTTCAGCCACCATCCGCTCCAGCTCAGCAACGTCTTTATCGTCGTACTCAACGCTTGATAGCACACGCCCAACAAATGAAGATTTCTCTTTCAATTCATTATGTATATCTCGTTGAGCATCAATAGAAATGAAAGGCACAGACTCCAGCCGTTTTCCAAGCTTTTTTCTATAGCTAACTTCTTCCCATCCGGCATTCTCTGGCCACGATTCCATTTCGTAACGATCAATAATGTATCCACCTTTTACTCTATCCGGTTTCGCGGTCGTTCTAATTGCCACATACTGTTTTCCGCCAGCCTCTGCCTGAATTTTAGCGCCAAACTCCTGCTGCCAACTCTCTGAAAATTCGCTGGCTCTAGCACCACCTTCGACGGGTATCAATCTAATGTCTATTGTGATCGTATCTTGGCGCTTACCATCTTCACCGATGTGAAAATCTTCATCGGACAAATAGCGCGAGTAGTCTCCGATTGCTAATTGCAATGCTTTTATAACTGATGTTTTACCGGCATTGTTTTGCCCTAGCAATACAGTAACTCTCGGTAAGGTCATCTCGATATTGGATATACCCCGAAAGCCGCATATACGAATAATATCTATTTGGATACTCATATAGCTTCACTCCATTGACTCAAGCGCGTCTTACCCGTCAGCAAATCTTGCATCATGCCTTGTTTGATTTGACGGTTTTTACCAAGATATTGTTCCAGCGCCTGAGTTTCCTCGTCCATATCGGACAGTATGGTGGCGATGGCGCTTTGTTCTTCTAAACATGGAAAGGTAGCCATTACACCTTCAATCGTACTTGCGTTAAGGCTTGGCACACCTGAAGCTTCGTTATATTGCATCCAATCAATCATGCAAAATTTATAGAAAATAAACTTTGCACTGGCACTACTAGATATCTCCGAGTAAAAAAGAGTGTCTACCGTCCAGAACGGTTTCTCTATATATCTGGGTTTATTGATAGTGCCTTTGCGGCCAATTAAAACTGAAGGTTTATCATACAAAAAATCTGTTGCTGCACCCATTTGTCCGCCGGTGCCATAAATAGGATACTGACCACTAGATGATTCTACATTTGTTTGGTTTTTTCCATGGCGAATAGATAGTAAGCAGCCAAAGGGAACAACCTCCCAATCCTCCGGTATCTCCCCCAGCTCGCTGGTTTTATAGCCTTTGGGACTGCCATCGGGCCAAGTGGCGAACTGCGGCAGGCGAGTACGGCCGGTCAGCAGTTGCTGCATGGTGGCGGTTTTAATGGCCTGCTTCTTGGCGACCAGGGCTTCCAGGCTGCCGAGCAGCGCATCCATATCGGACAACGCATTGGCAATGGCGGTTTGTTCTTCTTTAGGTGGGAAAGGAATCTTAATGCTCTTAACAATCCCACCACTCAAATTTTCTTGTCCACCAGAATTACTGAGCTCTCTAATGCTCTCATACATAGAATTAAGCACATGCAAAACATACGTATTTGTGTTTAAATCCTTTAATTCAATTGAAGCACACGCTTGGTTTATTGTTGCATCAAAACCAAGCAATGCTACTTTCCCTCGAGTTTTACCTTGCCCATACATGGCCATTAATATGGAGCCAGCCTTGCACCGCTTAACAGAGGATCTTTCAACACCTTTTGGGGTTATGAACTCATTGGCATTATTGATCACTTGGCCATCTATGAGTGTCGTTGTAACCCATGGAATATCACCGCCCCAATACTCAGCCACTTTACGGTTTGGCGTTCCTCCAGAAAAAACTGTTGCTAACTCACCAATGGTTTTATATTCCCAATCCTCCGGAATCACACCTACTTCGGTCTGCTTATACCCTGCCGGCACCACCTGCTCCGCTGTTGCCAGTTCTTTTTCGCTCACTTGCGCCACCTGATTATTCATTGCTGTCTTCCTGCTCAAATGATTGCGACAATTGCGCCATGGCCCTGGCCCGCTCGCGCTCCAGCTCCCGCTTCAGCTCTTCTTCGCTGGGCAAATAGGGCAGGTATTTGGCGGCAAACAGCTGTTTTTTGTCTGCCAGCACGGAATATTTCACCACGGCTTCGCTCTTTTCGCTGCACAGCACCAGACCAATGGTGGGGTTGTCGTCGTCGCCCTTGCGCTGCTCGTCATACAGGCGTACATAGGTGTCCATCTGGCCAATGTCCTGATGCCTGAGTTTGCCCAGCTTCAGATCCACCAGCAGAAAGCACTTGAGCTTGAAGTTGTAAAACACCAAATCGATATAGAAGTCTTCGTCGTCAAAGCGAATGCGCTGCTGGCGCTCCACAAAGGCAAAGCCCTTGCCCAGCTCCAGCAAAAACTGCTGCAGGGCGGTTTCGGCCAGAGGCTGGGTCAGCTGGTCGGCCTCCTGCTGCACCAGTGCCTTGTTCTGGCTGGCCAGCAGACGCTCATAATAAAGCGTGCCAATCTGCCGCTCCAGGGCGCGGGCGCTCCAGCTCTGGTTAATGGCTTCCTGCGTATACCAGCTTCGCGCAGCGGGGTTTTCTAGCCGCAGCAGGGTGCGGTAGTGGGTCCAGCTCAATTCGGGACGCAGTGCGTCTCGAATTGGAAACGCCTGATAAAACCGGCGCATATGCCTTAAATTGGTGACATCAAAACCCTTGCCCAGCCGGCTGGTCAGCTGTTGCGACAGGCTTTGCAGCTGCTGCCGGCCATATTCCGCGCGGCTTTGCCCCTGCTGCTCGTGCTCCACAATCAGCCGCCCCACTTCCCAGTAGCCTTGCACCATGGCGCTGTTTACCGCCTGCTGCACCCGGCCACGAGCCTGCTCTATCTGCTCGGCAATGGCTTGCGCCAGCCCGTCCAGGGCTTGCTCCCGTGGCCGGCTCACAGGCTGAGCCCCATGGCTTTCAGGTGGCCGGCGACTTTCTCACTTAAATCTTGCACTGCCTGGGTCAGCTCGGGCAGCGGCTGGCTGTAGCGTTCTTCCAGCTGCTTGACCCGGTTGGCCAGCTGCTGGGTGACCCGTTCCACCTCGGCAGTAATGGCGCTCTTTAAATGGGCCAGCCATTTGTCCTGCACCATCAGGGTTTTAATGGCGTCGTCATCGAGCTTGCCGTATTGCCTGAATACCGCTTCGTCCAAGGCGTCCTGGGCATCCTTCAGTGCCTTTTTGGCACTGGCCTCGGCATCGAACAGCTTTTTGGCCTGCCTGAGGGCGGCTTTTTCTTCCGCATCACGAGCCTGCTTCAGGCGAGCGGTGACGCTTACCTTGGTGACCTTGTCCTTGTCGTTGAGGGCGTCGCTAAGCAGGCCGTCGTCACTGCTGTTTTCCTCGATAAAGCTTTCCAGCGCCTGGGTGGCGCCGTCCAGTTCCGCTTGCAGTTCATTTAGTGTGTTCTGTTCGTCCTTGAAATAACGGGCAACAATGAGCGCGGGCGAAATAAGCTCGGCCTTGTACTTCACCTTGTTGATGACGAGATCCGGGGTTTCCTTCAGCTTTTCACCCCTGGCGGCCACCAGCTTGCGCAGTACCTTGCCAGCCGGCCAGCCGTCCTGCACCAGCACATATACATCGTCCTGCATATCCTCGGCCCAGTAGTCCATCAGCAGCTGATATACATCGTATTTGCTGAGCAGGGGCATGTTGGCATAGCGGCTTAACAGGTCTTCCGACAGATCAAAAATCAGCTCCTTGGGGCTGTCGCCCTTGGCGATTTCATCAAGCTTTGCGTCCTCGGCCCATTGGGTAAAGGGCACCAGGCTGCGCCCGGCAAAACTCTTGAACTCGTCGTGGGCCAGAATGGTGCTTTTCACCTCGGCGGCACTCACCAGTGCCCGGCTGTACCCTTTCCGCGCCGACGCGAACAGGGTGGCACGCAGGCTGGGGAACACTTGCCAGTAATCGGCCAGGGCGTCGATATCCCGGTTGGGTATGCCCCCTTGCAGATGGGCGGACAGGTCGTGCAGGTCTTCCGGGTCGCTTGAGTCAATGTAACGGGGAATGTTGAGGTTATAGTCGTTGGCCACGATTTCTCTCAGGGGCACATGGCGGCTGAAGCGTGGCAGCTCAATGCCTTTGGTGAACACATCCACGATTTTATGAATGTCCTGGCTGCGCAGCCGGTTCTTGTTGCCGTCCTTTATAAAGCCCTTGCTGGCATCCACCATAAAGATGCCCTGCCCGGCCTCGCCTGCCCGGCTGCGGGCTCGGGATTTGTCCAGCACGATAATGCAGGCGGGAATGCCGGTGCCATAAAACAGGTTGGCGGGCAGGCCGATAATGCCCTTGATGTAGCCCTGCCTGATCAGGTTTTCACGAATGCGGGCCTCGGCGTTGCCGCGAAACAGCACACCGTGGGGCAAAATCACCGCCCCCTTGCCATTGCTGTTCAGGCTTTTGAGAATATGCAGCAAAAAGGCGTAGTCGCCGTTTTTCTCCGGCGGTATGCCCCATTCAAAGCGGCCAAATTCATCTTCTGCCGGGTTCAGGCCGCTGGTCCAGTTTTTGTTGGAAAACGGCGGGTTGGCCACGGCAAAGTCGAAGGTCTTGAGCTGGCCGTTGTCGTCCTTCCACTGGGGCGCACTCAGGGTGTTGCCCTTCCAGATCTTGGCGGTGGCGTTGTCGTGCAAAATCATGTTCATGCGGGCCAGGGCGCTGGTGGCGTTATCCATTTCCTGGCCATAGATGGACAGGCCCCTGGGCGCCTCGTCACTGGCCTTGAGCAGCAGGGAGCCGGAGCCACAGGTGGGGTCGTAAACGGTGGCTTCCTGGGAAGTGTCTTTGTTAATGCCCACCACCTTGGCCAGAATGCGCGACACTTCCGACGGGGTATAAAACTGGCCCTTGCTCTTGCCGGACTCGGTGGCGAAGTGGCGCATCAGGTATTCGTAGGCATCCCCCAGCAGGTCGTCGCCCTCGGCCCGGTTGGCCGAGAGATCAATGCCCTCAAAAATGCCGATAAGGTTCGACAGCCGGTCGATCATGTCCTTGCCACGGCCCAGCTTGTCTTCGTCGTTGAAGTCGGCCACATCGATCACGCCCTTGAGATCGTTCTCTTGTGCCAGGGCGCTGATGATCTTGTTGATCTTGTCACCAATTTCCTTGTCGCCCTTCAGCGCCACCATGTCGTCAAAGCTCGCCCCCGGCGGCACTTCAATCATGGAGTAAGGATTGTCCCTGGCCTTGTCGGACACGTATTTCATGAACAACAGGGTAAGCACATAGTCCTTGTACTGGGAGGCATCCATGCCGCCACGCAGCTGATCGCAGCTGGCCCAGAGGGAGGAATAAAGTGCGGTTTTTTTAATGGCCATGGAGATCCTTGAAAGCACGATAAGAAATGACGAAAAAGTCGCCAAATCAGGCAAATAAAGAGATAAGGCAAAGTATGCCTAAGCTGCTTCAGGCTGACCAGCCTTCGTTAAAGAGTCCATAGACCCGCCCGGTCAAGCGGTGGAAGCGGTAAAGCTGGTGCTCCTGCCCTCATTACTGACAGCACCCTGGCGCAGGAACAATGGCACTGGCCAACGCAAATTCCCCATCTGGCCCTTGCGGCCTGAGCGCGCTTTGGCTCGAATGGCGAAGTGTTTCACTCAGGATCCATTCTAACCAGGGAGCTGTTATGTACGTACTGATGGATATCATGGTCTCGCCCGGCGGCGTTGGCGTGTCGGTGTCGCCTTATGTGGCCATGTGCCAGCAAATTTTTGAGGATGCCGGCCTGGTGCACACCATGCACGGCTACGGCACCAATGTGGAAGGCGAATGGGATGAGGTGATGGCGGCGGTCAAGCGCTGCCACGAGGTGCTGCACGATGCCGGCGCCGTGCGCATTACCAGCCATATCAAGCTGGGCACCCGCAACGACCGGGCGCAGACCATGGCCGACAAGGTCGCCAGCGTGCAACAAAAGCTGGGCGGCTAGAGTGCCATATGGTTTAAAAATCAAGCGGTCAGGCGTGTGTTATCCCTGCCACTCTTCTCGTCGGCGGCAAACGATGTTTGCAGATTGGCACCTTGGCTGGTGGAGCGCAGGCGGGCCTACCACACCCAGCTTTAAAGAGGCTGAGGCAGAACAGGCATCGCGGGCTGGGCTGTGCCTTCGCCCACCTCGGCGCCACTCTCATGCGGGCGGGCCGCCCGCGCCCCAAGCATCATCTCAGCGTCAGGCTGCCGTCCGGCTGGAGGCGGAATGCCGTGCCGGTATGTGTTCCTTCCCGGTTCAATCGCTGCGCCAGCCAGGCCGCGTCTTCGGGCCGGGCCCGGCACAGCCGGAACCGGCTCAGCTGCAACGGCACCAGCCGCAGCGACTGCAAGCGGCCGCTGTCCCGCTCAAGCACCGGAAAGAACATCAGCACCAGATCGGGCCGGTATTGCTCGTAACCGTGGATGCCCTCGTAGTCGTTGATAAAATCGCCGCAGCCATAAAGGATCAGTCGCTCCCGGTACAGCTCCAGCCCCAGCACATGGTGGGATGAATGGCCGTGCACCAGGTCGACCCCGGCCTCGTCGATCAGGGCCCGGGCGAAATCGCGGTGAGCGGCCGGTATGGCGTAACCCCAGTTAGGGCCCCAGTGGATCGACACCAGCACCCGGTCCCCTGGCCGTTGCCAGCGCCGGATCAGGGCCTTGAGCTCGTCGAGTGCTGGCGCCGTCAGCGCCGGCAAAAAGAATACCCCAGGTCGGTTGACGCCGGCCGCCCAGCTTTCCGGCACGCCGCTGGAGGCCAGGGCCAGGGCGAAGATCAGCAGGCGCCCGCCCTCCCCGGGTCCGAGTTCGATCCTGGCCGGCGCCCTGGCCTCGGCGAGATCCCTGCCGGCACCGGCGGTGCGGATGCCCTGTCGTTCCAGCCCGGCCAGGGTGTCGAGCAGCCCCCGCCGGCCCCAGTCCAGCACATGGTTGTTGGCCAGGACACAGACATCGATGCCGGCGGCGCCGAGGACGGGCAGGTTGGCCGGATGCATGCGGTAGTTGATGCCCTTGGGCTGCCAGTCTTCGCTGGTGGTGATGCTGGTTTCCAGGTTGATCACCCGCACCGCAGGCCCGACCCGCGCCAGCTCGGCCAGGGCGTCGCCCCAGACATAGGCAAAGCCGACCCGTCGCGGGATCCGCCCTCGCCGCTGCTCGGCCAGCCTGACATAGCCGCTCGCCCGGGTCATATAGGCTTCGTGCAGCTCGTCCGGGCAGGAACGGGGCAGGATCTGGTCGATCCCCCTGCCCGTCATCACATCGCCGCACAGGAACAGGCTCAAGGTTCGCCGGGACATAGGGCTCCTTCCGGGAAAAGACGTGCCTTACATCTCCAGTCTGGCAAAAAATACGCAGAAGCCGCCAATTATTTAACATAACGCCGACGGCTACGCATTATGGCTGCCTTATCCGATAGCGGGGGCCGCGGCCTCCGCCCGGCAGTTTCTCCAGGCAGCCCTTAGCCGAGCAGATCGGTCAGGTGCCGGGTGGCGGTGGGTTTGCTGACCCTGGCCACCTTCTGATACTGGGCCGCGCTGATCCCCTGCTCGCGTTTCCTATTCGTCGGCTCACCCGTTTTGCCGCTGCCCTGGTGCCGCCGGTCCCGACCCGCTACCATGGCGGCATGATCGGCGGAATAACAAGGAAAACCCATGGAGATCCTCATCGCGGCCAGCAATGCCCTGGCCAAATGGCTGCGGCTGGAGCTGCCCCGCCTGCCCAGCCCGGACGGCAAGCGCATTGGCACCCAGCCGCTGACCACGGGTTTCGGCCGGGTGTCCTGGCAATGCCATCTGGTGGAGCATGGCCGCCCTGGCGGTCTGCGTCATTACACGGTGATCGCGGTCGAGGCCCACAGCCGCTACGCCCTGCTGCTGCCTTTTTTCGAGCCGCCCACGCAGGCGGAGCTGGAGTCGATGCTGCTGGAGCGCTGGGGCAACGAGGCGCTGCACCTGGCCCTGGAGAGCGGCGCCGTCAACGACGACGAGCTGCCGCTGATGGTGGCGCGTTTCTTCGCCGAAGACCGGCGGATCACCTGGGTCAACAACAGCGATCCCAGCATCAACGGTCATATCACCGATACCGGCGAGTGGCTGAAAAGCACCCTGGCCCATGAAGAGCTGGACTATCTGGACGACAACCACTGCTACGGCCTGGGCCTGCATATCAACCAGCAGTACAAACGGGTCGGTGGCAACCGCAGCCAGCCCTTCCGGCCGGTGATCCGCCTGCTGGACGATGCCCTGTTCCGCTTCGGCCAGGGGCTGGCGGTGGACTGCTATCCCGACACCCCGGTGGGGGATTTCCCCTGCCCCTACCCGGACCGGCCGGTGCGCGACAACGTGGTGCGGCTGGCCGACTTCCGCCGCCGCGGTTAATTCCCGGGCAGGGTGCAGTAAGAAGGAAAGCGCACCTGCCGCCAGAGACCCTCGCACAGGGAGGCGGGACCCCGCCGGTCGCCGGCCAGCAGCCAGTCCACCAGTTGCTCCGCCACCTCCGGATAGTGCACCGGCTCGGCGGGAGGCCGGGCCAGCCAGGCGGCCACGGCGCTGCTGTCCAGCCGCGCCATCACGCTGCCCAGGTTCAGCCGCGCCAGGGCCAGGGCATTGGACAGTTGCTCGAACTGGCCCCCGAGCGGCTTGACCAGCAGTTTCTTGCCCAGGCTCAACGCCTCCGAGGACAACTCGAAGCCGCTGTTGGCGATAACACCGGCGGACTCCGCCAGATCCCGCAGAAATCCCTGACGCGATGGCGTGCGCCAGTGCAGGTGTCCCTGCTCCCGCGGCGCGGCCCCGGGGTGATAGCAGTAGAACCGGACATGGGGAAAGCCCCCGAGCAGGGCCGCGATATCCCCCGGCGCCTCGAACGGCAGGTATACCAGTACCTTGTCGGGCACGGTGGCGGCGACGGCCGGCGCCGGCGCTATCAGCGGTGGCAGCAATGGTTGCCCGAAATGGTGCCAGTGCAGGCCCAACTGGCCGTCGGCCGGCGCAAAATGGCGGATAAGCCGGCGGTTCAGCCAGCCCTCCCCCTGCCGGGGAATATCGCTCAGAAAGGCGGCCTGGTGGCTGATACCGACACAGGGCACCCCCGCCCGCCGGGCGGCCCAGGCGGTGACCGGCTCGAAGTCGTTCAGCACCAGATCGTAGTCCCGCACCGGCAGGGCATGGATATCCTTCAGCAGTTGCCCCGGACGGCAGCGGCCCAGGGTGGCCAGGGTATCGACCCGCCCCCGCCGGGTGACGAAGGTGAGCCCGCTGCGGCTCTGGTAGTCGCCGAATTCCGCCATGTCGAAATAGTCTTCCGGCCGCCGGCCGCTGAACAGGAAATCCACCGCCAGCCCGCGCCGGCGCAGCGCCGCGGCCATGACCCTGGCCCGGGTGATGTGGCCGTTGCCGGTACCCTGTACTCCGTAAAGAATGCGCATCGGACTCCTCCCTTAAAAAACCAACAGGGCGACCATGCCGCCCAGCAGCAGCCCGGCGAGGATATCGGAGGGAAAATGCACCCCCAGCCAGACCCGGGACCAGCCCACCAGCAACGCCCAGGGCAGCACCGGCCAGGCGGCGGCGCCGAAATGCAGCAGGCTCAGGCTGGCCACCAGCATGGCGGCGGCGGTGTGACCCGACGGCAGGCTGAAGCGGTCGGAAGGGGCGATATAGGCCCGGGCGTCCGGCAGGGCCAGTGCCGGCCGGCGCCGCCGGCAACCATTTTTCAGGCTGAGGTAGAGCGGCAGCTCCAGGGCGAAGGCCAGCAACAGATCCAGCACATAGGCCTGCAGCGGCGCCTCCCGGCTCAGCCAGAAGAAGAGCCCCAGCAGCACATAGGGCGGGCCGTCGCCGGTGCGGGAAATCCAGCGGGCCAGCCAGGCCCGCTGCTGCCAGTGGCGGCTGGCCTGGGTTCGGCGAAACAGCCGGTGATCGAGGCGGGGCAATGCATCCAGTACCATGGGCTCTCCTCCCTGCTCGGCTCCCATGGTCGCGGGCCGGGATGACAGGGCGGTGACCGGCGCATGACGATTGCGCGACAAGCCGGCACAGATTTTTACACAGAGGCTCGACCTGCCGGCCGGCTCAAGTATACTGGCTGCAATTTACCTAAGTTGATGAGTTTTCGAGTGCAACCACTGAGTCCTGCCGAACTGAATCCTGCTTTTTCCCTGCCCGATCTCGCCAGCCTGAACGATGTCACTCCCCTGCCGTTCAGCGCGCTGCAGGCCCGGGCCGATTCCGCCTTCGCCACCCTGGCGGGGCTGAACGCCGCCAATCCGGTGCTGCTGCTGAACGGTTTCCCGGGGGTGGATTACGAGGAGCTGGTGCAGGATCTGGTGCAAAAGCACGCCAACCACGCGGATCTGTTCGATCTCTGCTACGCGGAAAACCTGCATCATCCGCAAAAGCCGATCTGGCTCAGGCTCAAGGCCGGTACCGGCATCGAGTTCTGCGAGCTGGTCGGCCAGTTGCTGGAGCTGTCCTCCCGCCACCTGGAGGCCGAGCACATCGTCCAGCGGATCCTGAAGAAACAGGGCAACGACGAGAAGATTGCCGACTACCTGTCGTTGCTGTCCCAGCACGTGGCCGCCGGCGGCGGCTTCAGCCACCCCATCCTTATCAACCTGATGGTGCACCGCCACGACAGCACCATTCCCATCGTCTACGCCCGCCAGTTCAGCGCCGAGCAGCTGTTCGGCGCCATCCACTTCCAGACCGAGCAGGGCTCGGTGTTCAGCCACCATCACCTGCTGGAGCCGGGGCTTATCCACCAGGCCAACGGCGGTTACCTGATAGTGCCGATCGAAGAGCTGCTGGATCAGCCCAATCTCTGGTTCCGGCTGAAAAACGCCCTGGTCACCCGCCGGGTGGAGTGGAGCCGGCCGGCGGAAATGGCGGCCTTCTACTTCCAGCCCGAGCCGCCGCCCCTGGATATCCACCTGATCCTGGTGGGCGATCGCATGTCGGTGGCCGAGCTCTATATCCTGGACCGGGAGCTGGATACCCTCGCCTTTTTGCGCGCCGACATCATCCCCGAGTGGGATGCCCAGGCGGATCTGCCGACCTACCTCGGCTTCCTGGCCCACCTGCGCCGCAAGCACGAACTGCTGGACATGGACAGGGGCGCCATGCTGCGCCTGTGCCGCTACGGCAGCCGGCTCACCGAGCACCAGCACCGGCTCTCCCTGGTGGAAGCCCAGCTGCTCGCCCTGATGCAGTTGGCCGACGTCATCGCCAAGCGCGAGCAGGGCGAACTCATCACCGAGGCCCAGGTGGTGCTGGCCCAGCAGGAGCAGGACTACCGGCTGAGCTTTTTGGTGGAGCACTCGGATCTGGGGGTGCGCGACGGCCAGATCCTGCTGCAGACCCGGGGCCGGGAAGTGGGCCAGATCAACGGCCTCTCGGTGATCCAGATCGTGGGCCACCCCTACGACTTCGGCGAGCCGGTGCGGCTCACCGCCACCGTGCACCTGGGCGACGGCGACATCGCCGACATCGAGCGCAAGGCGGAGCTGGCCGGCCATATCCATGCCAAGGCCATGATGATCATCCACGGCTACCTGGCCAACCTGTTCGGCGCCGAGCATCCCTCGCCGCTGTCCGCCAACCTGGTGTTCGAGCAGTCCTACCACGAGATCGACGGCGACAGCGCCTCCCTCGCCGGCCTGTGCGCCCTGCTCTCGGCCCTGGCCCGGGAGCCGATTTACCAGCACTTCG
Source organism: Zobellella denitrificans (assembly GCF_002237365.1). Lineage (GTDB taxonomy): Bacteria > Pseudomonadota > Gammaproteobacteria > Enterobacterales > Aeromonadaceae > Oceanimonas > Oceanimonas denitrificans. Next base: position 29,906 of record NZ_NMUO01000014.1, read on the forward strand.
CCATTACCGGTGCCGTGGATCAGTTCGGCAAGGTGCAGCCGGTGGGCGGCGTCAACGAGAAGATAGAAGGCTTTTTCCGGCTGTGCCGGCTGCAGGGCCTGACCGGCGAGCAGGGGGTGCTGATCCCGGCCAGCAACCGGCTGCAGCTCAACCTGTCCGACGAGGTCTGTGCCGCCGTGGCCGAGGGTCGCTTCCATATCTACCCGGTGGCCCATGTGGAAGAGGCCATCGAGCTGCTCAGCGGCTGCCCGGCGGGCGACGTGGACAGGCCCGAGACCCTGTTCGGGCGCATCCGCGAGCGGCTGGACGACCTCAACGGCCACACCATGGAAAGCGGCTTTTTACGGCGTTTATTCCGCCGGAATTAGAGATCGGACTTGTCTGGCGCACAGCTGTTCGCTAAAGTGACGCCAATTTTGTCACCAGGCCATTGTGGTCTGCTCGAATCAGGAAGAGTGAAATGCCTTCACAGAAAGAACTGGGCAAACACGCCTTTACCAAAGACGAACTGCTGGCCTGTAGCCGTGGTGAACTGTTCGGCCCGGGCAACAGCCAGCTGCCCGCCCCCAACATGCTGATGATGGACCGCATCGTGCACATCAGCGACGAAGGCGGCGAGCACGGCAAGGGCGAGATCCTGGCCGAGCTGGATATCAACCCCGAGCTGTGGTTCTTCGACTGCCACTTCCCCGGCGATCCCGTCATGCCCGGCTGCCTGGGCCTGGACGCCATGTGGCAGCTGGTGGGCTTCTTCCTGGGCTGGAAGGGCGGCCCCGGCAAGGGTCGCGCCCTGGGCGTTGGCGAGGTGAAATTCACCGGCCAGATCCTGCCCACCGCCAAGAAAGTGACCTACAAAATCACCATGAAGCGGGTGATCTGGCGCAAGCTGATCATGGGCATCGCCGACGGCATCGTGGAAGTGGACGGCCGCGTGATCTACGAGGCCAAGGATCTGAAGGTCGGTCTCTTCACCGATACCTCCAGCTTCTGAGCAGGCAACGGATACGTTAAGGCCCCGATGTTCGGGGCCTTTTTTGTTGAAGGAGAAAAATGTTTACTTCATGAAGAGGCCAGAGCCTTTGTCTTCCATTGCGTCTCGCCAGCCCCCTAACCAATGGCCTTTGGCATCGAAATCGTTGTAGGGGCACTGCTCTTTAGAACGACCACTGACTCCAGCTTGGTAACCGCGGGTACGCGCTCTTTCCAAACGGTCACGTTTTTGTCTCTTCATAGGTATAACCCTCATTTAATCAACAAAAAGTGCACGGCCAATCCAACGGCCGCACCCTATGAATAGTTGAGTTGATGAGTGAGATCAAGGCCAATTTCTGAGCATAGCTCAGCTTCCCGGATTAGCGACTGATATTTATGAAGTTTTGATGAAAGAGCAAAAGCCGGAATTGTGAGCCGGCTCACTCAGCCGGCCGCCAGCTCCTCCAGCTCCTCCCAGCGGGCAAAGGCCTGCTCCAGCTCGGCTTCCACCGCCGCCAGGGCCTGCAACCGGGACTGGGTCACCGCCTCCGGCTGGGCGAAGAAGTCGGGCGCGTTGATCTCCTCCTGCAGGGCGGCGATCTGCTGCTCCAGCTGTTCCAGGCGGGCGGGCAAACCGTCCAGCTCCTGCTGCAGCTTGTACGACAGCTTCTTGCCGGACTTGGCCGCCGGCTTCTCCACCCGGGGCGCGGGCTTCTCTTCCTTCTCCCTGGTTGGCGTCGCCTCGGTCTGGTGCGCGCGCTGGAACAGCATGTCCTGATAGCCGCCCACGTACTCGCTCACCCTGCCCTCGCCTTCGAACAGCCAGCAGTGGGTCACGGTATTGTCGATAAAGTCCCGGTCGTGGCTGACCAGCAGCAGGGTGCCCTGGTAGTCGGCGAGCAACTCTTCGAGCAGCTCCAGGGTTTCCACGTCCAGATCGTTGGTGGGCTCGTCCAGCACCAGCAGGTTGCAGGGCTTGAGGAACAACCGGGCCAGCAGCAGCCGGTTCTTCTCGCCGCCGGACAGCGCCTTCACCGGGGTCCGGGCGCGCTTGGGCTCGAACAGGAAATCCTGCAGGTAGCCCAGCACGTGGCGGCTCTTGCCGCCCACCTCCACTTCCTGCTTGCCGTCGGCCAGGTTGTCCATCACGGTGCGTTCGGGATCGAGCTGCTCCCGGTACTGATCGAAATAGGCCACCTCCAGCTTGGTGCCGCCCTTGAGGGTGCCACTCTGGGCCTCGAGCTGGCCCAGCAGCAGCTTGATCAGGGTACTCTTGCCGCAGCCGTTGGGGCCGACCAGGGCAATCTTGTCACCCCGCTGCACCAGGGCGGAAAAGTCCTTGAGGATGGGCTTGCCTTCGTAGCTGAAACCCAGCTTTTCCGCCTCGAACACGATTTTGCCCGAGCGGCGCACTTCGTCCAGGGTGACGTTGACCTTGCCCAGGCTCTCCCGCCGCTGGCTGCGCTCATTGCGCAGCGCCTTCAGCGCCCGCACCCGGCCTTCGTTGCGGGTACGACGCGCCTTGATGCCCTGGCGGATCCAGGCTTCCTCCTGGGCCAGGCGCTTGTCGAACAGGGCGTTCTGCTCCGCCTCCACCCGCAGCGCCTCTTCCTTGTTGACCAGGTAGTCGTCGTAGTTGCCGGGCCAGCTGGAGAGCTTGCCCCGGTCCAGATCCAGGATGCGGGTGGCCATCTTGCGGATAAAGGCCCGATCGTGGCTGATAAAGACGATGGCGCCGCGAAAATCGACCAGGAAGCCCTCCAGCCAGGCGATGGCGTCGATGTCCAGGTGGTTGGTGGGTTCGTCCAGCAGCAGGATGTCGGGATCGTTGGCCAGGGCGCGGGCCAGGGCCACCTTGCGCAGCCAGCCGCCGGACAGATCCTGGAGCCGGGTGTCGCCGTTCAGGCCGAGCAGGGTCAGGCTCTGGTTGATGCGGGTGTCGAACTGCCAGCCGTCGGCGTGCTCCACCTGCTCCTGCAGCCGCATCAGCTCCTTCATCGCCTTGTCGGAGCTGTCGTGGCTCACTTTCTCCAGCTGGTGATGGTAGGCGGCCAGCAGCTCGCCCAGCTCCGCCAGGCCGCCGGCCACGTAGTCGAACACCGTCTGATCGTCGTCGACCTGGGGCGGGTCCTGCTCCAGCCGGGCGATTTTCACCCCCTGCTGCAGCTGGCGGCGGCCGTCGTCGAGCTGGATGTCGCCGGCGATCACCTTCATCAGGGTCGATTTGCCGGCGCCGTTGCGGCCGACGATGCACAGCCGTTCACCGGCCTGAATATTCAATTCCACCCCGTCCAGCAGCGGGGCATCTCCGAACGCCAGCTGGGCGTTCTGCAGGGTCAGCAAACTCATGATGTTACTCGGCTAAAGTCGATAAGGTCGGCGGCGGTAAAGGGCCAGTCCAGCTCGGCGCCGTCGGCGCGGCGCAGCACCGGGATGCGCACCGCGTAGGCGGCAAGCCAGCGCTCGTCGTCGATGATGTCCTTGATGTCGGTGTCGGCGGCCAGCCCGGTCTGCTCCAACAGCCGCCAGGCCTGCTCGCACAGGTGGCAGCCGTCGGTGGAAAACAGCGTCATCCGGTCACTCATGGGGTTGGCTCCAGCGGATTTCCCAGCAGTTGTGGATCTGCGGGTTGCGGGCGAAATCCTTGGGCAGGCTGGCCTTGGTGATGTCTTTCGCCGCCAGTCCCAGCTCGGCCAGGGCCCCGTGATCCAGCTTGAAGTGGCGCTTGTTGTTGGAAAAGATCAACAGCCCGTCCGGGCGCAGCCGCTTGCTCAGCAGGTGCAGCAGCTCCACATGATCCCGCTGTACATCGAAGCTGTCCTCCATCCGCTTGGAATTGGAGAAGGTCGGCGGATCGACGAAGATAAGATCGTAATCGGCGCCGGACTGGCTCAGCCAGCCCAGGCAGTCCGCCTGGATAAACTGGTGGCGCCGGCCGGTCAGGCCGTTGAGCTGCATGTTGCGCTCGGCCCAGGCCAGGTAGGTGCGGGACATGTCCACCGTGGTGGTGGATTTGGCGCCGCCCAGGCCGGCGTGCACGGTGGCGGTGCCGGTGTAGGCAAACAGGTTGAGGAAGTCCTTGCCCCGGGCCAGCTCCCCCAGCCGCTTGCGGATGGGCCGGTGATCCAGGAACAGGCCGGTGTCCAGGTAGTCGTACAGGTTGACCAGCAGGCGGGCGTTGTGCTCCTGCACCTCCATCCACTGTTCGCGCCGGTCCAGCTTTTCATACTGCTCGGTGCCCTTCTGCCGGGCGCGCACCTTGAGCACCACCTTGTCGCCGGGCACCCCGGTCACCGCCATGGTGGCCTGCACCAGATCGAAGAAGCGGGCCCGGGCCTTGTGTTCGGGGATGCTCTTGGGCGCCGCGTATTCCTGGATCACCAGGTGATCCCGGTAGCGGTCGATGGCGGCGTTGTACTCGGGCAGATCCGCGTCGTACAGCCGGTAGCAGTCGATCTGCTCGGCCCTGGCCCACTTTTCCAGCGCCTTGAGGTTCTTGGCCAGGCGGTTGGCGAAATCCTCCGCCAGCGGGCGGGCGGCCCTGGCATCCTCGGCGATGCGGTAGTTGCGCAGCTCGCAGGCCAGGGCGCCGTTGAACAGCTTGTAGCTTTTCTCGGGCCGCAGCCGCAGGCAGCTGAGCAGCTCCGGGGAGCTGGAGATCAGGCTCACATGCCAGCCCTTGAACTGATCCCGCAGCTTGTCGCCCAGGGCCTGGTGCAGACCGAGCAGGGAAGGAAACTCGCTCAGGCGCTCGCCGTAGGGCGGGTTGGAAATCAGCCAGCCGGGCTGTTCGGCGGGATTGGTGAGGGCATCGACGCTGCCCTGCTCGAAACGCACCAGCGCCGCGACCCCGGCCGCCTCGGCGTTGTCCCGGGCGAAGCCCAGCACCCGCTTGTCCTGATCGAAACCGAACAGCACCGGCTCGGCCTGCTTGAGGCCGCGGGTGGCACGCACCGTGGCTTCGGCCTTGACCTGCTGCCACAGGGCATCATCGTGACCGGACCAGGCCATAAAGCCGAACCGTGGGCGCAGCAGGCCGGGGGCCTGATCGGCGGCCATCAGCGCCGCTTCTATTAATAGTGTGCCCGAGCCGCACATGGGATCGACCAGGGGGGCGCGTTTGTCCCAGCCGCTGCGCAGCAGTATGGCGGCGGCCAGGTTTTCCTTGAGCGGCGCCTCCCCCGCCTGCTGGCGGTAGCCGCGCTGGTGCAGGGCCGGGCCGGACAGATCCAGGGTGATGCTGAGCTGGTTGCGCTTGAGGTGAGCGAGGATGCGGATGTCGGGCGCCCGCTTGTCCACGCTCGGCCGCTCGCCCCGGCGCTTGCTCAGACGGTCGACGATGGCGTCCTTGATCTTGAGGGCGCCGTACTGGGTGTTGGTGATGGCGTTGTTGCCGCCGGAAAAGTCCACCGCGAAGGTCTGGCCCTCCTGGATATGCCGCTCCCACTCGATGTTGGCCGCCCCCAGGTAGAGATCCATGTCGTCGCGCATGGTGAAGTCGGCCAGCTGCAGCATGATGCGCGAGGCCAGCCGCGACCACAGGCAGGCGCGGTAGGCGGTTTCCAGGCTGCCCCGGAAGGCCACGCCGGCCACGGTCTCCTGGAGCTCGCTGGCACCCAGCTGTTGCAGTTCATCGGTGAGTAGGGATTCCAGCCCCTTGGGGCAGGTAGCAAAAAACGGCAGCATAGTCAGGCTTGTCTGATAAAAGAAGGCGGTATTATACCTGAAACGGCCCGGGGGCTGTAAAAATTGCCGCCGCCCTGCGCGGAAGATAGGCATATAGCGGTATTATTGCGCAACCGGAATAAACTTCTGGCAAAGTCCTTGCGTTCAGTGATGGGGATCACTAGTATACGCAGCCTGAGGACGCGGGATGGAGCAGCCTGGTAGCTCGTCGGGCTCATAACCCGAAGGTCGTCGGTTCAAATCCGGCTCCCGCAACCAGTTCTCGGAAAGGCAATACAAGGTTTACCTTATCAAGGTTCAGGCGCGGGATGGAGCAGCCTGGTAGCTCGTCGGGCTCATAACCCGAAGGTCGTCGGTTCAAATCCGGCTCCCGCAACCAACCTGATAACAGACAACCTGACAAGCACGCTGTAAGACGTTAAGTACCGGACGCGGGATGGAGCAGCCTGGTAGCTCGTCGGGCTCATAACCCGAAGGTCGTCGGTTCAAATCCGGCTCCCGCAACCAACTTGACGCACAACAGCCTGAAAGCACACTGCAAGACGTTAAATACCGGACGCGGGATGGAGCAGCCTGGTAGCTCGTCGGGCTCATAACCCGAAGGTCGTCGGTTCAAATCCGGCTCCCGCAACCAATTTTTCCGGTTTTCCCCTACCCTACCCTGCGAAGTTCTTCTTCCTGCTCGATTTCCTCGAGGCTTATCAACCTGTCGTTCATTACCTTGATGGCGCCGAAGGTCGGCAACTGCTTGCTGTCGTTCAGGGCGGTCGGCACCGACAGGGAGACACAGACCGACGCCGAGGCCGAGGTTTCCACCACCATCAGGGTCAGCCGTTCACCCGCCACAGCCAGGCCGATCAGCTCGCCCAGCTCGGGCTGGTGATAATCCGCCTGTTGCGTGAAAAACCAGCTCTGGGGCATCAATGGCTTGTAGAAACGGGCCACCGCCACGGCATTGAGGGCCGCCTGCACCCGCTGCGCCGGCGCATGGATACCGCCCAGCTTGTCGAGAAAGGTATAATAAAGGCCGGTGTCTTCCACCGAAAAGCACTGGCTCATGCCCTCGGCACAGACCAGCTGTTTATGCAGGTAAGGAGTGGCGAACAGCATCTCCTCCCCTAAATCCAGCATCAGGCGCCGCTCATCTCCGAGAAACCAGCGCCAGCTGTCGTTTGGTTTTAGCAGCATCCGGATCACACCTTGTGAATAAAAGAAAAGTCTCGTCCCCAACACCTTAATATATATTGTATTTCATGGTAGGGAGCAAACTTTCATCGATATGACGCATTTGCACCCATTTTTATCCGGGAGCCGGCAAGCCTTCCCTGGCCGCCGTCCATTTCCGTCCGTGCTTTAAAGATGCCTGGCCAGGGTCTGGATCAAGCCCGGGCCGTGATAAATAAAACCGGAATAAATCTGCACCAGGCTGGCGCCGGCGGCCATTTTTTCGCGGGCCGCGGTGAGGGAGTCGATTCCCCCTACCCCGATAATGGGCAGACGGCCGTCGAGGCGGCGGGCCAGCTCGGCGATCACCTCGGTGCTCTTGCCCTGTACCGGCCGGCCGCTCAGGCCGCCGGCCTCGTAGGCGTGGGGAAGATCGAAGATCAAGGAACGATCCAGGGTGGTATTGGTGGCGATGACGCCGTCTATTTCAAAGCGCACCAGGCTGTCGGCGATCTGCTCAATTTCCTCGCTGGTCAAATCCGGCGCTATTTTCACCACCAGGGGCACGTATTTGCCATGGCGCTCGGCCAATTCCTTCTGCTTTTGCTTGAGGGCAGACAATAAATCGTCGAGTGCCTCGCCATATTGCAGGGAGCGCAGATCCGGGGTATTGGGCGAGGAAATATTGACGGTGATATAGCCCGCATGGGGATAGGATTTTTCCATGCAGATCAGGTAATCGTCCTTGCCGTGCTCGATGGGGGTGTCCTTGTTCTTGCCGATATTGATGCCGAGCACGCCCTGATAACGGGAGCGCTTCACGTTTTCAATCAGATAATCGATACCCTGGTTGTTGAACCCCATGCGATTGATGATGCCCTCCGCCGGCTTCACCCGGAACAGCCGCGGCTTCTCGTTGCCCTCCTGGGGGCGCGGAGTCACGGTGCCCACCTCGATAAAGCCGAAGCCCATGGCGGCGAAGGCGTCGATGCAGTCCCCGTTCTTGTCGAGCCCGGCCGCCAGTCCCACCGGGTTGGTGAAGGTCAGCCCCATCAGTTGCACCGGGTTCTGGATCAGCGGCCGGCGGTACAGGGCCGCCAGGGGGCTGTGCTGGGTCTTGGCCAGACCCTTGATGGTCAGCTCGTGGGCGTGCTCGGGGTCACATTGAAAAAGCAGGGATTTAGCCAGTGAATACACGTTGTTTTCCTCATAAAAAAGCCCCGGTCATGGCCGGGGCTTTTGCGTTTTACACCGTCAGACGGCGTTCATGCAGTTGAGATGGAGCAGGTTCAGCTCGCGCAGGGCGACCGAGAACTTGGCGAATTCGTGAGCGCCGGAGGTCTTGAAGTCGGCCAGCAGGTGTCGCCAGCGATTGAGCAACTGCTCATGCTCATTAAGCCACTGGTCGAGCATACTAGCGCATTCGCCCTGGGCTTTACAGTTTTTCAGCACCACCGAGGTGAGGCTGCGCTGCTGGTAGTCCAGATCCTCGCGGAAGGCGGCCCGGGCCAGAGCCTGCCAGTGGTTGCCCACCGCCTGCTGGTTGATCTGATCCAGGAACCAGTGCAGCTCCAGCTCGGCGCCGAGGTGGAAATACAGCTCGGCCACCACCCGGATGTCCCGTTCCTGTTCGGCCGCTACCTGGGCCAGATCCAGGGCGGAGAACAGGCTGCTCATGTGGGAGACCCGCCGCGCCACCGAGGGGGGAACCCCCTGTGCTTCCAGGCGGGCCACGGCGGCCTGGTGCTCGGTCACTTCCGCGTCCACCATCACCTCGTAGAGGTGCTCGGCCAGGGTGTCGTAGGCCGGTTTGAACTGGGCGATGGTTTCCTCGATGCCCAGGTTGCGGTTGCGGCTGCGCAGGAACCAGCGGGTGGCCCGGCGGACCATGCGCCGTACCTGGTAGAACATCTCGAGCTGGGTCTCGGCCGCCACCTGGTTGTCGAGGGCCTCGATGTCGCGCAGCAGGGCATTCATGCCGAACACTTCCCGGGCGATCAGGAAGCTGACGGCGATGTCGCTCATGCTGGCGCCGGTCTCGTCCTGCATGCGGTTGGCGAAGTTGAAGCCCATGTCGTTGACCATGATGTTGGCCAGGCGGGTGGCGATGATCTCGCCCCGCAGCGGGTGCTCCATCAGCGCCTCGCCGAAGCGTTCCACCAGCTGGGCCGGCATGCTGGCGGGCAGCAGGCGGGCGACATAGGCGTTGTCGGTCAGCTCGGGCACGTTGAGCAGCTCTTTCAGCACCATTTTGCCGTAGGCCACCAGTATCGCCAGCTCGGGCCGGGTCAGGCCACGCCCCGCGGCCATGCGCTCGGCCAGCTCTTCGTCGCTCGGCAGGTACTCGAGATTGCGATCGAGTTTGCCTTCCCGCTCCAGCCATTGCATAAAGCGCTGGTGCTCCTTGAGCGGACTCGCACCGCGGTGCTGGGTGATGGAAATGGTCTGGGACTGGCGATAGGCGTTGGTCAGCACGATCTCGGCCACGTCCTGGGTCATGTCGTACAACATCTGATCCCGGTGCTTCTTGGTCAGTTCACCCTTGTCGACCAGGGCGTTGAGCAGGATCTTGATGTTGACCTCGTTGTCGGAGCAGTCCACCCCGCCCACGTTGTCGGTGAAATCGGTGTTGATGCGGCCGCCATGGCCGGCGTATTCGACCCGGCCCAGCTGGGTGCAGCCCAGGTTGCCGCCCTCGCCCACTATCCTGGCGCGCACATCCTCGCCATTGACCCGCACCGCGTCGTTGGCGCGATCGCCCACGTCGGCGTCGGTCTCCCGGCGGGACTTGATGTAGGTGCCGATGCCGCCGTTCCACAGCAGATCCACCTCGGCCATCAGCAAATGACGGATCACCTCGGTCGGGGTCAGGCTGGCCTTCTGGGTACCCAGCAGCTTCTTCATCTGGGGACTGAGCTTGATGGACTTGGCCGAGCGCAGGAAGATGCCGCCGCCCTCGGAGATCAGGCTGCGATCGTAGTCATCCCAGCTTGAGCCGGGCAGCTGGAACAGCCGCTCCCGCTCCTTGAAGGTCGCCGCCGCCTCCGGCTCGGGATCGATAAAGATGTGCATATGGTTGAAGGCGCCCACCAGGCGGGTATGGGGCGACAGCAGCATGCCGTTGCCGAACACGTCCCCGGCCATGTCGCCGACCCCGACACAGGTGAAGTCGGTCTGCTGGCAGTCGATGCCGAGCTCGCGGAAGTGGCGCTTGACCGATTCCCAGGCGCCGCGGGCGGTGATGCCCATCTTCTTGTGGTCGTAACCGACCGAGCCGCCGGAAGCGAAGGCATCGCCCAGCCAGTGGCCGTACTCGGCACTGATTTCGTTGGCGATGTCGGAGAAGGTGGCGGTGCCCTTGTCGGCGGCCACTACCAGGTAGTAGTCGTCCTCGTCGTGACGCACCACGTTTTTGGGCGGGATCACCTCACCCTGGACGATGTTGTCGGTCACGTCGAGCAGGCCGCGGATAAACAGGCGGTAGCAGTTCTGGCCTTCCTTGAGGAAGGCGGCGCGATCGCCCACCGGCAGCTGCTTGCACACGAAGCCGCCCTTGGCGCCCACCGGTACGATAACGGTGTTCTTCACCTGCTGGGCCTTGACCAGGCCGAGCACCTCGGTACGGAAGTCTTCCCGGCGATCGGACCAGCGCAGGCCGCCCCGGGCGACCTTGCCCCAGCGCAGGTGCACCCCTTCCACCCGCGGCGAGTACACGAAGATCTCGAACTTGGGCAGTGGCAGCGGCATCTCGCTGATCAGCTCCGGCGCCATCTTGAAGGAGATGTAGGGCTTGTCGCGGCCGTCGGCGGCCGGCTGGTAGAAGTTGGTGCGCAGGGTGGCTTCGATCATCTCCATGTAACGGCGGATGATGCGGTCGTCGTCCAGGTTGGCGACCTTGTCCAGCTCGTCGATCAGCTGCTGGTGCAGCTTCTGGATCTGCTTGGGATCCTGCTTGAGCCTGGGCGACAGCCGGCGCTGGAACAGGGTGAACAGCAGCCCGGCCAGTTCCGGATAGCGGGACAGGGTCTCCTCGATATAGCTCTGGCTGAAGCTGACGCCGGTCTGGCGCATGTACTTGGCATAGGCGCGCAGCACGCTGACTTCCCGGCCGGACAGGCCGGCGGCCAGCACCAGGCGGTTGAAGCCGTCGCTTTCCAGCTCGTTGGCCCAAACCTGGGCGAAGGCTTTCTGGAAGCGCTCCTGGCTGGCATCCAGATCGAGCGGGGCGCCGGTGTAGAACATGGAGAAATCGAGGATCCAGAAGGTCTCGCCGGCACAGTCGATTTCATAGGGGGTTTCGCCGATGACCCGCAGCCCCATGTTTTCCAGCATGGGCAGTACGTCGGACAGGTGGATGGGCTCGGCCCTGTGGTAGAGCTTGAGCCGAACCCGGTTGGAATCGCGTTCTTCTTCCTGGGCCCGGTAGAACAGCATGCCGAGCTTGTCATCGTCGCTCAGCGCTTCCAGTTTCTCGATGTCGGCCACCGCCGAGCCCGGCAGCACCTCTTCGGTATAGGCGCGGGGGAAAGCGTTGCGATACTTGTTCTTCAGCCGGTTGCCCTCGGCTTCACCGAAACTGGTGGACAGGGACTGCTCCAGTTTGTCTTCCCAACTGCGGGCCGCTTCAATCAGGTTTGCCTGGATCTCGTTCACATCAATGTCCATAGAGTTGTTCTGCACCCGGATCAGGTAGTGGGTGCGGGCCAGTACGCCTTCGGAGAAATAGGTGGTGAATTCCACCTCCTCGGTGGAACCGAAATAGCGCTGGAAGATACGCTGGGTCTTTTCCCGCAGGGCGGTGTTGTAACGCTCCTTGGTGACGTACACCATGCAGGAGAAGAAGCGGCCGAACAGATCCCGGCGCACGAACAGCCGGGTCATGTCCCGCTCCTGCATGCCGAGCACGCCCATGCCGATGTCGAGCAGTTCCTTCTCGGTGGCCTGGATCAGCTCGTCGCGGGGATAGGTTTCCAGGATGTTGAGCAGCGCCTTGTAGGCATGGGAGCCGCGCTCCAGGCCGGAGGCGTCGATGATGCGCTTGAGCTTGGCGCCGATCAGCGGGATCTGCATGGCACTGGTGTTGTAGATGCTGGAGGCGTAGAGGCCGATAAAGCGATCCTCGCCGACGACATTGCCCTTGGCATCGAAGCGCTTGACGCCGATATAGTCGATATAGGCGGGCCGGTGCACCCGGGACTTGTGGTTGGTCTTGGTCAGGACCAGAATGTCCTTGCTGAGCGCGGCTTCGCGGGCGGTCGCGGTCAGGCTGCTGAGCTTGAGGCCGTCGCTGTGCAGGGCCTTGCGCATCAGCCCCAGGCCGGACTCGGGCTCGGGGAGCAGCTCGTAGTCACCCTCGATGGCGGACACGTTGTAGCGGCGATAGCCCATCAGGGTGAAGTTGTGATCCGCCACCCAGTTCAGGAAAGCCAGGGTCTCCTTGAGGTCATCCGGATCCGTGCCCTTGGCCTGCTTGGGCAGCGCCTTGATGATGTCGTTGAGCCGGTCGACCATGGGTTGCCAGTCTCCCACCGCCAATGCCACTTCCTCCACCACCGACAACAGCTCGTCGCGCAGCCGCTCCCGGGCCTCGGCCTCGGGCTGGCGATCGATCTCGATCAGGAAGGCGGTTTCCACCCGGTTCTGCTGATCCTGCTCCCGGCGGCCGAGGATCCGCTGCAACTTGCCCTGCTCGTCGCGGACAAGGTGCATCGGCTGGTGCAGCATCAGGTGCGAGGTGATGCCGAGGCGGGTCAGCGCCATGCGGATGGAGTCCACCAGGAAAGGCGCGTCCTTGATGATCAGTTCGACGATGGTGTGAGGAGACTGCCAGCCATGGCGGGAAAGTTCGGGGTTGTATACCCGCACATAGGGTGCCTGGTCGGCACGGGTTTCGAAGGCGTTCCACAGGCTGATGGCCGCACCGTAGAGATCGCTGTCGTTGCGATGGTTGAGATCATCGTGAGTCATGCCGCTGTAAAGCTTGCTGACAAAGGTGTTCACCAGGGGCGCGGTGTGATCGGAAAATTTGTCTTCTACCAATTGATTGACGTTTTCGAGCAAAACGGATGTTGCTGCGTCTTTGAATGTCATGGCGTAGTGTTCCTCGGGTACAGGCAATAACCATGGGGAGAGTAGCCCCAACGGGACCCGCCCAGTGTAAGCCCGGCCCAGGCCGAATGCGAGAAATGCAGTGAATTAAGGCCGAAAAATATCGACCAGGTCACTTGTGAGCGGAATATATACAATGGATGAAAATACTTTCACGAAAGAATATGCTGAAAGTAAATGAATTGTTTTATTCCGATTTTGAATAATTAAGCGGGCCGCCCGTTAATAAACGAAAACGCCCGATTAAATAAGGAAAAAAGCCCGAGAAACGGGCTTTTTCTATGCACTTGCGGTGATGATTATGACAACCGGTTCAACTGCTGCAGTTTATTCTGCCCGTCCAGCTCGATTTCGAAATAACCGTTCAGGCCGTTGTGGCCGACGAAGCCGCGAAAATGGTGCAGGGGCACCTGCAGCCGCAGCCCCTGTTCGGTATTCACCGACAGGGCCGCGACCCGCCCCTGGTAATAACGCAGCAACTGCGCCTGGGAAATGGCCAGGCGAAAGCGCAGCCTCTGCATCAGGCCAGGGCCTTGCTGATCTTCTCGAACAGATCCCGGGACAGATCCGGCAGGGCCATCAGCCGTTCCAGCCGGACCCGGATCAGGTGCCGGCGTCCCTCGTCCAGCCGGGCGGACTGGATGAGCGGCGTGACCAGCCGTGAGGCCACCTGGGGATTGCTGTGGTTGAGCTGCTCCAGCACCTCCACCAGCAGATCGTAGCCGGCGCCGTCGGCGCGGTGGAACTGCACCGGATTGCCGGCACTGAAGGCCCCGATCAACGCCCTGACCCGGTTCGGGTTGCCCAGGCTGAAGGTGGGATGCCGCATCAGTTCCCGTACCCGGGCCAGGGTCTCGGCCCCCGGCGCCGTGGCCTGCAGCCGGAACCAGTTGTCCAGCACCAGGCCGTCGTGGCGCCATTTGGCCTCGAAGTCGGCGAGCATCGCCTCGCGTTCGGCCAGATCGGCACGCACCGCCGCCTTCATCGCCGCCAGGGTGTCGGTCATATTGTCGGCGGCGGCATATTGCCGCTCTACCCGCTCCGCCTCCCCGGCCAGGGCCAGGTAGCCGAGGGCCACGTTCTTCAGGGCCCGGCGCGCCATGTCCTGATGCTCGATGCGATACTCGGGCGTCAGGTTGTCCTCGTAGGCTTGCCGCCACAGCGGGCGCAGGGCCACGGCCAGGCCTTGCTGCAACCCCTGGTGCACCCGATCCAGCAGCTCGATGTCGACCTGCTCGAACAGCTCCAGCAGGCTGCCCAGATCCGGCAGGGTCAGCATCTCCGCCTTGAGCGCCCGATCCAGGGTGGCATCCTCCAGGGTAGCGCGGAACACGTCCACCAGCACCCGGGGCAACGCCGGCTGCTGCTGGCGTTGCAACTGCGCCACCTGCTCCAGCACCGTCTTGTTGACCAGCATCTGCACCGCATCCCAGCGCACGAACTCGTCCAGGCAGCACTTGGCGAGCAGGGCCAGCTGCTCGTCGCCGTAGTCGTAGTGCAGTTTGACCGGTGCGGAAAAGCCCTGCAGCAGGGCCGGTGTCGGCCGGGAAGGCACCTGTTCGAACAGGAAGCTTTGTTCGGCTTCCAGCACGTCCAGCACCGGACCTATGCCGCGGCCGCCGCTCATCAGCGGCACCGGCTCGCCCTGCTCGGTATAGAGCGCCAGGCTGAGCGGGATATGCAGCGGCAGTTTCTCCTGCTGATCCCGGGTCGGCGGGGTGTGCTGGCGCACGGTCAGGCGATAGTGGCCGGCCTCGGCATCGTAGTGGTCGGTCACCGTCAATACCGGGGTACCGGACTGGCCATACCAGCGCTTGAAGCGGCTCAGATCCCGGCCGCTGGCCTCGCTCATGGCGGCGACAAAGTCGTCGCAGGTGGCGGCTTGGCCGTCGTGACGCTGCAGATAGAGGGCCAGGCCCCGCTGGAAGGCCTGCTCGCCCAGCAGGGTGTGCAGCATGCGGATCACCTCCGACCCCTTTTCGTACACGGTGAGGGTGTAGAAGTTGTTCATCTCGATCACCGCGTCCGGGCGGATCGGGTGCGCCATGGGACCGGCGTCCTCGGCGAACTGGGGACCGCGGATGATGCGCACGTTGCGGATGCGGTTGACGGTGCGCGACCCCAGATCGGAGGAGAATTCCTGGTCGCGGAACACCGTCAGTCCTTCCTTCAGGGACAGCTGGAACCAGTCGCGGCAGGTGACCCTGTTGCCGGTCCAGTTGTGGAAGTACTCGTGCCCGATCACCCGCTCGATGTCCAGGTAGTCGTTGTCGGTGGCGGTGCTGGCGTCGGCCAGCACGAACTTGGCGTTGAAGACGTTGAGGCCCTTGTTTTCCATGGCCCCCATGTTGAAGAAATCCACCGCCACTATCATGTAGATGTCGAGGTCGTACTCCAGGTGGCAGCGTTGCTCGTCCCAGGCCATGGAAGCCTTGAGGCTGTCCATGGCGTGCCCCGCCCGGTGCAGGTTGCCCTTGTCCACATAGATCTCGAGCGCCACCTCGCGTCCGCTGTGGGTGGTGAAGCGGTCGCGCAGCACGTCGAAGTCCCCCGCCACCAGGGCGAACAGGTAGGCCGGCTTGGGGAAGGGATCCTGCCACTGCACCCAGTGGCGGCCGTCGTCGAGCACCCCCTGCCCCACCCGGTTGCCGTTGGACAACAGGTAGGGATAGAGGCCGGCGTCGGCGGTGATGCGGGTGCTGAACCGGGCCAGCACGTCAGGCCGGTCGAGGTAGTAGGTGATGCGCCGAAAGCCCTGCGCCTCGCACTGGGTGCAGAAGGCCGAGCCCGACTTGTAGAGCCCTTCCAGGGCGGTATTGGCTGCCGGATTGATGCGGGTCTTGATGGTGAGCACGAATTCCGGGGGCAGTTGAGACAGGATCAGGCTGTTCCCGGTTTGTTGATACTGCCGGGTCTCCACCCCGTTTACGGCCACCTGCAGCAGTTCGAGCTGCTCGCCGTCCAGCACCAGATCCTCGCTGTGCTCGCCATTGCGCCGGATGCGGCTGATGGCCACCACCTCGGTGGCACTGTCGTGCAGCTGGATGTCCAGGTCCAGGGTGTCTATCCAGTAATGGGGCGCTTGATAATCTTCGCGATATTGAACTTGGGGTTTGCTTTGGGTCATGGCGGAGATCTCGTTAAAGTCGTCACGGGCTTTAATAAGAAGTCCCGGATCCGGCCACGCCGGATCCGGGTTGAGGGTCAGCCAAGCAGTTTGGCCAGATCGGCGGTGATGCGCGCCGCTTCCTGCAGATAGCTGTCATCAGGCTCGAAATCGCTGGGCGCCTGCTCGAGGGAATCGACCGGATCCAGGCCGGCACGGCGCAGGCGATCGTTCAGCCGGGCCAGGGACTTGGCATCCTGCTCGTTCAGCTCCGCCTTGCGCTCGGCCAGGTTGAGGGAAACCGAGTCCTTGTCCTTGAGTCGGCGATACTCCCGGATGTCCTCGAAGATGTAGGTAAACTCGGGATCCTGCTCGATGCGCGCCTGGTGCCACTGGCGCAGCTTGGGCAGGTAGGGATCGAGATCCTGGATGCGCCCGAAATCGAGGCTGGAAATCTGGTCCCAGGGCAAGGCGTTTTTCTCCATGCTCTCACCGGTTTCCTCCGCCTCGATGGCGGTGGGGAACGGGATATCCGGCTTGACCCCCCGGTTCTGGGTGCTGCCGCCATTGATACGGTAGAACTTGGCGATGGTGAACTGCACGAAGCCCATGGGGTTTTCATAGAGATCGTAGATGCGCGACAGGCTGCGGTGCTGCTGCACCGTGCCCTTGCCGAAGGTGTTCTCGCCCAGGATGACGGCGCGGCCGTAATCCTTCATGGCGGCGGCGAAGATCTCCGAGGCCGAGGCCGAGTATCTGTCCACCAGCACCGCCATGGGGCCGCCGTACACCTGCTGGTTGTCTTCATCGCCGTTGACCGAGATACGGCCCAGGCCGTCGCGGATCTGCACCACGGGGCCGCTGTCGATAAAAAGACCGGTAAGGGCCGACGCCTCGGTCAGGGCACCGCCGCCGTTGGTGCGCAGATCGATCACCAGGCCGCGGATCCCTTGCTGCTTGAGCTTTTCAATCTCCTTGGTCACGTCCACGCTCAGGTTGACGTAGAAACTGGGGATCTCGACCACGCCGATGTTGTCGCCGTTTACCTTGATGACCTTGCCGCTGGCGGCCCTGTCTTCCAGGCGTACCGTGTCGCGGATCAGCTCTACGATGCGAGGCGTGGTGGCCACTGCCTGGCCGCGCTGGATCTGCAGCCAGACCCTGGTGCCCTTGGGCCCCTTGATCAGATCCACCACCTCGTCGAGCCGCCAGCCGATCACGTCGACGATCTGCTCGGGGCTCTGTCCCACCCCGATGATGCGATCCTCGGGTTGCAGCTCGCTGGACTTGGCCGCCGGGCCGCCGGGCACCAGGGAGCGGATCACGGTGTAATCGTCCTCGGCCTGCAGCACGGCGCCTATGCCCTCGAGGGAGAGGTTCATCTCGGTCTCGAAGCGTTCGGCATTGCGCGGGCTCAGGTAGCTGGTGTGGGGCTCGATGGCGCGGGCAAAGGCGTTGGCGAAACTCTGGAAGGCATCCTCGCTCTCGCTCTGCACCAGGCGCTTGATGGCGTTGTTGTAACGCTTGGCCAGGGTGTCCTTGATCTCGTCCCAGTCCTTGTCGGCCAGGGCCAGGCTCAGGGCATCGTACTTGACCCGCTGCCGCCAGAGTTCGTCGAGCTCACGATTGTCCCTGGGCCAGTCGGCCTTGCTGCGATCGAACTGGTACTGCTCGTCGCCGTCGAAACTCATGGGCTTGTCGAGCAGCGACAGGGCGTAGACCAGGCGCTCGTAACGCCGTTGCAGGCTCTCGTTGTACATCTCGAAGGCGGTTTCGAGCCGACCGGCCTTCAGCAGATCATCGAAGCTGTGCTTGTACCGGCTGAAGCGGGCGATATCGTCCCGGGTGAAGATGTTCTTGCCGAAATCCAGGCTCTCGACGTAGCGATTGAAGATTTCTTCCGAGAAGGCGTCATCCAGCTGGAACTGCTGGTAATGAGAGCGGGTGAACAGGGCGGTAATCCGCTTGCTGGCGGCCGCATGCTGACTTTCCGGCGCCAAAACGGGAATGGCCGACGCCTCGATGGCCGGCGGTACCGCCCAGGCCATCGACGCCGCCAGCAGCCCGGCGGCTACCACAGACAAACGAATTCCGTGACTGGTCAAACCCTACTCCTTAGAGAATAAGATGGTCAAACTTGACGCGGACCGACATACCGGTCTTGAGCTCCACCTGGACATCATCCCGGGTCACTTCCTTAATGGTAGCGGGAACCGGTGACTTGCCCAGCAATACTTTGACATTCTGCTCCACGGACAAGTTCGCAGGATCGACCTTGCGCGCCTTGGGACGCGGCTTTTTGGCCGCCGGCTTGTCCTTGCGGGCACCGAACACCTTTTCCTTGCTCTCCTTGAGCGCACCCTTGGCATGGTCGATATGCTCCTGGGTCAGCTCGCCAGCGGGGTTGCCGTCCAGATCGACCCGCTGCATGCCGGCCTTGAGGCCATGCAGGTAACGCCAGCTGGATGTGTACTGACGCAAGGCGGTACGCAGCAGGGTCTTGGATACCTTGGGATCTTCCGCCAGGCGCTCCGCCAGATCCTGGAAGATGCCGATCTTCAGCGGCTTGGCCTCGCCGGTGGCGACGAAACACTGGGGGAAGCGCTCCGCCAGGTAGGCGATGACTTCTTTGCTGTTCTTGAGTTTTTCCGAGTTTTCCATGAAATACCTTGGGTTGGGACCTAAGGGCGTACCGCCCATTGAAACATGCTCATTATAAAGGGCGCACCGACAAAAGCGACCCCGCCGTTACAGCAGGGGCAGCACGGCGCTCACCAGTTGCGCCAGGCCCGCTTCATCCTCGTCGTCGAAGCGGTCGAAGCGGGGGCTGTCGATGTCCAGCACCGCCCAGATGTCCTCCCCCTCCCCCAGGGGCAGCACGATTTCCGAATTGCTGGCGCCGTCGCAGGCGATATGGCCGGCAAATTCATGTACATTGGCGACACGCTGGACCCGGCCACTGGCCACGGCAGTACCGCATACCCCCTTGCCCACCGGGATGCGCACGCAGGCGGGCTTGCCCTGGAAGGGCCCCAGCACCAGGACGTCCTGCTCGCGCAGGTAGAAGCCGACCCAGTTGATGTCGTCCAGGGCCAGGTTGAGCAGGGCGGAGAGGTTGGCGAGCTTGGCGATGCGATTGGGTTCGCCTTCGCACAGGGCCAGTGCCTGGGCGGTGAGGCTTTGATAAAATGCGGATTTTTCGGACATAAAAAGAAAGCGTCGTTTATTTTGGCCTAACTTACCTGCCCTTTCTCCAAATGAAAACCCGATGATGGTGATTGATGGATAAAAAAAGTGTCAGCTCTCCGGTTTTGCAGTGGCCGGATATCGTCCGCATGATGAAACGCCATCGCACCCTGCTGCTCTACGCCCACCTTTTCGCCCTGATCGGCACCCTGCTGGCGGTGCCGGTACCCTTGCTGATGCCGCTGCTGGTGGACGAAGTGCTGCTGGATACCCCGGGGATCCTGCTGGCCTGGCTGGATCGGGTACTGCCCACCGCCTGGCAGGCCGGGGTCGGCTACATACTGGCGATACTGGCGGTCACCCTGCTGCTGCGCGCTTTGGCGCTGGTGTTCAACATCATCCAGGGCCGGCAGTTCGCCCGGGTGGCCAAGCACCTGACCTTTCAGATCCGGCGCCGTCTGGCACGGCAACTGATGAAGACGCCCCTGCGTTCCTTCGAGGCCATCGGCGCGGGCAGCGTCAGCTCCCACTATGTCACCGACGTGGAAACCCTCGACAAGTTCCTCGGTGACACCCTGAGCCGGCTGCTGATCAGCCTGCTGAGCGTGGTGGGCACGGCGGTGGTGCTGCTGCTGATCAACTGGCAGCTGGGGCTCTTCATCCTGCTGCTCAATCCGGTGGTGGTGTACTTCTCCAGCCGCCTGGGGGCCAAGGTCAAGCACCTCAAGCGCAACGAAAACAGTGCCTTCGAGCTGTTCCAGCAGGCCTTGGTGGAAACCCTGGACGGCATCCACGAGATCCGGGCCGCCAACCGGGAGCGGCATTACCTGCTGCGGGTGATCGACCGGGCCCGCGGGGTGCGCGACACCGCCATCGACTACGCCTGGAAGAGCGAGGCCGCCGGGCGGGCCAGCTTTCTGCTGTTCCTGTCCGGGGTGGAGCTGTTCCGGGCGGTGGGCATGATCATGGTGCTCTACACCGATCTGACCGTGGGCCAGATCTTCGCGGTGTTCAGCTACCTCTGGTTCATGATGGGGCCGGTGCAGGATCTGCTCAACATGCAGTATTCCTTCTACGCCGCCAGCGCCGCCCTCAAACGCATCAACCGGCTGCTCTCCCTTGGCGGCGAGCCCGAGCCCTCGGGCGGCATCAATCCCTTTGCCGGCGAGACCACGCTGCCGATAGAAGTCCGCGGCCTGAGCTTTTCCTACAATGGCGAGCGCAAGGTGCTGGACGATGTAAACCTGCAGATCCGGGCCGGGGAAAAAGTGGCCCTGGTGGGGGCCAGCGGCGGCGGCAAATCCACCTTTATCCAGCTGTTGCTGGGGCTTTATCCGGCCGACGAGGGCGAGATCCGCTTCGGCGGGATCCGCAGCCAGGACATCGGTTTCGCCACCATCCGCGAACACGTGGCGACCGTGCTGCAACAGCCGGTGCTGTTCAACGATACGGTCAGATCCAACCTCTGCCTGGGGGACGAACATCAGGACGCGGCCCTCTGGCGGGCACTCGAGGTCGCCCAACTGGATGAGGTGGTGGCCGCCATGGAGCAGGGGCTGGACACGGAAATCGGCCGTCGCGGGGTGCGGCTGTCCGGCGGTCAGCAACAGCGCCTGGCCATCGCCCGCATGGTGCTGAAGAACCCGGCCATCGTCATCCTGGACGAAGCCACCTCGGCACTGGACACGGAAACCGAGCAGAAACTGCACCAGGCGCTGGCGGCATTCCTGAGCGGCAGGACCACCCTGATAGTGGCGCACCGGCTGAGCTCGGTACGCCAGGCGGACCGGGTGCTGGTGTTCGAGGACGGCAAGATCAGCCAGTCCGGCACTCACCACGAACTGCTGGAGCAGCCGGGCCTCTACCGCACCCTCTACTATTGAGGGCTCAGGCCACCGCCTTGATGTCGGCCGCCTTGTCCGCCTTTGCCTTTGGGGCGGACTTTTTCTTCGGACCCGACAACTGATCCTGGTGCTGGGCCAGATAGAGGGCCAGCGCCTCCCTCTCCTCCTCGCCCAGCGCCACCGGCGCCGCCGCCAGCAGTTCGTCCAGGTGCTCGGCCAGATCGAGCAGGCGATCGTAGGCGTCCGCGTCTTTCTTGTTGGTAAAGCTCATTTTTTCGATTCCGTTTCTGACTACCAGGTATTGTATCGTGACTGCCATAATCGACTCCTTATCTGTATACATATACAGTACATTTATCCGGGAGCACTGGCAAGCCCCCATGGCTCCCGGCATAAGCACGCAATAAACGTCGATGACCGGTCAACTTTTTTCCCCTCTGGCTGGCATGCTGGGGGATTCTGACCAATAGTTTAGGGTGAAGTGCACCTTTGGTGCCTTCTCACTAGCGCACGGCTCAGCATATGAGCCATTCCCCTAGGCCAGGTACACGGATTTTGTACCTGGCTTTTTTTGCGCCGAGACGGCGGCAATGGCGGACGGGCACCCGCCGCCATCTCACCGCCGATACACTTCGCACCCGAACATGTTATGTGAAATGAAGAGCGAAGAAGACGGGAAGCCCATGGCTTCCCGGAGAGAGTCGTTATTTCGAGGTGCCCTTCAGCAACGCCTCTATGCTGCCAACGGCGCCGAGTACGCTGCTGGCCTCGTAGGGCAGGAACACCCGGTCGCCCTGCTTGCCGATTTCCGGCAGGGTTTTCAGGTACTCCAGGCCCAGCAGATAGCCCACCACCAGTTGCGGATCCAGTTTCTCGTTGCCGGCGGAGAGGACCTTGTCGATGGCCTGGCGCTGGCCGTCGGCCATCAGGATGGCGGCTTCCCGCTCCCCTTCCGCCACCAGGATGTTGGAGCGCTTCTCCCCCTCGGCCCGGGCGATGGCGGCTTCCCGCTCCCCGCTGGCCTGCAGTACCAGGGCCCGGCGTTCCCGCTCGGCCGCCATCTGCTTGCGCATGGCGTCTTCCACCTCGACCGGAATGTTGATGTCCTGGATCTCGACCCGGGTCACCTTGACCCCCCACTTGTTGCCTGCCTCGTCCATCACGATTTGCAGCTTGTCGTTGATCTCCTGGCGTGACTCGAACAGTTTGTCCAGCTCCATCCGTCCCACTTCGGACCGCAGGGAGGTCTTGGCCAGGATCTCGATGGCCTGGATCAGGTTCTCGGTCTGGTACACCGCCCGTTCCGGATCGATCACCTGAAAATAGAGGGCGCCGTTGACGGTCACGCTGACGTTGTCGGCGGTGATCACCGACTGGGCGGGAAAGTCGAGCACGGTTTCACGCCGGTCGATGCGGGTTTCTTCCTGCACCACGGCCACGTTCTCGCCGCCGATGGCCTGGTAGCGACGCACCTTGATGGAACGGGGCTTGTCCACGAAGGGAATGATCCAGTTGACACCGGGGGTCAGGGTCTTCTGATAGCTGCCGAGCCGTTCTATCACGACCGCTTCCGATTGCTGCACTATCATCAGCCCCTTGATCAGCAGCACCACGACCAGCAGGGCAAACACGAGCATTATCACTAACATGGCATCCATGGACGCATCCTCTTCGGTTAATCAATGATGGCGGTGATACCGTCGAAACGGCGCACCCTGACCCACTGCCCGGCGGTCAGGGGGGCGCCCGATTCGCTGCGCACCAGAAAGAGATCCCCTTCAAGCTTCAGCCGGAACTCACCCGAGGGCAATAACACCAGCTCGCCCTGCTGCTTGCGGCTTTCGCCGGCCAGAAAGCTGGTGCGCCGGGAGGGAGCCAACAGGCGGAACAGCCGTTTCAGCAGCGGAGCCAGCACGGCGGCGGCGATGGCGAAGGTAAACCACTGCCAGATGGCGGCGGCATCGAGCAGGGCCGCCACCATGGCCACCAGGGCCGCCAGCCCCATGGCGAAGGCGAAAAAGCCGGTACCCAGCAATTCCCCCAGAAACAACAACAAGGCGGCGATCAGCCAGAGATGCCAGGCAAGCAAGGGTGATTTCCTCCACAAGAGACAAACGGGACAGTCTTACTATAGAGGAGCTGGAGTCGGATGGGAATGAATGAGCGTGAGGCGTGAGGGAGCGCAACGGCCCGGCCGGCGGTGACCAGGCCGCTCCCCCAGGTTTTCGGCACGGCCGTCAGGTGCTCGGGGGCACCGGCCTGGCCAGCTTGAACAGCTCGAAGAAGTTGGTGGTGGTCTGCCGTGCCACCCGCTCCAGGCTCTCGCCCTTGAGCCCGGCCACAAACTCGGCCACGGTACGGGTATAGGCCGGTTCGTTCTCCTCGCCCCTGAACGGCACCGGGGCCAGCCAGGGGGAATCGGTTTCCAGCAGCAGCCGCTCCAGGGGCAGTGCCTTCACCACCTCGCGCAGGGCATCGGCGCTGCGGAAGGTGACGATGCCCGAAATGGAAATATAAAAGCCGAGTTCCATGGCCGCCTCGGCCATTTCCAGCGACTCGGTAAAGCAGTGCAGCACGCCCCCGACCTTGTCCGCCCCCCCCTGCCGCAGGATGTCGAGGGTATCCTGCTGGGCACTGCGGGTGTGGATCACCAGCGGTTTGCCGAGATCCACCGCCACCTCGACATGCTGCTCGAAAGCCTGCCGCTGCAGCGCGGCGGTCTCGGGAGCATAGAAATAGTCGAGTCCGGTTTCCCCCACCGCCACCACCGCCGGATGGGCAGCCAGCCGGCGCAGCAGGGCCGGATCGTTCTGCTCGTCCTGCTGGTGCAGGGGATGCACGCCACAGGAGGCGAACACCTGGGGAAAGGGCGCTATGGCCTCGAGCATGGCGGGAAAGGAAGACAGGCCGACCCCGATGCACAGCATGTGGTCGACGCCGCGCCGGGCGGCCTTGTCGATGGCCTCGGCCATGTTCGCATGCTTGTTGCCGTAATCGAGCTTGTCCAGATGGCAGTGTGAATCAACCAGCAAAACCGTCTCCTGAATGGGTTGTTTGATGATAAGCGACGGCCGGCCGGGTCCAGCGGCCGAGCCAGAGCCCGAGCTGCAGGCCGGCGTTGAGCGGGCGACCGGCGGCGGGCTGCAGGG
>NZ_NMUO01000140.1 GCF_002237365.1 Zobellella denitrificans
TGTCTGCGCCCGTTCCTGCTCCGCGCGCTCGGCCCGCTCCCGGGCCAGGCGTTCGCGCTCCAGCCGTTCCCGCTCCGCCTTTTCCCGGGCGGCCTGCTCGCGGGCCGCCCTTTCCTGGGCGGCCTTGATCTGCTGCTCCAGCTGGTTGGCGGCCTGCTGCAGGCTGGTCAGGCGCTGGTTGCCCTGCTCCAGGTTGGCGTTGAGCTTCTTGGCGGTGTCGTTGCGCTTGGCCTGCTGCGCCTCGAGTTTCTGCTGCTCGCCCTGCTGTCGGGCCAGCAGCTGGTTGAGCTGGTTGCGGCTCTGCTCCGCCTGGCGGCGGTTGTCGGCCAACTGCTCCCGGGTGCGGGCCAGCTCCTTGAGGGCCTCGGCCCGGGCCTGGTTGAGGTGGGCGTAGTAGTGCAGCAGCCGATCGATGTCGGTGCTGTCCTGGCCGTTGAGCAGTAATTTCAGGTAATCGTGACGGCCATTCTGGTAGGCGGCCCTGAGCTGCTCCGCCAGCAGCTGTTGCTGGTGCTCGGACTGCCGGTTGAGTTCCCCGTGCTCCCGGTCCAGGCGGGCCAGGTTGACCTCGAGCTCGGTCAGCCGGTTGCGGGTCTGGTTCAGCTCCCGCGCCTGGGCGGAGATGGCCTTTTCGTCCCTGGCGAGCTGCTGTTGCAGCTCCTTCAGCTGTTTTTGCTGCTGCTGGACATCCTGCCGCTGGCTGGCGATCTGCCCCTGCACCTTCTTGAGTTCGGCGCCGTCATCCGCCCAAGCAAAAGCACCGGCCATCAGGCCGGTGCTAAGCAACATTGAAACAATCAGTCTGTGCCAGCCCATAGGGCCCTGATTATTTCAGAACCATCAGAGGCTTGCCAGTCATTTGCTCGGGGATTTGCATGCCCATCAGGCTCAGCATGGTGGGGGCCAGATCCGACAGCTTGCCGCCCGCCACCGGGGTGGCGTCGCGGCCGACGTAGATCAGCGGTACCGGCAGGTTGGTGTGGGCGGTGTGGATCTCGCCGGTCTCGGGGTTGACCATCTGCTCGGCGTTGCCGTGGTCGGCGGTGATCAGACATTCGCCCCCCACCTTCTCCAGGGCGGCGACCACCCGGCCGATGGAACGGTCGACCGCTTCGCAGGCCTTGACCGCCGCCTCGAACACCCCGGTGTGACCGACCATGTCGCCGTTGGGGTAGTTACAGATGATGACGTCGAACGCCCCGCTTTCGATGGCCTCGACCAGCTTGTCGGTGAGCTGCTCGGAGTTCATTTCCGGCTGCAGGTCGTAGGTGGCGACCTTGGGGCTCGGGATAAGCTCGCGCTGCTCGCCCGGAAAGCAGTCCTCGATGCCGCCGTTGAAGAAGAAGGTGACGTGGGCGTACTTCTCGGTTTCGGAAATGCGCAGCTGGGTCTTGTCGTGCTTGGCCAGCCACTCGCCCAGGGTATTGACCAGTTGCTCGGGCGGGTAGGCGCAGCTGGTGTGGATGTCGGCGGCGTACTCGGTGAGCATCACGAAGTCGCTTAAGCTCGGGCGGGCGTCGCGCTCGAAGCCGGTGAAGTCCTCATCCACAAAGGCGCGGGTGATTTCACGGGCGCGGTCGGCGCGGAAGTTCATGAAGATGACGGCGTCGCCGTCCTGCATGGCGACCGGCTCACCCACTACTGTGGCCTTGACGAATTCGTCGTTCTCTTCCCGGGCATAGGCGGCCTGCAGGGCGTCCACGCCGGAGGCATACTGGAACTCGGCCTTGCCCTGGGTCAGCAGGTCGTAGGCGCTCTGCACCCGATCCCAGCGGTTGTCGCGGTCCATGGCGAAGTAGCGGCCGACGAGGGAGGCCAGGCGGCCCTTGCCCAGTTCGGCGAAGAGGGCCTCGAAGCGCTCGATGGAGCCCTGGGCGGAGCGGGGAGCCACGTCGCGGCCGTCGAGGAAGGCATGTAAGTAAATTTCATCGGCCCCGCGCTCGGCGGCCAGTTTGATCATGGCCGCGATCTGGTCTTCGTGACTGTGCACGCCGCCCGGTGACAGCAGGCCCATGATGTGCACCGCCCGGCCCCTGGCCTTGGCACCGTCCACCGCCTGGGTCAGCACCGGGTTGGTGAAGAAGTCACCGTCGGCGATGGCCTTGTCGATACGGGTCAGGTCCTGGTAGACGATGCGGCCGGCGCCGATGTTGACGTGGCCCACTTCGGAGTTGCCCATCTGGCCGTCGGGCAGGCCGACGTCGTGGCCGGAGGTGGAGATCAGCACCGAGGGGCGGTTCTTCATCAGATCGTCCATCACAGGGGTGCGGGCGCTGTGGATGGCGTTGTGTTCGGTCTTTTCGCTGTAACCCCAGCCGTCGAGGATGATCAGAACCAGGGGCTTTTTGGTCGAGTTCATAGTGTAACCCTATGTTGTTATTTGAAAGTAGAAGTTAAGAAAGCTGAAACTGTCTGTCATATTACTACAATTGCCGATTTAGTCACCAGCCGCGGGCCAGGGGTATTTCCGATGGGCGGCGCAGACCTCGCCTATCGATGGCCGCTATCGGGGCCGGGCTGCTGTTATTTGCCGATACCCCATGTATACTCGGGCTTTTCCGCATTTTGATCCGAAAGAAGTAACAGCATGCAAGAGTATCTCGATTTTGCCGCCAATCATCCCTTGCTGACCATGGCCTGGCTGGGCCTGGCGTCGGCGGTGGTGTACATGACCGTCGCCTCCAGGTTGAGCAAGGTGCAGGTGGTGGCTTCCCAGCAGGCGGTGCTGCTTATCAACAAGCAGGACGCCGCCGTGGTGGACGTTCGCTCCGCCGAGGAGTTCCGCAAGGGCCATATCGCCGGCGCCATCAACGCGCCAGCCAGCCAGCTCAAGGCCAACAATCTGAACCTGATCGAAAAGTTCAAGGACAAGCCCCTGGTGCTGGTGTGCGAAACCGGCATGACCACCGGCGGCGTCGGCCGTGTGCTGACCAAGGCCGGCTTCAAGCAGGTCTACGCCTTGCGCGGCGGCATGACCGACTGGCGCAGCCAGAACCTGCCGGTGACCAAGCGTTAATTTCTTCAAACCGCATACACTATAAGGACATCTTCAATGGCTGAAGCAGCAAACGGTGCCGCCAACCAGGCCCAGCAACAGGTTGAATTCCAGATCCAGCGCATCTATCTGAAGGACCTGTCCTTCGAGGCGCCGGGCACTCCCCTGGTGTTCCAGAAGGAGTGGAAGCCCGAGGTCAAGCTGGATCTGGACACCAAGAGCGCCCGCCTGGGCGACAACGTGTTCGAGGTGGTGTTGACCCTGACCGTCACCTGTAAGATGGGTGAAGCGGACACCGTCTACCTGTGCGAAATCCAGCAGGCCGGCGTCTTCACCATCGGCAACATGCCCGAGCCGCAACTGGCCCATTGCCTGGGTTCCTTCTGCCCCAATATCCTGTTCCCCTATGCCCGTGAAACCGTGGCCAGCCTGGTTAACAAGGGCTCCTTCCCGCAGCTGAACCTGGCGCCGGTGAACTTCGACGCCCTGTTTGCCGCCCATGTGCAGCGCGCCCAGCAGCAACAGCAGGCGGATGCCTGATGACCCAGGATGCCGCCGCCATCTCGGTTCTGGGTGCCGGCTCCTACGGTACGGCGCTGGCCATCGCCCTGGCCCGTAACGGCCACCGCACCCTGCTGTGGGGCCACAGGCCCGAGCAGGTGGCGACCCTGGCCGCCGATCGCTGCAACAAGGTGTTCCTGCCCGATGCTCCCTTTCCCGCCAGCCTTGAGCCCGAGGCCAGCCTGGAGCGGGCGGTGCGGGCCAGCCGCGACCTGCTGATCGTGGTGCCGAGCCATGTGTTCGCGGACCTGCTCCGGCAGCTCAAGCCCTTCCTGCGGCCCGACAGCCGCATCGCCTGGGCCACCAAGGGCCTGGATCCGGCCAGCGGCAACCTGTTGCAGCAGGTGGCGCGGGAAATACTGGGCGAGCAGATCCCGCTGGCGGTGCTGTCCGGCCCCACCTTCGCCAAGGAGCTGGCCATGGGCCTGCCCACCGCCATCTCCCTCGGTTCCACCGACGCCGGCTTCGCCAGGGAACTGGCGGACCTGCTGCATTGCGGCCGCTCCTTCCGGGTCTATCTCAACGACGACATGGTGGGACTGCAGCTGGGCGGGGCGGTCAAGAACGTCATCGCCATCGGCGCCGGCCTGGCCGATGGCCTGGGCTTTGGCGCCAACGCCCGCACCGCGCTCATCACCCGCGGCCTGGTGGAGCTGCAGCGCCTGGGGGTGGCCCTGGGTGCCGAGCAGGAGACCTTTATGGGAATGGCGGGGCTGGGGGATCTGGTGCTCACCTGCACCGACAACCAGTCCCGCAACCGCCGCTTCGGCCTGGCCCTGGGCCAGGGCAAGAGCGTGGACACCGCCATGGCCGAGATCGGCCAGGTGGTGGAAGGCTACCGCAACGCCGCCGAGGTGCACCAGCTGGCCGCCCGCCACGGGGTGGAAATGCCCATCTGCGAGCAGGTCTACCAGGTGTTGTACCAGGGCAAGAACGCCCGGGAAGCGGCCCTGGCCCTGCTGGGGCGGGATCGCAAGGCGGAGTGACGCTGCTTGGGCCGGAAGCTTGAAGCTTGAAGCTGGAAGAGGACATTGGGGGAAAATTAAGGCCACTTCTGCCTTTTTTGGTTCGGTGACAAACCTCCAAACTGATTCCAACCGGTCACGTCGATGCCAAAACAGGCGGACAAAGGGAACGGCTCCGCCGACCGTCACCTGTCATGGACGGCAGGTGCGAGCCTACATGGATGTACTTGCGGCGTGTCGGCGGAGTTGGCCCTTTGGCAGGTCTTGCCGGTATCATCAGGCCTTATCGACAAACAAAAGGGGAGCCATCGAGGCTCCCCTTTGTATTGATTGCGGTCGGCGGCTCAGTAGTAGGAGTGCTCGCCGCGCTGGTGTTCGGTGGCGTCGCGCACCCCGGTCAGCTCGCCCGGGAACAGCTCGAGCAGCTGCTTCTCGATGCCTTCCTTCAGGGTGACGTCGACCATGGAGCAGCCGTTGCAGCCGCCGCCGAACTGCAGTATGGCCAGACCGTCGGGGGTGATCTCGGTCAGCACCACCTTGCCGCCGTGGCTGGCCAGCCCCGGGTTGATCTGGGACTGCAGCACGTATTCCACCCGATCCGCCAGGGGGGCGTTGTCCGGCACCTTGGCCATCTTGGCATTGGGCGCCTTCAGGGTGAGCTGGGAGCCCATCTGGTCGCTGACGAAGTCGATTTCGGCCGCGTCCAGGAAAGGCGCGCTTTGCTGATCAACGATGGCCTCGAAGCCCTCGAACGGCAGGTGCATATCGTCCGGATCCACGGCGTCGGGCGGGCAATAGGAAACACCGCACTCGGCATTGGGGGTGCCCGGGTTGACCACAAACACCCGGATATTGGTGCCTTCCGGCTGTTGCGACAGCAGTTTGCGGAAGTGGCCCTGGGCGGTCTCGGAAATCGTAATCATCGCTATCCTCGTAAACCTGACTAAACAACTCAACTTTTATCATACCCTTGTTGTTGTCGCTTGAATAGCCGTCAGTGCTCGAGAGTGCGGCACGGCGCCCACACTTCGACCCGCTCCACCCCGGCGGCGTGCAGCAGCCGGGTCAGCTCCGCCATGGTGGCGCCGGTGGTGATGACATCGTCGAGCAGTGCCACATGGCGATAGTTCATGGCACCGAGTGCGAAGGCGCCGCGCAGGTTGCGCCGGCGCTGGCGGCGATTGAGATGGGTCTGGGCGGCGGTGGCGCGCCCCCGGCGCAGGACCCGGTTGTCGCCGGGGATGGCGAGCCTGTCCGCCAGGCCGCGGGCGATTTCCCCCGCCTGGTTGTAGCCCCGGCGCAACTGGCGCCACCAGTGCAGGGGCACCGGCAGTATCGCCTCGGGCCAGGGCGGCTCCACCGCCTCGGCCAGCAACTGGCCCAACAGGCGGCCGTTGAGGGCCCTGTGCTGATACTTGAGGTCGTGGACAAGGCGGGTGTAGGGCGGAACGAAATCGGCCAGCACCCGCAGTCGCTGCCAGGGCGGCGGCCGGCGCTGGCAGCGGCCGCAGTGGGCGTCCTCCACCGCCAGGGGAAAGGCACAGCGCGGGCAGGGGCGCTCCAGCCGGGGCAATTCATCGCGGCACTGGCGGCAGATCAGGGGCTGCCCGGTGCAGTTCTGCCGGCATAGCAGGCACTGGCCCCACCAGAGCGGGCCGGATTGTAAGCGGGCGGTCAGACGTCTTATCATGGGGCGGTATCGATAACGGGTGTCTGCGATGAGTGTATATGTAGAACGACGGGGCCGGGGGCCGGATCTGGTGCTGCTGCACGGCTGGGGCATGAACGGCGCCGTTTGGCAGGGGCTGGCCGAGTTGCTGGAGGCCGATTTCCGGCTGCATCTGGTGGACCTGCCGGGGTTCGGCCACAGCCCGGCGCTGCCGGCCTCGGCGGGGCTGGACGACTGGGCCGGTGCCGTGCTCGGCGCCGCCCCGTCCCGGGCGGCCTGGCTGGGCTGGTCCCTGGGAG
>NZ_NMUO01000141.1 GCF_002237365.1 Zobellella denitrificans
ACCAGGACCTGCCCCGGCATCACCCGCTCGCCTTCCCGCACCGCCAGCCGGGTGATGGGCTCCGCCGCCGGGGCCGGCAGGGTGATGCGATCCCATTCCAGGGTGCCGAGCACCCGGTCCGGCTCGGGCCCGCAGCCGGCCAGCAGCAGGAGCGATGCCAGCAGCGGGGCGGCCTTCATGGCGTTAAGCCGGCCTCGACGGCGGCGGGCTGGAAGGTCAGCGGCTCGCTCGCCTCCAGCTCCGCCGACACCTCGCCGGCCAGTATCCGGCGCTGGTCTTCACCCAGGCGCAGCACCCGGCTGCCCGCTTCCGGAGCGAAGTCGAGGCCCTGGAGATCCAGCCAGAAGGTGCTCGGGCTGAGGGCGGACTCGAAGTAGTAGCGCAGATCCTTGTGGTCGACCACGCTGCGCCAGCGGGTGGAGGAAATATGCGGCACCTCGGGCGTGCTCACGCCGTAGGGCACGGACACATTGCGGATCACGCTGAACACGGCGGCGGTGGCCAGGCGGGCGTCCTCCACCCTGGGCACCGCATTGATGTAGAAATGGGCCCGGGCGAAGCGGTCGGCCGGCCGGTTGGTGCCCGGCAGCATGGTGGTGCCGCCGATGTTCTCCCAGTATTGCAGCAGGGCCAGCTGTTGCGCGTAGGGCGGCTCGTTGGTCAGCACCTGGTAATCGCGGCCGTGGTGGATGACCAGCTCGCCATCCAGGTATTCCATGATGGCGCTGTCGCCACCGGCGTCGGACAACGACAGGTGCACCAGGGCATCCCTGTCCTGCCCGGGCACCTGGCCGGTCAGCACCAGGAAGGGGTGCTTGCGCACATGCTCCACGGCTTCCGCCACGGTGGCGAAATTGTCGAGCATGTACTGGGCCCACAGCGACAGCGACAGGGTCGGGGTGGTGCCGTCCGGCTTGGGGAAGACGGAGTCGGGCAGCCACAGCAGGTTGGCGGCCAGGCCGGCCTCGTTCAGGCCGTCACTGCTGGCCAGGTCGTAGGCGCTGGCGATCACGCTGCCGTATTTCACCGTCCAGCGCAGGGAGGCGGGCCCGGCGGCGCCGTGGCGCTCCACCCCGCGCGGCAGCACCCAGAGGTGGGTGCCGATGTCCGTTTTCCAGTCCATGGTGCGGCCGGTCAGGATGCGCCCCTCCTCCCCCAGGTAGACGGCCCTGGTGCAGGCCTGGGCCTGTTGGCCGGTCAGTCCGGCGCCGAGCACGGCGCAGCCGGCCAGGATCAAAGCGGCAAGTTTTTTCATGTAAACTCCATGGTTGGCGGGGCGGATCCGGCCTCGGTGTCTTTTAGTGTAAACCACCCGCCACCGGGGTTCGGGAAGGCGCCGCCGCCGGACCTGGCGCCAGCGCCTACAATAGAGATTGTCCCCCTTACCGAGAAGCCGCCATGCCCCCTCTTTCTCCCCTGCAGGATCGCGCCGCCGGCGCCGTCATGGGTGCCTTTATCGGCGAAGCCCTGGGCGTGGGCCCGCACTGGTATTACGATCTCGACCAGCTGCACCGGGACCACGGCGACTGGATCGACGGCTACACCACGCCCAAACCCGGCCGCTACCACGAAGGGCTGAAGGCCGGCGAACTCTCCCAGGCGGGCCTGCTGCTCAAGCTGACCCTGGCCTCCCTGGTGGACTGCGGCGACTACGACGAGGCCGACTTCTGCTGGCGGCTGGACCATGACTTCTTCCCCCTGCTCGACGGCACGCCCCATGCCGGCCCCGGCGGCTACACCAGCCAGTCGATGCGCGATGCCTGGCACAAGCGGGTGGAAGAAGGCCACCCCTGGGGCCGCTGCGGCGGCTACGCCGACACCACCGAGGCGATAGAGCGCACCCTGGCCATCGCCGTGCGCCACGCCCATTCGCCGCGCCGGCTGGCCGAGGCGGTGGCGGCCAATACGGTGCTCACCCAGATAGACAACAACCTGGTGGCGATGACGGTGGCCTTCGCCGCCGTCACCGGCCTGCTGGTGCAGGGGCACCGGCTGGATCCGGCCCTGTCCGGCAAGCTGATGGCGCTGGTCCAGGCCGACGAGCTGCCCTTTCATACCGTTACCGGCAACCGGCTGCAACCGCCGCCGCCCCATGCCCCCGAGCCGCCCCGGGCCGGCCGCTTCGCCTCGCCGGACGCCCTGCTCACCCCCTCGTGCGTGGCCAGGGCCGCCGAGGATCCCGCCATCCGCATCGAGCCGGCCTGGAAGGTCTCGCTGGTGTACGGCATGCCCTGCGCCATCTACCACCAGTTGCCCGCCGCCTACTACCTGGCCGCCCGCTTTCACGACGACTTCGAGGCCGCCGTGCTGCACGCCATCAACGGCGGCGGCCAGAACCAGGCCCGCGCCATGCTCACCGGCACCCTGGTGGGTGCCCAGGTGGGGCTGTCCGGCATCCCCCAGCGCCTTATCGACGGGTTGGCCGAGGCCGACGAATTGCTGGAGTTGTCCCGGCAACTGGCGGAGCAGTTGGCAGCGGAGTGAAACCTGTTTGGATCAGCCCCGCCCGCCCTGGATGCCCGCCTTCGCGGGCATGACTTCGTTTGACCCCCTCACACCGAAAAGCGGGCGTAGATGGGATTATGGTCGGAGACCATGTCGGTATTGATGGCGGTGGCCGAGTGCAGTCTCATATCCCGGTAGAAGATAAAGTCCAGGGGCTGGCGGAAGTAGTGCTTGATATGGTGCGGGTCTTCCATCACCGCCTGCTGCAGGCCGGTGGCCCGGCAGAACTCGGCCAGGTAGTGCCGGCGCTGCCGGCTCCAGACGTTGAAATCCCCGGCCACGATCAGCGGCCCCCGGTGGAGCAGCAGTTCCCGCTTGAGTTGCTCCATTTCGAGGTGGAACAGGCCGTGATGCACGAAGTTGATGGCGTGGATATTGGCCACCAGCAGTTGCTCGCCCCCGGCCAGGGGGTGGCGGGTGAGGATCAGGCTCTTGTGGGTGGCAAAGCGCAGTTCCCGGGTGCGGCTGAGCAGGGCGGTGACTTCGTCGAAGGCGCACTGGCCGGCGGTCAGCACCCCGAACAGGTGCGCCGGGGTCTGGATATTGGGCGACACCGCGTAGGACCAGCCCTCCAGCTGCCACCGGCCGTGCAGCGCCAGCTTGGCCTCCTGCAACAGCAGCAGGCTGGTGGGAAAGCGCTGCATCAGCCCCGCCAGGCACAGCCGGAACTCGGGGTTAAGGGTCAGTTTCTGGGTATTCCAGCACAGCACGCCCAGATCGTCCCGGGCCAGCGGCTGGTGCTGGTGGATGAGCTGGTGGGGCGCGATACGGGGGCGGAGCATAGGAGTCTGTCCTGCGGTTGCCGGGATACAACCTCCATCTTAGCATCCCCGGTCGCCACGCCGGCGGGGAAATGCCCGCCCCGGGAGCCGCACGGCGGATGAGGTAGACCAGGCGCGCCGGGCTTATCCGGCCAGGTTGTGGTACAGCTCTTCTTCCTGGGCAAAATGTAGGCGCAGTATGGTGTCGAGGGCGTACAGGGCACGCTGCAGCTCGGGCAGGGCGGGCGACGCCAGCTCCGGCGCCTCGAGCGCCGCGGCCAGGCGCTCCAGCCCCTGCACCGCCTTGTAGATTTCCCGGTGGGTGTGGCTCATGGTCGCCATGGGATCGTCGCCCCCGATCAGGCGGGCGACCTGCGGATACAGCTCGGTATCGTCGCGCCGCTCGTGGGGCAGGATCTCCTGGCGCAAGACTCCAAGCAGCCGCTGCAGGCCGGCCAGCAGTTGTTCCGCTGGCAGCTCCGCCGCCCGGTCGGCCAGCCGGGTGATCTGCTCCAGCACCGGGAGCATGGCGGCGTGCTCTTCCCGCAGCCGCCGGACCCGGTCCTCCGACAGGCGCGCGTCCAAGGGCTGGCGCTCCAGCCCCAGCACGCGCAGGGCGTTGAGGATAGCCGCAACGTCTATCCCTTCCTGCAACAGGGCGCCGGCCAGGGGCGGCAGGTAGCCCAGCGCCGCGATCACCATGGCGATCATGGACAGTCCCAGCCCCAGGGTCACGCTTTGCAGCGCGATGGCCCTGGCCCGCTGCGCAATGCGCAGGGCAAAGGCCAGCCGGTCCAGCCGGTCCACCAACAGCACCACCTGCGCCGCCTCGGCGGCGGCCGCCGCGCCGCGCGCGCCCATGGCAATCCCCACGTCGGCCGCCGCCAGGGCCGGGGCATCGTTGACCCCATCGCCCACCATCAGGGTCACACCATGTTCACAGGAGGCGGCAATGGCGGCCAGTTTCGCCGCCGGGGTCTGCTCGGCCAGCACCTCGTCCACCCCCAGCACACCGCCAATGGTTTCCGCCACCTCGCGCCGGTCACCGGTCAGCATGACGCTGCGCCGGATACCGGCCAGCCGCAGCAGCCGCAGGGCCCGCGGGGTGTCGAGCCGGATCTCGTCCGCCATCTGCAGGGCCCCGACCAGGCGGCCGTCGACCGCGACATAAACAGCGCCGCTCCCCTCCTGGCCGCCGTGCCGCGCCAGCCGTTCCACCCAGGGCGGGTAAGGCTCCGGGCCGGCGGCATAATCGAGGCTGCCCACCCGCACCCGGCGGCCGTCGACCATGCCGCAGATACCGCTGCCGGCCTGTTCGCTCACCGCCGAGGGCAGCGACAGCTCCAGGTTCCGCTCCCGGGCCGCCTGCACCACGGCCCGGGCCACCGCATGGTCGGACATCTGATCCAGTGACGCGGCCAGCCGGATCACCTCCTCGTCGTCGGCCCCCGGCGCGCCGGCCACCGCCACCAGGCGGGCGCGCCCGCCGGTCAGGGTGCCGGTCTTGTCGAAGAACAGGGTCTCGGCCCGCGCCAGCTTCTCGATGGCGCCGCCGTGCTTGATCAGCACGCCGTGGCTGGCACAGCGCGACATGGCACTCACTATCGCCACCGGCACCGCCAGGATCAGCGGACAGGGGGTGGCCACCACCACCACCGCCAGCGCCCGCACCGGGTCGCCGGACCAGGCCCAGGCCGCTCCCGCCAGCGCCAGTGCCAGGGGCACGAACAGCAGCGCATAGCGATCGGCCAGGCGCATGGCCGGCGCCCTCGACTCGCGGGCGGACTGCACCAGCCGGACGATGGCGCTCAGCGCGCTGTCTTCGGCGGCATGCGTCGCCAGCATGTCGAAGGGCGCGCCGGCATTGACGCAGCCGCTTTGCAGGCGCTGGCCCGCACGGCAATCCACGGGCAAGGACTCGCCGGTCAGGGTGGCGGCGTCCAGCACCGCCTGCTCCGACAGCAGGCTGCCATCCACCGGCACCGTCTCCCCGGCGCGCACCAGCAGGCGGTCACCCGGCTCGACCGCGGCCAGCGCCACCTGCACTATGGCCTGGCCCTGGTAGCGGTTGGCGTGGCGCGGCACCTTTTCAAGCAGTGCCGACATCTCGCGCCCCGCCCGCCGTTCGGCGTAGTCCTCGAGCGTACGGCCGCTGCCCAGCATCAGGGCGATGACCCCCGCCGTCAGGTATTCCCCCAGGGCGAGGGCGCCGCCGATGGAAAACAGGGCGAGCAGATCGACCCCCGCCTGCCTGCGCGCCATGGCCCGCACTATGTCGACGAGGGTCAGCAGGAATACGCAGGCCGAAGCCCCCAGCCACAGCCGGCGCCGGCGGTGGCCCCCGTCAGCAGCAGGTTGACGTAATAGCGGTGAACCATGGCGGCACCATGAAAAAGCGGCATACCCCAAGCTTAGCCCGCCGGGGCTGGCCCGGGGCTAGTCCTCCCGCGGCCGCACCCGGGCGCCGTCCTCCAGCCCGGGGGCGGGATAGAGCACCAGCCGCTGCCCCGCCTCCAGCCCGGCCAGTATCTGCGCCTCGACGCCGTTGTCATGCCCCACCCGCACCGGGGTCAGCCGCGCCCGCCGGCCTTCCACCACCAGCACCGCCCAGCGCTCGCCGTCCCGGAACAGGGCGCTGGACGGAGCGATCAGCGCCGCCTCCTCTTGCCACACCACTATCCGCGCCTCCACCCGGTAGCCGTGGCCCAGGCTGCGGCGCCTGGCCGGCTCGCCGGCGAAGCGGATGACGGCGTTCACCCGCTGCTCCTCCACCCCCAGGGCGGAAAACTTGGTGAACCCCCGGGGCTCGACCCGCTCCACCACCCCGGCCAGGGGCGCCGGGCCGCCCCAGTGATCGATGATCACCCCCATGCCGGGCATCACCTGCACCGCGTCGGTCGACAGCAGCTCCACCACCACCTCCAGATCCCCCTCCGGGTCGCCCAGCTCCATGATGGGGGTGCCGGCGGCCAGCACCGTCTCGCTCTTTTGCAGCAGTTGCAGCACCCGGCCGGACACCGGCGCGACCAGCGCCAGGGGCAACGGCTCCGCCCCCCCGCCCGCGTCGGTCTCCAGCAACTGCGCCCGGGCCTGGGCCAGCTCCGCCTCGCTCACGCGCCAGCCGC